>JAVSGI010000003.1:923603-1231471 GCA_032334235.1 Paracoccaceae bacterium Fryx2
CCTTCTCGACCTTGAACTGCACTTCGCCGCCCTTGGCATTGCCCACGGCGCCCGCCACGTCCATCGTCACGGTCCCGACCTTGGGGTTCGGCATCAGGTTGCGCGGCCCGAGAATCTTGCCCAGACGGCCGACCAGCGGCATCATGTCCGGCGTTGCGATGCAACGGTCGAACTCGATCTTGCCGCCCTGGATGGCTTCCATCAGGTCTTCGGCGCCAACGATGTCGGCCCCGGCCTTCTTGGCCTCGTCAGCCTTCAGGCCGCGTGCAAAGACCGCGACGCGAACCGTCTTGCCCGTGCCGTTCGGCAGGGTGACCACGCCACGCACCATCTGGTCGGCGTGACGCGGGTCAACCCCGAGGTTCATCGCGATTTCCAGCGTCTCGTCGAACTTGGCCGAAGCCGCCTTCTTGATCAGCGCCACAGCAGCCTCGACCGAGATCAGGTCTTTGGCGACAAAGGCTTCCCGCGCGACGCGGGTACGTTTTCCAAGCTTTGCCATGACTTACCCCTTGACCTCGATACCGCAGGATCTCGCCGAGCCCAGAATGGTCTGCATCGCGGCCTCGATCGAGGTGGCGTTCAGATCCTTCATCTTGGCTTCGGCAATGGCGCGGATCTGCGCCACGGTGACCGAACCGGCAACAGTATGCCCCGGCTTGACCGACCCCTTGGCGCGGTTGCGCTTGCCGACCTGCGGCAGGCCCGCGGCCTTCTTCAGCATGAACGAAGCAGGCGCCGTCTTGAATTCCAGGCTGAACGACTTGTCCTGGTAATAGGTGATGATCACCGGCGTGGGCGTGCCGGGTTCAAGGTCGGCGGTCTTCGCGTTGAATTCCTTCACGAAGGCCATGATGTTCAGGCCGCGCTGGCCCAGGGCCGGGCCGACCGGCGGCGACGGGTTGGCTTGCGCCGCCTTGACTTGCAGCTTCAGGCTGCCGATGACTTTCTTGGCCATGTGGCCTCTCCTCTTTTCACCGTTGTTCCGCGACTTGCGGAGACCCCGCGTATCCGGGATCAGGTTTAGTGGTCCGGTCCGTCATGGCCTTGCGGCCACGCTCGCCTCCCACGCGATGCACGTCAGGTGTTTTTCGACACCTGCGTGAATTCCAGTTCGACCGGGGTCGCCCGGCCGAAGATCGACACGGTCACCTTCAGGCGGCTGTGGTCTTCGTCCACATCTTCCACCATGCCCGAAAAGCCCTCGAACGGGCCGTCGGTGACCTGCACCAGCTCGCCGATCTCGAACCGGATCAGGTTGCGGGGCGCTTCAAGCCCTTCCTCGACACGGTTCAGGATAGCGTTCACCTCGGCGTCGCGCATCGGCATCGGCTTGCCCTGCGGACCAAGAAATCCCGTGACGCGGTTGATCGACGAAATCAGGTGATAGCCGCGGCTGCTCATTTCCATGCGCACCAGCACATAGCCCGGCATGAAACGGCGCTCGGACGTGACCTTCTTGCCGCGGCGGACCTCGATCACTTCCTCGGTCGGAACCATGACCTCTTCGATCTCGTCCTCGAGCCCGGCATCGGCCACGGCCTGCTTGATCTGCTCGGCGATCTTCTTCTCGAAGTTCGAGAGAACGCTCACCGAATACCACCGCTTGGCCATGCCTCAGTCACCTTTCCATCCAGAGGCACATCCCCCGGAGCTTGTCTTTTTCCAGCGGTTTATCCGCAAGTTTCCGGAACAAAAAACAGCGCGCAACCGAATCGCTGCACGCCTGTTCCCGTCAATGAGAGGCCCGGATACAGGTCCGCCCTCGCAAATTCAAGCGAAAAGGCGGCGGCCGTCAGCCGAAGCTGTTCAGCACGGCGCTCAGCCCGCTGCGGATCGCCAGATCCACCAGCGAAAAGAACGTGGCGGTCAGCGCGGCCATGATGAACACCATGATGGTGGTCAGAACCACTTCCCGCCGCGACGGCCAGATCACCTTGGCGATTTCGCCGCGCGTCTGCTGGATGAACTGGAGGGGGTTCGCCTTTGCCATCGTCTCGTCCTGACATCTCGTTCGTTCGGGGGCAGATACGTGCTTTCTCGGCCGGAATCAAGCCCGGCAGCCACCGCGGCCCGCATTGCGCATCTGACGGAAAGGCTTGGCAGGAGTTGGGGGACTCGAACCCACGACCCTCGGTTTTGGAGACCGATGCTCTACCAACTGAGCTAAACTCCTGTGCCTTCCCGCGAGGTATTGCACCCGCGCGGCGAAATCAAGGCCCAAGTTTTGCCCGCCCGTCGATTGCGACCTCAGGTCTCCATCGCGGCAATGTCGGCGGCGGCAATGGCGTCCAGCCGCGCTGCAATCCGTTCGGTCGGCCAGTGCCACCACGCCAGCGCCAGAAGCCGCGCGATCACCCCGGGCGCGAACCGCAGCCGGATCACCCGGGCCGGATTGCCCGCGACAATGGCATAGTCGGGCACGTCGCCCCCCCACCACGGCCCCCGCCCCGACAATCACGCCATGCCCCAGCCGCGCGCCGGGCAGAATCAGCGCGCCGTGGCCGATCCAGACATCGTGGCCGATCCCCGTATCGGGCAGATCGGTGAAGCCGACCTTGAACGGCTCCAGCGCGGCGGGGTCGAAGATCGCGAAAGGATAGGTCGAAAGCCCGCCCGTCGCGTGATTGGCCGAAGCGGTGATGAAGCGCACGCCATGGGCAATCTGGCAAAAGCGGCCGAGCTTCAACCGCTCCGGCGCGCCGGGATAGGTGTAGGGCGCCAGCCGCGCCGCCCAGTCGTCGGGCGGGTCGAAGTCATTGGCATAGCTGTGGTCGCCGACCATGATGTTCGGATGGTCGATCACCCGGTTCAGATGCACGATGCAGCGGTTTTCGCTGCCATCGGCAAAGCGCATCGGATGCCGCAGGGCGGGATTCAGGAAGGTCATGGGAGTCTCCGGTTCCGGTTTCGGGAAAATCAGAACGGAAAGTTCACCATTGTGGCCTCCATCGGATATCGGACCAGCCTGGCGCAAGCCGCACCGGCAGAAAAGAGGAAGGCGCGCGAGGTTGCCCCCGCGCGCCCTGACCGTCTGTCGCCGGTGTCAGGCGATGATTTTCGAGACGACGCCTGCACCGACGGTGCGGCCGCCTTCACGGATGGCGAAGCGCAGTTTTTCTTCCATGGCGATCGGCTGGATCAGTTCCACGTTGAACTTCAGGTTGTCGCCCGGCATCACCATTTCGGTGCCTTCCGGCAGTTGCACGGTGCCGGTCACGTCGGTGGTGCGGAAGTAGAACTGCGGGCGGTAGTTGGCGAAGAACGGCGTGTGGCGGCCGCCCTCTTCCTTGGTCAGGATGTAGGCTTCGGCTTCGAACTTGGTGTGCGGCTTCACCGAGCCGGGCTTGCACAGCACCTGCCCGCGCTCGATGCCCTCGCGGTCGACGCCGCGCAGCAGCAGGCCGACGTTGTCGCCCGCCTGGCCCTGGTCCAAGAGCTTGCGGAACATCTCGACGCCGGTGCAGACCGTCTTCTTGTTCGGGCGAATGCCGACGATCTCGACTTCCTCGCCAACCTTGACGATGCCGCGCTCGATCCGGCCGGTGGCAACCGTGCCGCGGCCCGAGATCGAGAACACGTCCTCGACCGGCATCAGGAACGGCTGGTCAACCGCACGCGCCGGGGTCGGGATATACTCGTCGACCGCCTTCATCAGCGCGCGGACCGAGTCCTCGCCGATGTCCTTGCGCATGCCGATCATCGCCTGGTGGGCCGAGCCCTTGATGATCGGAATGTCGTCGCCCGGGTATTCGTAGGACGACAGCAGTTCGCGGATTTCCATCTCGACCAGTTCGATCAGTTCCTCGTCATCGACGAGGTCGATCTTGTTCATGTAGACGACCATGTAGGGAATGCCGACCTGACGGCCGAGCAGGATGTGCTCGCGCGTCTGCGGCATCGGGCCGTCCGAGGCCGCAACCACCAGGATCGCGCCGTCCATCTGCGCCGCGCCGGTGATCATGTTCTTCACATAGTCGGCGTGGCCGGGGCAGTCGACGTGGGCGTAGTGGCGGTTCTCGGTCTCGTATTCCACATGCGCGGTCGAGATCGTGATCCCGCGCGCCCGCTCTTCCGGCGCGCCGTCGATCTGGTCGTAGGCCTTGAACTCGCCGAAATACTTGGTGATCGCCGCCGTCAGCGTCGTCTTGCCGTGGTCAACGTGGCCGATCGTGCCGATGTTGACGTGCGGTTTGTTGCGTTCAAACTTTGCCTTTGCCATAGCGGCGCCTCGCGGATTTGGGGGGCCCCGAAACAGGGCCTCGAACTACACCGCGCGGCACTTAGCCATGAAAGACGGGGAAATCAAGCCTCAGTTGGCCGGTACGACCAGCGGCGCCGGGGCAGGTTGCACTGCGGGTGCCGTGCGTGGCCCGGAAACCACCGTCGGCGCGGGTCCGGCGCTGGCGCTGGGGGTGGGCGGCAGGCCGAACCATTCGGGGTTCTGCAACAGCCACAGCTCCACCGACTTCACGGCGTTGTAGGACAGGGCCTCCATCTGCTGCGCCTTGGTGCGGGTGATTCCGGTGCCGATCACCGATTCCCCCGACAGGCTTTCGAACACGGTAAGCTGCTTGCCCTCGGGGTTCAGCTTCAGCTGCGCCGCGTCGTCCCAGATGTTGGCGGTGATCACCAGCACCGACTTCGGCGCCGCCACCACCGGAATCCCCGGAGGCGCCAGCGCATAGCCGTCGACCGAGATGCCGATGTTGTAAAGCTTGCTGCCGTCGTAGCGGCCGAACCGGGCATCGACCGCCTTTTTCATCACGGCCTCCCATTCCTCGACCGTGGCCTTGCGCGAGATCGGCACCATCTGCACATTGTCGGCAACGACGATGTTCAGCCCCAGGGCAAAATTGCCGAGGTTGGCGGTGGGTTCGGCAAGGTCGTTGTTCTCGCAGCCCGCCAGCAGCCCGAGGCCAAGGCACAGGGCCAGAATGCGCGTGTGGATCATGACGGTTTTCCTGAGGCAGCCGGGCGTGGCGCTTCCCGTCCAATAGCGGCTTGTCCCGCGCGGCGCAACCACGCCGACCTGGCAGCCGCCGACCGGCGCCCTACCTTCCCGGCATCGCGCCGGAGACCGCCATGACCGAACCCCTCCCCTACCCCGTCCGCGTGCCGCTGGGCACCCGACCGCTGGGCCTGCTCGGCTCGCTGAAAGCGGCGCGGCGCAATGTGCTGGAACTGATTCCGCAAAGCGCCACCCACCTGCCGCTGGTTTCCGGGCAGTCGGGCAAACGCTGGCACATGGTGATGGACCCGGCGACGCTTCGCCGCATCCTGCGCGACAGGGTCGAGGACTACCCGAAATCGGTGGTGACCCGGCTGATCCTCGAACCCGCCATCGGCGACAGCCTGTTCGTAGCCGAAGGTGCCGACTGGTTGTGGCAGCGCCGCACCGCCGCCCCTGCATTCTCGCAGCGCAACATCGCCGCGCTGGCACCGGTGATGACGGCGGCGGCAAGCAACGCCAGCGACAGGCTCGCCCGCGTGGCGCGACCCGGCGGCGCGCGCGCGGCAAACCTGTTCGACGAAATGGTGGCGGCAACCTTCGAGGTGATCTCGGACGTCACCTTTTCGGATGGCGAGGGCTTCGACCGCGCCGCGGTGCATGGCGCCATCGAGACCTACATCAACCAGATGGCGAAGGTCTCGCTGCTGGACATGCTGGGCGCGCCTTCGTGGGTGCCGCGCCCGTCGCGGGTGTTCGCGGGCAGCGGGATGCAGGACATGAAGCGCGCCGCCGATGCCGCGATCGACGACCGCCGCCGCCTCGGCGCGCGCCCGGTGCCCGACCTGCTCGACCTGCTGCTGGCAGGCGAGGACCCGCGGTCGGGGCGAAAGATGACCACCGCCGAATTGCGCGACAACCTGCTGACCTTCATCGTGGCCGGGCATGAAACCACGGCGCTGACGCTGGCCTGGGCGCTTTACCTCTGCGCCTTCGACCCGGCAGTGCAGGACGCGGCGCGCGCCGAGGCGAAGGCGGTGCTGGGCAGCCGCGCCGCCACGGCCGGCGACATGGCCGCCCTGCCACTGACCCGCCGCATCGTGGACGAGGCGCTGCGCCTCTATCCGCCCGCAGGCTTCCTGTCGCGCACCGCCCGAGCACACGACACGCTCTGCGGCACCGAAATCCGCCCCGGCGATACCGTGATGCTGCCGATCTACGCGCTGCACCGCCATCACCTGCTCTGGTCCGACCCCGACCGGTTCGACCCGAAACGCTTCGCCGACCCGAAGGCCATCGACCGCTTCGCCTACCTGCCGTTCGGCGACGGCCCCCGCATCTGCATCGGCGCGAATTTTGCCCTGCAGGAGGCAGTGATCATCCTCGCCACCCTGCTTGGCCGCTTCCGTTTCGCGCCGGTGCCGGGGCGCGCGCCGAGGCCGGTGATGATCCTGACCCTGCGCCCAGAAGGCGGCGTCTGGCTGACGGTCGAACACTGCTGAAAAATGCTGCCGTTTCTCTTTGGTCCAAATACCCCGGGGGTCCGGGGGCTGGCCCCCGGTGCCGGCCACAAGGACAAGACCGCAGATCCTTCGCACAGGAAGCCGGGGGCCAGCCCCCGGACCCCCGGGATATTTGAGCCAATGTGAAAGGCGAAAGGGGTTTGCCGAAGCACCTGTGCGGGATGGCCCCGGGTCAGGTGAAGCGGTTGTCTCTAGGAAAGCCGCGCGGGGCCATGCGGCCGGCCGTGGCGCGGGCGGCAAGCCATTCGGTCAGGTCGGCCTCGGTCCGGGTGCGCCCGGCCGGGTCTTTCCACGTCAGACCCTGCGCCAGGTTGAAGGTGATCGCGTCGATCAGCCCGCCATCCTTGTAGCGTTGCAGGCGCACGCCCTTGCCCTTGGCCATCTCGGGCAGGTCGGTCAGGGGGAACACCAGCAGCTTGCGGTTGTCGCCCACCACGGCGACGTGGTCGCCCCTTACCACCCGGCAAAGCGCCGTCTTCACGGCGTCGCGCACCGTCAGCACCGCCTTGCCTGCCCGGGTCTGTGCCACCACCTCGTCCGAGGCCACCACGAAGCCATCCCCGGCAGTCGAGGCGATCAGGAACTTCTCGCCCGGCCGCCAGATCATCAGATCGACGATTTCCGCCTCGTTGGGCAGATCGACCATCAGGCGCACCGGCTCGCCCATGCCGCGCCCGCCGGGCAGGTTGGCGCCGAGCAGGGTGTAGAAGCGCCCGTTCGACCCGACCAGCAGGATCTTGTCGGTGGTTTCGGCGTGGAACAGGAAGCGGCCCTCGTCGCCGTCCTTGAACTTGACCTCGGTATCCAGCGCGACATGGCCCTTCATCGACCGGATCCAGCCCATCTTCGAGCAGATCACGGTGATCGGCTCGCGTTCGATCATCGCCTCGTAGGGCACCTCTTCGGCGTCGGTCGCGTCGGCAAAGCGGGTGCGGCGGGCGCCATGGGTCGAGGTCTTGCCGAAGGCCTTCTGGATCTCGCGCAGTTCCGAGGCGATCTTCTTCCATTGCAGCCGGTCGTCGGCCAGCAGGTCGTCGAGTTCCGCCCGTTCGCGCATCAGGTCGTCGCGCTCGCGGATCAGTTCAAGTTCTTCCAGCCGCCGCAGCGACCGCAGGCGCATGTTCAGGATCGCCTCGGTCTGCACTTCGGACAACTCGCCCTCGCCGGGCGGGGGCGAGACATAATCCTTTTCCGACATGGCGCGCGGCTGCGGCCGACCCCAGTCCTGCGCCATCAGCGCGCGCTTGGGGTCTTCGTCATAACGGATGATGTCGATCACCCGGTCGAGATTCAGGAAGGCGATGATGAAGCCTTCCAGAATTTCCAGCCGGTGGTCGATCTTCGCCAGACGGTGGCGACTGCGGCGTTGCAGCACGTCGCGGCGGTGATCGAGAAAGGCGCGCAGCACCTCTTTCAGGCTGCACACCTTGGGCGTGCGGCCGTCGATCAGCACGTTCATGTTCAGGCTGAACCGGATCTCCAGATCGGAGTTGCGGAACAGCATCCCCATCAGCATGTCGGGGTCGACGGTCCTCACCCGGGGTTCCAGCACGATGCGCAGGTCATCGGCCGATTCGTCGCGCACGTCGGCCAGCAGCGGCACCTTCTTGGTCTGGATTATCTCGGCCAGCTTCTCGATCAGCCGCGATTTCTGCACCTGATAGGGAATCTCGGTGACCACGATCTGCCACATGCCCCGGCCGAGGTCTTCGACCGACCAGCTTGCCCGCAGACGGAAGCTGCCGCGCCCGGTGCGGTAGGCCTCAAGAATGTTGGCGCGCGGCTCGACGATCACGCCGCCGGTCGGGAAATCGGGGCCGGGCACCAGCGCCACCAGATCGGCGTCCGGCACCTCGGGCGACTTGATCATCACCTGGCAGGCGTCGATCAGTTCGTGCAGGTTGTGCGGCGGGATGTTGGTCGCCATGCCGACCGCGATGCCGCTCGACCCGTTGGCCAGCAGGTGCGGAAAGGCGGCGGGCATCACCACCGGCTCTTCCAGCGTGCCGTCGTAGTTCGGGCGGAAGTCGACCGCGTTTTCCGCCAGCCCTTCCATCAGGGCCTCGGCCATCGCCGTCAGCCGGGCCTCGGTGTAGCGCGAGGCCGCAGGGTTGTCGCCGTCGATGTTGCCGAAGTTGCCCTGCCCGTCGACCAGCGGGTAGCGCACGTTGAAATCCTGTGCGAGGCGGGCCATCGCGTCATAGATCGCCACGTCACCGTGCGGGTGGTAGTTGCCCATCACGTCGCCGGAAATCTTGGCCGACTTGCGGAAGCCCCCGGTCGGTGACAGTTTCAGCTCGCGCATGGCGTAGAGGATGCGACGGTGCACCGGCTTCAGCCCGTCACGGGCATCGGGCAGCGCGCGGTGCATGATGGTGGACAGCGCATAGGTCAGATAACGCTCGCCGATGGCGCGGCGCAGCGGTTCCGACAGCAGTACGGGCTCGATCTTGGGGTCTTCAGGCGTATCGGTCATGGATGTGGTGTAGTCGGGCCGCGCTCGCCGGTCCAGACGATATTGGGGGCGCAAAAGGCAAGGTCCTGCGCAATTTTCCGCCTACGCACAGGAAAGTCATGGTAAAGAAATATCATTCCGAGTGAATCAGGTGCCCCGATGCTGCGACTTACCGCCCTGTTGTGCGTGACGATGTTCCTGACCCTGCTGATCGGCGGGCGTGACTATGGGCAGCAGCGCCCCGGTCTGGCGGCAGCACTGCTCACGGCTGTGGACGCTCCCGCAGCGCAGCCGGTTGCACCACCGGACGCGGTGCAGGACGTGGTTCCCGCAGCCTATCTGCCACGGTCGCCGCAAGTGGTGACACCCCAGATCCCGGCCCCCGTCTTTGTGGCAACCCCCGCCCCCGCACCGGCCGCCGCGGCCACCCCGGTCTGGTATGTCACCGCAGGCGCGGTGAACGTGCGGGAAGGCCCGTCCACCGATTACGCGGTGGTCGGCAGGCTGACCCGGGGCGAGGCCGCGCTGGTGGTCTGGCACGAGGATGACGGCTGGGCCCGCATCCGCATCGAGGGCGACGGCATCGAAGGCTTTGTCGCAACCCGGTTTCTGGCACCCGAGTCGGCCCCCGGCAACTGACCCATCCGTTTGCCTCTGCCGCGCAAAAGCCCTAGCAAGCGGGCGAACAGCGCGGGAGAGACCATGACCAGACGCAGCATCCTGATCACCGGCTGTTCCTCGGGAATCGGCCTCGATGCGGCGCGGAGCCTGCAGGCAAGGGGCTGGCGCGTGTTCGCCACCTGCCGCCAGCAGGCCGATTGCGACAGGCTGCGCGCCGAAGGGCTGGAAAGCTTCGTGCTCGACTATGCCGACGAGGCCAGCATCGCGGCGGCGGTGGCCGAGGTGCAGGCCCGCACCGGCGGCACGCTCGATGCGCTTTACAACAACGGCGCCTTTGCCTGCCCGGGGGCGGTGGAAGACCTGCCGCGCGACGCCCTGCGCGCGATCTTCGAGACCAACCTGTTCGGCTACCACGACCTGACGCGCCGGGTGATCCCGCTGATGCGGGCGCAGGGGCACGGGCGGATCGTCAACTGCTCTTCGGTGCTGGGGCTGGTCGCGATGAAGTGGCGCGGCGCCTATGTCGCGACCAAGTTCGCGATGGAAGGGCTGACCGACGTGCTGCGTCTGGAAATGCACGGCACCGGCATCAGGGTGATCCTGATCGAGCCCGGCCCCGTCACCTCCTCGATCCGCGTCAACGCGATCCCGCATTTCGAACGCTGGATCGACTGGCGCGCCTCGGCCCGCGCCGACGAATACCGCGGCCTGCTCGACCGGCTTTACACCGCGCGCGGGCCGGACCGGTTCGAACTGCCCGCCTCGGCGGTCACCGCCCGGCTGATCCTGGCGCTTGAGCATCCGAACCCGAAGGCCCGCTATTTCGTCACCACCCCTACCATTGTGATGAACATCGCGCGCCGGGTGCTGCCGACTGCGGCGCTGGACTGGCTGATCCGCAAGGGGTGATGCGCGGCATTCCAGGCTTCCAACGAAGATTTCCGTGCCCCGCCGCCCCGGACCGTGCCAAAGTCCGGGTTCGCCTTTCGGGCGCAGCCTGCTACATCAGACCGGCAAGACAGGAGAGGCCATGCTCAGGGACCCGCTATTCATCGTTGCCGCCTTCGCCTCTCTGGGGGTGCTGGTGATCCTGCTGATCGGCATCGGCGGCTTCGCGCGCGGCGGCGAGTTCAACCGCAAGCATTCCAACCGCCTGATGCGCTACCGCATCGCGGCGCAGGCGCTGGCGGTGCTGCTGATCGTGGGCTTCGCCTGGGCCCGGTCCAAAGGGGGCAACTGATGGTCGTTCTGAACCGCATCTACACCAAGACCGGCGACGCGGGCGAAACCGCGCTCGGCAATGGCGCGCGGGTCGCCAAGCATTCGACCCGGGTCAACGCCTATGGCACGGTCGATGAAACCAACGCCTGCGTCGGCCTTGCCCGCCAGCATTCGGGCGGCGAGATGGACGCGGCCCTGCAACGCATCCAGAACGACCTGTTCGATCTGGGCGCCGACCTCTGCCGCCCCGACATGGAACGCGACGCCGATGCGGGCTACACCCCCCTGCGCATCATCGCGCCGCAGGTGGCGCGGCTGGAGGCGGAAATCGACACGATGAACGCCCGCCTTGCCCCGTTGCGCAGCTTCATCCTGCCCGGCGGCAGCCCGCTTGCCGCGCAGATGCACCTCTGCCGCACCGTCAGCCGCCGCGCCGAACGGCTGGTGGTCGAACTGGCCACGATGGAATCGGTCAACCAGGAGGCGGTGAAATACCTCAACCGCCTGTCGGACTGGTTCTTCGTCGCGGGCCGCATCGCCAATGACGAGGGCCGCGCCGACGTGCTCTGGGTGCCCGGCCTGACCCGGGGCTGAGGCCCCGGGCCCGAAAAACGCGGCGTCGCACCGCCGGTACCTGTCGGTTTTGGTCTGTTGCCCCCGGCGCGGGCCGGCTAATACCGCAACGGAATGCTTGCTTTGGCCCCGCCCCGGCGTGGCCCCCAACAGGAGATTTGCGCGGATGAAGGTTCTGGTGCCTGTCAAACGGGTGATCGACTACAACGTGAAGGTTCGCGTCAAGGCGGACGGGTCCGGGGTCGATCTGGCCAACGTGAAGATGTCGATGAACCCCTTCGACGAGATTGCGGTGGAAGAGGCGATCCGTCTGCGGGAAAAGGGCGTTGCCACCGAGGTGATCGTGGTGTCGATCGGCGTCAAGCAGGCACAGGAAACCCTGCGCACCGCGCTGGCGATGGGGGCGGACCGCGCCATCCTGATCCTGGCCGCCGATGACACGCAAACCGACATCGAGCCGCTGGCCGTGGCCAAGCTGCTGAAGGCGGTGGTCGAGGCCGAAGCGCCGGGCATCGTGCTTTGCGGAAAGCAGGCGATCGACAACGACATGAATGCCACCGGCCAGATGCTGGCGGCGCTGCTGGGCTGGTCGCAGGGCACCTTCTGTTCCGAACTCGCCATCGAGGGCGATCACGCGCTGATCACCCGCGAGGTTGACGGCGGGATGCAGACCATCAAGGTGAAGATGCCGACCATCGTCACCGTCGATCTGCGGCTGAACGAACCGCGCTATGCCAGCCTGCCCAACATCATGAAGGCCAAGAAGAAGCCGCTGGAGGAAAAGACCGCCGCCGACTACGGCGTCGATGTCTCCCCGCGCCTGACCGTGGTGAAGACCGCCGAACCGGCAGGCCGCAAGGCCGGCGTCCGGGTCGGGTCGGTCGATGAACTGATTGCAAAACTCAAAGACGAAGCGGGGGTGATCTGATGGCCGTTCTTCTGATTGCCGAAGTGACCGGCGGCACGCTGGGCGCCGACAGCACCGCCAAGGCGCTGACTGCGGCCAAGGCACTGGGCGACGTGACACTGCTGGTGGCGGGCACGGATGTCGCTGCGGCCGCGGCCGAGGCGGCAGGCTTTGTCGGCGTGTCGAAGGTGCTGGTGGCCGACGATGCCGCCTATGGCAACGGCCTGGCTGAACCGCTGGCCGACCTGCTGATGTCGCTGGCGCCGGGCTACAGCCACATCCTGGCCCCGGCGACCGCCGCCGCCAAGAACGTGCTGCCGCGCGTGGCGGCCCTGCTCGACGTGATGGTGATGACCGATGTCACCGCCATCATCGACGCCGACACGTTCGAGCGCCCGATCTACGCGGGCAACGCCGTGCAGACGGTGAAATCGTCGGATGCGACCAAGGTCGCCACGATCCGCACCGCGACCTTCGAGGCTGCGGCCAAGGGCGCTGCCGCCCCCGTGGAAAGCATCGCGGCGGCGGGCGACAAGGGCCTGTCGTCCTGGGTCGAGGACAAGGTCGCCTCGTCCGACCGCCCCGAACTGACCAGCGCCGGCATCGTGGTGTCGGGCGGGCGCGGCGTGGGTTCGGAAGAAAGCTTCGAACTGATCGCCAGCCTCGCCGACAAGCTGGGTGCCGCCGTCGGTGCCAGCCGCGCCGCGGTGGACAGCGGCTATGCCCCGAACGACTGGCAGGTGGGCCAGACCGGCAAGGTCGTGGCGCCGAACCTTTACATCGCGGTCGGCATCTCGGGCGCGATCCAGCATCTGGCCGGGATGAAGGACAGCAAGGTGATCGTCGCGATCAACAAGGACGAAGAGGCGCCGATCTTCCAGGTGGCCGACTACGGGCTTGTGGCCGACCTGTTCACCGCCGTGCCGGAACTGATCAAGAAGCTCTGACCCCGCACGGGATCGGCAGACCGGGCGCCCCGCAGCGGGCGCCCGTTTTCGTTACAGCATCTGCAACAGCGCATCGCCCAACCGCTGCGCCACCTCGCGGTGCACGGCCGGTCCCGGCACCTCTGCGGCGGCAGGGCGGTCCAGCGGGGCGAAGGCCATGCCTTCGGTCCCCGCCGCGCGGGCAGCAGGGCTGCTGATCACCTCCAGATAGGCGCTGGCATGGACCCGGGCCGCCGCGATCATCCCGGCATCCACCAGCAGCGGGTCGCGCGTCAGCTCCGCCCGCCGCCCCGGTGCATCCGGCGGATGCGCCCCCAGCCACAGCAGCAGCGACTTCCCCGGCAGCCGCTCCAGCAGCAGCGTCATCCGCGCCACCCACACGCTGCGCAGTTCTTCCGCGACGGTCTCGAATCGTTCGGCCGAGACCGACTGCAACGATTGCAGCATGTGGCGCGTGAAATGGAATTCGGTGAAATCGACCTCGCGATACAGATTGCGCAACAGCGGCGAGGCCCGCAGAAACCGGTCATTGCGGCGCGGATGCACCGCGTAGAAGCGGTTCGACAGATTCTGCGCCCCGACGATCTGAACGACGGTCACCTGCGCCTTCACCGCGATGTCGGTCACGGCCGGTTCGTTCACATAGACATCCAGACCCGCATTCACGCAGCCCAGATTCACCATGCGGAGCCCGGTCGCCGCCTCCACCAGCGCCGGATAGGGTTCCACCACGAATTTGCCATAGGTCTCCGTCCCCCCCAGGACCGCGACATACGGCCGCTCAAGATCGCGGCAGGGGCCGCGAAACAGCAGTTTCGACTTGCCATAACGGCATGGAAAATAATCCAGGGCCCCGCCGCCCGGATACGCATAAGCCATGTTACCCACCCAGATTCACTTCACCCGGGGCACAGCCTGACGCAAAGCCGTTGCCAAACAGCTAAATCGCGCATTCGTGCCGATTTTTACCCATTTCCCCGCTGCGGCCTTCCCGGACTTGCGCCCCGGCCCGCGGGCCGCATATGGTTCTGCCGACGCAACGCAGGGGTCACGACATGGAAATTCAATCGGTGGGCGTCGTCGGCGCGGGCCAGATGGGCAACGGCATCGCGCATGTCTTCGCGCTGGCGGGTTATGACGTGCTGCTGAACGACGTGAACCCCGACAGCCTGGCCAAGGCGGTGGCGCTGATCGACCGCAACATCGAACGGCAGGTGGCGCGCGGCAAGGTTTCGGCGGAAGACAAGGCCGGCGCGATGGCGCGCATCCGCACAACCGAGGTGCTGGCCGACCTGGGCCAGACCGACCTGATCATCGAGGCCGCGACCGAACGCGAAACCATCAAGCAGCAGATCTTCGACGCGCTGCTGCCGCACCTGCTGCCGCACACCATCCTGACCTCGAACACCTCGTCGATCTCGATCACCCGGCTGGCCTCGCGCACCGACCGGCCGGAAAAGTTCATGGGCTTCCACTTCATGAACCCGGTGCCGGTGATGCAGCTGGTCGAGCTGATCCGGGGCATCGCCACCGACGGGCCGACCTATGACGCGCTGCTCGCCGTGGTGGGCAAGCTGGGCAAGACCGCCGCCAGCGCCGAGGATTTCCCGGCCTTCATCGTCAACCGCATCCTGATGCCGATGATCAACGAGGCGGTCTACACGCTGTATGAAGGCGTGGGCTCGGTGAAATCCATCGACGAATCGCTTAAACTGGGGGCCAACCACCCGATGGGGCCGCTGGAACTGGCCGATTTCATCGGGCTGGATACCTGCCTTGCGATCATGAACGTGCTGCACGACGGGCTGGCCGATACCAAGTACCGCCCCTGCCCGCTGCTGACCAAATACGTCGAGGCGGGATGGCTTGGCCGCAAGACCCAGCGCGGATTCTACGATTACCGCGGCGAAACCCCGGTGCCGACCCGCTGACGCGATGCGGGAAAGCGACCGCCGGGGCTGGGAACCGGTGGCGGAAGCGGGGGCCAGCCCCCGCACCCCCGGGGTATTTTGGCCAATGAGAAGGGATGGGGCGTGGTTGTCTTCTCAGCAATCACATGACCACCGGCGCTCGGCACTGGTTGGTGCCTGCCGGGCGGCGACAGGCTTCAGGGCTGATCACCCAGCGCCAGCGTGCGCTCGCGCAGCCAGGCCATGAAGCCGCGCGGGTTGTCGGCCCATGGCCGGGTTTCCTCGCGCCCGATCGGGGTGCCGACCACCGGCGCCTGCGGCTTGTTCAGCGCATAGGCCACCTCGTGCAGCAGCAGGCCCTGCCGCACTGTCTTGGAAAGCTGGTTGGCGATCTGGTACATCCGCGAATTCTGACCCGGAAAATACACCGGCAGCACCGTGGCACCGCTGCGCTGGATCATCTTGGCGGTGAACGGGTTCCATTCCCGCTCCTCCGCCCGGCCCCACCAGCCGGGCGAGGCCGCGACCGCCCCCGCCGGAAACAGCACGATCACGCCGCCCGCCGCCAGATGCGCCATAGCCTCGCGGCGCATGTCGAGCCCGCGTTCCAGCATGTCTTCCTCATGCGGGAAGGGCACGGGAATCAGGAACTCCGACACCTCCCGGATGCCCGACAGCAGCGACCGCGTCAGGATCTTGTAGTCGGTCCGCACCTGCCCCACCAGTTCGGCCAGCACCATGCCATCGACCAGCCCGTGCGGATGGTTCGACACCACCACCAGCGGCCCGGTGGGCGGAATGCGCGCGATCTGCTCGGCCGGGGTCTGCACCGAAATGCCCATCAGCCGCAGCACCTTGCCCCAGAACGCCTGCCCGGTCACCCGCTCGCCGGCCTCGAACTGGCGCACAAGGCGCAGCAGGGTGATCTTGCCGGTCGTCCACTCCAGCACGCGGATGAAGCGCTGGTTCCAGACCCCGGGAAAGGTGCTGGAATATGACAGGTCGCGCATGTCGTAGGGGCGAAACCCCGGTTCGTCGGAAAAGCGGCTGGTCTGGGTATGTTCCGTCACGAAGCGTCAGCCTTTTATGATTCCCGCTTCAGTAGTCTTCACCGAACCGGTTGGCGACCAATGCGGCAAGCGCCTCTGCCAGCGCCTCGGCGTCGGCCCCGCTGGTGCGGACTTCAATAGAGGTTCCGCGCGAGGCTGCCAACATCAAAAGCCCCATGATCGAATCGCCCGAAACGCTCATCCCGTCCTTTGTGACCTCGGCATTGGCGTCATGTCGTTCGACCACCTCGACGAACTTGGCCGATGCGCGGGCATGGAGGCCCTTCTCGTTCACGATCTCAAGACAGCGCGCGTTCATTCCAGCCGGTCCCCCGCACCAAGATCCAGACTGTTGATGTACTTGCGCCCGGCCTCCTTGGCCAGATCCACCGCATCCGCCAGCGGAAGATCGCGCGACTTCGCCAGCTTGACCAGCATCGGCAGGTTCGCGCCATAGATCACCACCGGGCCGCGGCCATAGCAGGCCGCCATCGACAGGTTCGACGGCGAGCCCCCGAACATATCCGTTACCACCACCACGCCGGCCCCGCTGTCCACATTGCGGATCGCGGCGATGATTTCCTGCTGCTTGGCGCTGCGGTCGTGATCATCCTCGATCGCGATCGCCGCCATGTCGGCCAGCGGGCCCACCACATGTTCCAGCGCGGAAAGGTATTCCCGCGCCAGGCCGCCATGTGCCACAATCACGATGCCGATCACGCCCCGATCACCCTGCCTTGACGGGAGACGCGCCAGCCGCCCTGCGTTCCAGTTCCCGATGCCTTTTTGACACCGGCCAGCCCGCTTCCGCAAGCACGTTGCCCAACAATTCGGCGACGGCCACCGATCTGTGCTGCCCGCCGGTGCAGCCAAAGCCGATCGACAGATGCGCCTTGCCCTCGGCCAGTTGCGTCGGCAGCAGAAACTGCACGAGATCGTTCACCTTGTCGAAGAACGGCGCAAAGCGGGGGTCGGCGGCGATATGGGACGCCACCGCCGTGTCGCGGCCGTCCAGATCGCGCAGCGCCTCGGACCAGTAGGGGTTGCGCAGGAAACGGCAGTCGAAGATCATGTCCACCCCGCGCGGCACCCCGCGCTTGTAGCTGAAAGACTGCACCGAAACCGCCAGCCGCACCGCCTTGGACCGGTCGAACCAGCGCGCGATGTCGGCCTTCAGGTCGTGAGGCGACATGTCGGACGTGTCGATCAGATGGTCGGCCCGCACCCGCACCGGCGCCAGCAGGTCGATCTCGCGCTCGATGCCCTGGGCGGGCGTTTCCGCCGGGGCCAGCGGGTGGCGGCGGCGGGTCTCGGCGTAGCGGCGGATCAGCTCGCCCTGCGCACAATCCAGATACAGCACCTCCAGCGCCACCTGCGGGTCGCGGGTCAGCGCGTCGATCAGTTCGATCAGCGCCGAGGCGGCGAAATCGCGGTTGCGCACGTCCAGCCCCAGCGCGATCGGCCGCCCCAGCGGCGGGCCGTCGGTCAGGCGCGGGACAAGGCTCAGCGGCAGGTTGTCGATCACCTCGTAGCCCATATCCTCCAGCGCATTGATCGCGGTGGACCGTCCCGCCCCGGAAGGGCCGGTCACCAGCAGCAGCCGGTGTTCCTGTGTCTGGACTTCGGTCGTCATCTCGGGCTGTTCCGTCACACCTCGCGTCCCGCGAGCACATAGCGCAGGATCGCAGCAGGAAAATGGCCTCCATCGACCGACAGCACAAGGTCCAGCGCGCAGTCCAGCATCACAATGCTGCGTCGCGGCGGCAATCGGTCGCTCTCGGCCTGCCCCAGATCAACCGCCAGATGCAACGGCACCTCTGCCACCGGGTCGGCGCGCAGCAGGCCCACCCCCCGCGCCTCGATCAGCCCGACCAGAGGCGCCGGACAACTGGCCACCAGCCCCGCCCCGTCGCGGCGCAGCACGGTGCGGTCGTCCGCCACGAGTCGCGCGCCAAAGGCCATCAGTTGCAGCGCAAGGCCCGACTTGCCGCTGCCCGACGGGCCGAGGATCAGAACCCCCCGCCCCTCCAGCGCCACGCAACTGGCATGAACCACCAGCTCGCTGCCGGCGGCCGGCATCACACCGGCAAGCCGACCACGAAGCGCGCGCCCAGCGGGTCCGAGGTGATGTCGGCATGGGTCGGGCGGATGTTCTCGGCCCAGATCACGCCGCCATGGGCCTCGACGATCTGCTTGGAAATCGCCAGCCCCAGACCCGAATGGTTGCCGAAATCGCCGGTCGGGCGTTCGGAATAGAACCGCTTGAACACCTTGGTCAGCGCCGCCTCGGGGATGCCCGGCCCGGTATCCTCGACCACGATCAGCACGCGGTTGTCGCGCCTGCGCACCCAGACCCGCACCGCGTCGCCTTCCTCGCAGAACGACACCGCGTTGGTGATGAGGTTGACGAACACCTGCGCCAGCCGCGCCTCCAGCCCGCGGATGATGATCGGTTCGGGCGGCAGGTCGGTGATGAATTCCACCCCCTTCTCGGCCGCCTGCTGGCCCAGATACTCCGACAGGTTCGACAGGGTCTTCAGAAGGTTGAAGGGTTCCTCCTCTTCCTTGACCAGTTCGGAATCCAGCCGCGAGGCATTCGAGATGTCGCTGACCAGCCGATCCAGCCTGCGCACGTCATGTTCGATCACTTCCAGCAGCCTTTCGCGTTGATCGTCGCGCTTGGCGATCCGCATCGTGCCGACGGCAGAGCGCAGACTGGCCAGCGGGTTCTTGATTTCATGCGACACATCGGCCGCGAATTGCTCGTTGGCATCAATGCGGTCATAAAGCGCAGCCACCATTCCGCGCATCGCCACCGACAGCCGCCCGATCTCGTCGGGCCGCGCCGTCAGGTCTGGAATCCGCACCCGCCCGGGGGCCATCTTGCGCGCATCGCGGTCGCGCCCCAGTTCCGCCGCCGCCGCAAGGTCCGACAGCGGGTTGGCGATGGTCGAGGCCAGCACCAGGCTCAGCCCGATCGACACCAGCAGCGCAATCACGAACATCTGCAGCACCTGCTCGCGTTCATAGCGCACCAGCCGGTCGATCTCGCCCTCGGCGCTGGTCACCGCAACGACGCCCAGCACCTCGCCCGCGCGCCAGATCGGCGTGGCAACCGAGAAAAGCGCCCCGCCGTCGGGGTGGCGCCCGGTGTTCACGCTGGTCTCTCCGGCCCGCGCTGCCGGAAACAGGTCGCGCGCCAGCCCCTCGGCGTCGATCTCCGGCGCCTCGCGCTCTGCCGACGACAGCACGCCCGACACGCCGTCCCAGATCAGGTTCAGGAAATTGGTGATGATGGTCGACCGCGCCTGCCCCGGCAGGGAGCGCGGCGAGCCGCTGCCCGTGGCCAGCAGCGCACCGTAGGTGTCGAACACGAACACCTCGACCCCCGGCCCCAGGTCCACCTGCGCCAGCGTCTCGACCACGTCGATGCCATCGCCCGCCGCCATGTTGACGGCGCCGGTGCCGGGCATCCGCGCCTCGAACACGTCGGCGATCAGGCCGACCTCGGTCACCAGCCCCTGTTCGCGCTGCAGCACCAGGCTGTCGCGGAACGGGTTCAGGAACAGCACGCCCGACACCAGGATGACCAGCGCCATCATGTTGAAGATGATGATCTTGCGCGCCAGCGGCGAGCGGTTCAGCGCAACGATCCCGCGCCGCCCGCGCCCGGCACGCAGTTCGTGGTCCGCCAGGGCATCGGGGGTTTCCCAGTCCTCGCCCAGCAGCACGTTGCCGCTGCGGCCCGGCCGGGCAGGATCATCGACGTTGCTGCGGGACAGGACGGTCATGGCAGCCGTCATTCCTCGTTGTAGCGGTATCCGATGCCGTAGAGCGTTTCGATCGCGGAAAACTCGGGATCGGCGCTGCGCATCTTCTTGCGCAGCCGCTTGATGTGGCTGTCGATGGTGCGGTCATCGACGTAAACTTGGTCGTCATAGGCCACGTCCATCAGCTGATCACGGCTTTTCACGAAGCCGGGGCGCTGGGCCAGGGCCTGAAGCAGCAGGAATTCGGTCACGGTCAGCGACACGTCGTTGCCCTTCCACGCCACCGAATGGCGCAGCGGGTCCATCCGCAGGTTGCCGCGTTCCATGATCTTGGTTTCTTCGGTCACCGCCACCTCGCCGGTGGCGATCGCGTCCTGGCGGCGCAGCAGCGCCCGGATTCGCTCGACCAGCAGCCGCTGCGAGAAGGGCTTCTTCACATAGTCGTCCGCGCCCATGCGCAGCCCCAGCACCTCGTCGATCTCGTCGTCCTTCGAGGTCAGGAAGATGATCGGCATCTGGGTTCTCAGCCGCAGGCGCTGCAGCAGGTCCATCCCGTCCATCCGCGGCATCTTGATGTCGAGCACCGCCATGTCGGGCAGGCGGCGGTTGAAGGCGTCAAGGGCAGACTGGCCGTCATTATAGGTTTCCACCTCGAAGCCCTCGGCTTCCAGAGTCATCGAAACCGACGTCAGGATGTTCCTGTCGTCGTCCACAAGGGCGATCCTTGACATGGGTGGTTTTCCTATACTGCTATTTTTGCCCGATTTTTGCCACATGATCCCGTTTCCCCCCCCGAGAATCAACACTTAACTGCGAATCACCCGGCCAGACCCCAACAGGGAACGCGGAAAGTCCCAATAATTGACTAATTTGCCGCAGTCGTGCCGATGGCGGCGCCAAACCGCCATCTGGTTGCGCTAACTGCGCGAATGCGTCCTAGTCCTTCGCGGAAACGACATGTTATAGGGAACGTGACGGCACCGCCTGCGGAACTGTCCGGTATTCCTATTGGCCCAGGGTGCCGATTTCGAACCTGACGATAATGCCGCGCGAACGGCATCGGGAGCTTGCACATGACGATCGGACGGGTGAACCCAGCACAGCGGCTGGACCATCAAGGCATAACCGGACTGGGGACGGTCCACTACAACCTCAACGAACCGGCCCTGGTCGAGGCGGCGCTGCTGCGCGGCGAGGGCAAGCTTGGCATCGGCGGGGCGTTCCTGTGCTCGACCGGGCAGTTCACCGGACGGTCTCCGAAAGACAAGTTCGTGGTGCGCAGCCCGTCGGTCGAAGACACCGTCTGGTGGGAAAACAACGCCCCCATGGCACCCGAGGCGTTCGATCGCCTTCACGCCGACATGCTCGCCCACATGCAGGGCCGCGACTATTTCGTGCAGGACCTGTTCGGCGGCGCCGACCCCGAGCACCGGCTCGATGTGCGCGTGGTGACGGAACTTGCCTGGCATGGCCTGTTCATCCGCCACATGCTGCGCCGCCCCGCGCATGCGGAGCTTGACAGCTTCGTGCCGGAGTGGACGATCATCAACTGCCCCAGCTTCAAGGCCGACCCGGCCCGTCACGGCTGCCGCACCGACACGGTGATCGCGCTGAACTTCGACAAGAAGGTGATCCTGATCGCGCAGACCGCCTATGCGGGCGAGATCAAGAAGTCGGTGTTCACCCTGCTGAACTACATCCTGCCCGGCAAGGGCGTGATGGCGATGCATTGCTCGGCCAACCACGCCATCGGGAATCCGGACGATGCGGCCGTGTTCTTCGGCCTGTCGGGCACCGGCAAGACCACCCTGTCGGCCGACCCGTCGCGCACCCTGATCGGCGATGACGAGCATGGCTGGTCGGACAAGGGCGTGTTCAACTTCGAGGGCGGCTGCTATGCCAAGACGATCAACCTCAGCGCCGAGGCGGAACCCGAGATCTTTGCCACCACCCACACCTTCGCGACCGTGGTGGAAAACATGGTGTTCGATCCCGAGACGCTGGCTCTGGATTTCGACGACGACAGCCTGACCGCGAACACCCGCTGCGCCTATCCGCTGGAATACATCTCGAACGCCTCGGCGACCGGGATGGGCGGGCACCCGAAGAACGTGATCATGCTGACCTGCGACGCCTTCGGCGTGCTGCCGCCGATTGCCCGGCTGAGCCCGGCGCAGGCGATGTATCACTTCCTGTCCGGCTTCACCTCGAAGGTGGCGGGGACCGAGCGGGGCGTGACCGAGCCGCAGCCGACGTTCAGCACCTGTTTCGGCGCGCCCTTCATGCCGCGGCGGCCGGAAGCCTATGGCAAGCTGTTGCAGGCCAAGATCGCCAAGCATGGCGCGACCTGCTGGCTGGTCAACACCGGCTGGACCGGCGGCGCCTACGGGACCGGCCGGCGGATGCCGATCAAGGCAACGCGGGCGCTGCTTACGGCGGCGCTGGACGGGTCGCTGGCAGGGGGCACCTTCCGGCGCGACCCGAACTTCGGCTTTGACGTGCCGGTGGCGGTGCATGGCGTGGATTCCGGTCTGCTCGACCCGCGCTCGACCTGGGCGGATGCCGCGGCCTATGACCGGCAGGCGGCGAAACTGGTGGGGATGTTTGCCGAGAACTTCGGGCAATACGTGCCCTACATCGACGCGGACGTGAAGGCGGCGGCGATCGGCTGAACCGACGGAACCGGGGGGTTTCACACCCCCCCGGCGACGCCACGGGCGACGCGTTCCCCGCTGAAAACAGTCCACCGGACTGTTTTCCGGGCGCCTTTCACCCTGTGGGATATTTGTGCAAAGGTGAATGTGTGGCCGGATTTCACGCGTGAAACTCCGGTCATCATGTTGATCATGAATGATTTTCTTGAAGGAATTAACCTTCTGGCAAGGATCAGAGACCCAGTGCACGGCGCATCAGGTTGAGGCCGGTCAGCACCAGCAGCACCTGCGTCCAGCGCCGGAAGCGGGCCTGATCGAGGCGGTCCTGCACCGCGTAGCCGATCAGCAGGCCCGCCATGGCTGGCACCACCAGCGCGGCCGAGAACGGCAGGGTCGCGGCGTTCATCACCCCCGATTGCAGGTGGGCCAGCAGCAGCACGGTGGCGCCGATCAGGAAGATCACGCCCTGCACCCGGATGCTTTCGCGTTTGTCGGCCCCGATCGACAGAAGGTAAACCAGCACAGGCGGCCCCCAGACCCCCGACAGCCCGCCGTAAAGCCCGCCCACGACCCCCAGCGCCCATTCGGCGCGGGTGCGGTGTTCCAGTCGCAGCGCCAGCTGGCGGCCCGCCAGTTGCAGGGCGGCGAAGGCGGTGATCGGCAGGCCGAGCAGCAGCAGGAACACGTCTTGCGGGATGTCGCGCACGAACTGCGCCGAGACCATGATGAACACCACGGTGCCGGTGATCATCCGCCAGTAGGTCCGCACCGCCGCCCAGGCCGCCGCGGCGCCCTGACGGAAGGCCTGGCTGATGTTGGTGACAAGGGTGGGCAGGATGAGGCCCGCCAGCGCCACCTCGGGCGGCAGGAAGCTGGAGAAGGCCGAGATCATGATCATCGGCATGGCGAACCCCACCGCACCCTTCACGAAGCCGGAAAACAGCGTCACTGCCAGTGCCGCCCAGAACGCCGCGGGGGAAAGCCCCGCCATCACCAGATCCATGCCTGTTCCCTGTTGTTTTTCAAGCTATATGCCTTGGGCGGGTGCGGCGCACCCTCAATTCCTTGGCGACACTTTCGGTCGCAAGACCATGTCCGGACGAATATTTGTTGCGCTGCACCTGCAAAGGCCCTATCTGATCTCGCAATCGCAGCATTTGGAGACTCGCGCCATGGCCCATGATGGACAGCCGACCCGGCAATCGCCCGTGATGGCGGATCTTCTGGGGCTGACCGCAGCCGCCCTGCCGGAGGTGGAGGCGCTGTTCGTGCAGGCGCGCGAAGGCTTGCGCGGCCGGGTGACGGTGGCGGGGCGGATTTCCTCGGCGGCGCTGGAGGAACACCAGTTTGCCGCCCACGCGCTGGCCTGGCTGGCGACCTACACGGAATCGCTGCGCCAGATGCGGGCCTGGGCCGGACGGCTGGAGGCCGAGGGCCGCTTTGGCGAGATGGAGGCGTTGATCCTGCAGATCGCCTATGGCGAATACCTGTGCCAGATCAGCGGCGGCATTGCGATGAGCCAGGGGGAGGTTGCGCGTTTGCAGGACCTTGGCCTGCCCCCGGCCCAACCCGGGGCGGCGGCGGAGGCTCTGATGGCCCGGGGCAATACCGCTGCCGCCCGCACCCGGCTGGTGGAGCTGATGCGCGACAACCACGGGCGCGCGACCTTCGGCGCCTCGGGGCTGGACGAGGAACTGGAGATGATCCGCGACCAGTTCCGCCGCTTTGCCGACGAGAAGGTGGCGCCATTCGCCCATGGCTGGCACCTGCGCGACGAACTGATCCCGATGGAGATCATCGAGGCGCTGGCGGAAATGGGCGTGTTCGGTCTGACTATTCCTGAAGAATTCGGCGGGTTCGGGCTGTCCAAGGCGTCGATGGTGGTGGTGTCGGAGGAGTTGTCGCGCGGCTATATCGGGGTCGGCTCGCTGGCCACCCGCAGCGAGATTGCGGTAGAACTGATCCTCTGCGGCGGCACGGACGCGCAGAAGGCGCAATGGCTGCCCAAGCTCGCCAGCGCCGAGATCCTGCCGACCGCCGTGTTCACCGAGCCCAACACCGGGTCGGATCTTGGCTCCTTGCGCACCCGGGCGGTGAAGGTGGGCGAGGACTGGGAGGTGACCGGCAACAAGACGTGGATCACACATGCCGCCCGCACCCATGTGATGACCCTGCTGGCGCGCACCGACCCCGAGACCAGCGATTACCGCGGGCTGAGCATGTTCCTGGCCGAAAAGATGCCGGGCACCGATGAGGTGCCGTTCCCGACCCCCGGCATGACCGGCGGCGAGATCGAGGTGCTGGGCTACCGCGGCATGAAGGAATACGAACTGGCCTTCGACGGCTTTGCCGTGAAGGGCGAGAACCTGCTGGGCGGGGTGGAGGGCCAGGGCTTCAAGCAGCTGATGCAGACCTTTGAATCGGCGCGCATCCAGACGGCGGCGCGGGCGATCGGGGTGGCGCAGAACGCGCTGGAGGTCGGGATGCAGTATGCCACCGACCGCAAGCAGTTCGGCAAGGCGCTGATCGAGTTTCCGCGCGTGTCGGGCAAGCTTGCCATGATGGCGGTGGAGATCATGGTGGCGCGGCAACTGACCTATTTCAGCGCCTGGCAGAAGGATCACGACAAGCGCTGCGATCTGGAGGCCGGGATGGCCAAGCTGCTGGGCGCGCGGGTGGCCTGGGCCTCGGCCGACAATGCCTTGCAGATTCACGGCGGCAATGGGTTCGCGCTGGAATACCAGATCAGCCGCATCCTGTGCGACGCGCGGATCCTGAACATCTTCGAAGGGGCGGCAGAGATTCAGGCGCAGGTGATCGCGCGGCGCCTGCTCGACTGATCACTCGCCGGGCACGGTGCCGCCATGCGACGGGCGGCGCGCGCCCAGGCGCGGGTGCAGCCGACCGGCAATGGCAAAGGCCACGGCAAAGCCCAGACCGCTGGCGGCGAAAATGCCCGCCAGCGGCGCCGCCAGCAGCACCAGCCAGGCCGCCCCCGGCGTCAGGATGCCCGACACGTCGCGGAAGCTGGAATAGACGGCGGCCATCTCGGTCCGTTCCGACGGTTTGACCGCCATCAGGAAGGGCAGGCCACCCGCCGCATCCAGCAGCACCAGCCCGAACGACCCCGCCATCAACAGCGCCACCGTCGCCCAGGGCAGCATCGAGACCAGCGTGGCCCCGATGAACGTCGCGGCGCAAAGCGCGAAGGCGGCGCGCACCGCGATGCGGAGGGACCGGCGATAGACCAGCCGCAACATGAACGGTGTGGTGAACAGAAGGGCATTCGACAGCGACAGCGCGATGCCCCCGACCTTGTCGCTGAGACCCGCCTCGATGCAGAAGATCGGCAGGTAGACGACATAGACCCACCAGCCGCAAGAGCGCAGCACGGCGAACAGCCAGCCCGCGATCAGCCGCGGCTGGCGGAAGAACCGCCCGAGATAGGCCAGCGGGTTGGGGGCGGGCCCCCTGGCGCGGGCGATCTGCTTGCCGTTGCCCAGGCGCAGTATCCAGAACGCCGTCAGCAGCACGCAGGCGAATACTCCGGCCAGCACAAAGGGCGCAGGCTCCCACAGGCTGCGCAGCCAGACGCCCAGCAGCGGGCCGACCGCCCAGGGCGCCGCCGCATACAGCATCTGCGTCGACTGGCTGCGCCCCAGATCGGCGCGGGT
Organism: Paracoccaceae bacterium Fryx2; assembly: GCA_032334235.1. NCBI lineage: Bacteria > Pseudomonadati > Pseudomonadota > Alphaproteobacteria > Rhodobacterales > Paracoccaceae > Paracoccaceae bacterium Fryx2. The sequence continues at coordinate 949,859 of JAVSGI010000003.1, forward strand.
GATGTAGTCCAGCACATAGGCGTTGAAACAGACGAACACCGTCGCCGTGGCCAGGGCATTGGCCGCCAGCGCCAGCGGCACCGCCACCGGCCCGCCGCTGATCGCCAGCGCCATGCCCACCAGATACAGGCAGGCCCCCGCCGTATACATCCAGCGCCGCGGCACATGGCGCGTGGCCCAGGGCACCATCAGCCCCCAGATCAGCGAGGCCACCCCCACCACGAAATAGATCTGCGACACGGCCCCCGCACCGCGCACAGCGTCGTAGATCGTCAGCGGCATCACCGAGATCAGGATGCCGCGCACCGCCGCCTCCAGCCCCGCCAGCAGGGCGAAGGACGCGACCCTCGGGGTCGGCGCGTGGCGCAGGAAAAGGGGGATGTATCTTGTGGCCATGGAGGTTCAGACCGCAGCATGGGGGGCAAACCGCCGCCCGCGTCTGGCCCCGCGGCGACATGCCGCGTCGTTTGCGGCCGAACGCCCGCGAAAGCTCAGCGCGCCAGCAGGTCCAGCAACCGCGCCCGCGCTTCGGGCAGGGGCTTGCCGTTCAGCAGCCCCAGTTCGCGGGTCAGGAAATGGCCGGTGACCGCCAGCCCCTGCCCGATCTCGGCCCGGCTGGCCGGTCCTTGCCCCAGCAGGCAGGCGGGCAAGGGCAAGAGCCGCGCCGCCCACTCCCCCGCCCCCGCCCGGCTGACCGCCCGCCCGGTGCGCGGGCTGACAAAGGCCAGATCGTCGCGCGCCCCGGTCACGGCGCAACGGCTTAGGTCGAGCCCGAAGCCCAGTTCCTCCAGCAGCAGCAACTCCCAGCGCAGATAGCGCGCGGGCCAGTCCGGGGCGGCCTCCAGCGCATCGAGCAGCGCCACGGTCGCCTGCCACAGCGCGGGGTAGGACTCGCGTTCCGGCAGCGCCGCGCGGGTCAGCGCGCAGATCGCGTTCAGCCCGGCCAGCGCCAGCCGGTCGCCCAGCACCCCGGCGCGCGACCGGACGGGCTCGGCGACATAGACCCCGATGTGATCATCCAGCCGCGCCCGCCAGCTGACATCCAGTTGCGCCCCCGGTTGCAGCAACGGCGACAGGCGGCGCGAGGCCCCGCCCCGCACCACCCCGGCATGGCGCCCGTGCGCCGCCGTGAACACCTCGATGATCGCCGCACTCTCGCCGTGCCTGCGCACCGACAGAAGCACGCCCTCGTCCCGCCAATCCATGCGCCACTATCAAGGCCCCGCCCCTGCCCCGCAAGGGCTCAGGCCAGCCCGTCCTCGTCCAGCAGGGTGCGCCCGGCGCGGTCCTCGACCTCGATCACCCAGAGGTCGGGGTCGTTGCGGCGCTGCCGGGCGATGGCGGCATCGACCGCGGCCTCCGCCCCCTCGGCCAGCACGATCCAGACCCGCTCGCCACTTGCCAGATCGAACGACCGCTGGAACGCCCGCGCCTGCCCGTCCAGCGTCGCAAGCTTCACCAGCACCGCCCCCGCCGTGGCATCGCCGCGCGCCGTGACATAGACCGGAATCCCCGCCAGCCGGAGCCGCGTGAGGTACGCCCGCACCCAGAAATCGGCCGTCAGCCGGGCCGTCAAGACCCGCCGGGCGCCAGTCGATCCCGGCGCCCCCCCTTCTTCTGTTTCCAAATATCCCCGCCGGAGGCACCCGCCCGCACCGCCTCACCGGCGGCCCAAGGCAAGAAGCCTTCAGTTGCCATCCTTGAAATCCAGCCCCATCCCGGCATAGCGCTCGGGTTCCTCCAGCCAGTTCGGGCGCACCTTCACTTGCAGGAACAGATGCACCGGCCGGTCGAGGAACTCCACCAGATCCAACCGTGCCGCCTGGCCGATCGACTTGATGGTTTCGCCCTTGTTGCCCAGCACGATGCCCTTGTGGCCGTCGCGGGCGACATAGATGATCTGGTCGATCCGCACCGAACCGTCGGGCTTGTCTTCCCACTGCTCGGTCTCGACGGTCAACTGGTAGGGCAGTTCCTCGTGCAGCCGCAGGGTCAGCTTTTCGCGCGTCACCTCGGAGGCGATCATGCGAAGCGGCAGGTCTGCGATCTGGTCCTCGGGGTAGAACCACGGGCCTTCGGGCAGCTCGCTGGCAAGCCATTGCTTCAGCCGGTCGACGCCATAGCCCTTTTCGGCGGAAATCATGAAGGTTTCCACGAAGGGGAAGGTGCCGTTCGCCTCCTCCGCCAGCCGCAGCAGGGTTTCGGCCTTGACCCGGTCGATCTTGTTGATCGCCAGCGCCACGGCCTGGCCGCGCGGAATACGGTCCTTCATGGCGTCGATGATCGCCTTGGTGCCCTCGGTCAGGCCGCGGTGCGCCTCGATCAGCAGCACGATGATGTCGGCATCGGCGGCCCCGCCCCAGGCGGCGGCAACCATCGCGCGGTCGAGGCGGCGGCGTGGGCGGAACAGGCCGGGGGTGTCGACGAACACGATCTGCGCCTGCCCCTCCATCGCCACGCCGCGAATCCGGGTGCGGGTGGTCTGCACCTTGTGGGTGACGATCGACACCTTGGCCCCGACCATGCGGTTCAAGAGCGTCGATTTCCCGGCATTGGGCTCGCCGATCAGGGCGACGAAGCCCGCCCGCATCCCTTCGCCGCTGGGCATCCGCGCGCCGTCTTCGGGTGTTGCGTCGTGACCCGGCAATTGGGGGTCCGCGTCGTCCTTCGGGTCGTGGTCAGTCATCTGTCGCCTCCATCCGCGCGAGAAGCGCCCGTGCCGCCGCCTGTTCCGCCTGCCGCTTGGTGCCAGAGCGGGCCACTTCCGTGGCGCCGTTTTCCAGCCGGACCTCGACGGTGAACACCGGCTGGTGGTCCGGCCCGTCGCGGCCCTTCTCGATATAGCTCGGTGGGGGCAGGCCGCGCGCCTGCGCCCATTCCTGCAGTGCGGTCTTGGCGTCGCGGGCATCGGGCGCCACCGCGTCGATCCGCCCCGACCAGAGCCGCAGCACCATGGCCCGCGCCGCATCATAGCCGCCATCCATGTAGACGGCGGCAATCACCGCCTCCATCGCGTCGCCCAGCAGCGCCTCCTTGCGCCGCCCGCCCGACATCATTTCCGACCGGCCGAGTTTCAGCACGTCGCCAAGGCCCAGATCGCGCGCCACCTCGGCGCAGGCCTCCTTGCGCACCAGCGCGTTGAAGCGCGGCGCAAGCTGGCCCTCCGAGGCGGCGGAGTCGGCGGTCAGCAGCGCCTCGGCAAGCACGAGGCCCAGCACACGGTCGCCCAGAAACTCCAGCCGCTGGTTGTCGGGCCGGGTGGAGGACGAGATCGAGGCGTGGGTCACGGCGCGCAACAGCAGGTCCGGGCTGCGGAAGTCATGCCCGATGCGGCCCGCGAAGGCCAGGAGGTCGGCAGACAGTTTCACACGGCGACCATCATTTCACGGCCTCGAAGAAGCGGTCGGCGCGCCAGGTCCAGAAGTACAGCATCCGCTTGCCGGCCGAGGAAAAGATGATCCGGTCGGCGCGACCGATCAGGTTTTCGGCGGGCACGAAGCCGACGCCGCCGACCGCCTGGCCGTAGCGGCTGTCCTGGCTGTTGTCGCGGTTGTCGCCCATGAAGAAGTAGTGGCCCGCAGGCACGGTGAAGACATCGGTGTTGTCGGCAAAGCCGTTGGTGTCGATGTTCAGCACATCGTGGGTGCGCCCGCCCGGCAGGGTCTCGGTGGACCGCGACTTGGTGCAGAGCCCGCCCTCACCGACCGGGCCGTTCTCGCAGCGCGGCACGTTGCCCATCGGGCCTTGCCGTTCATAGGTTTCCTCGAACACGCCTGCCGGGGTCTGCGGCACTTCGGCGCCGTTCAGGAACAGGATGCCGTTCTTCATCTGCACCGTATCGCCCGGCAAGCCGATCAGCCGCTTGATGAAGTCGGATCCGTTGACCGGATGGCGGAACACCACCACGTCGCCGCGCAACGGTTCGGAGGCGAGAATGCGCCCGGGGATCGGGCAGGCCGAGAACGGGCAGGAATGTTTCGAATAGCCATAGGCCATCTTGTTGACGAACAGGAAGTCGCCGATCAGCAGCGTGTCCTTCATCGATTCCGACGGGATCCAGAACGGCTGGAACAGCAGGGTGCGAAAGGCCCCCGCGATCAGCAGGGCATAGACCACCGTCTTGATCGTCTCAAGGATGCCGCCATCGGTTCTTGCCTTGCTTGCCATGTGTCCTGCCTGCTCTTGCTGGTTCGGGCGCTACATGCGCGCCCCTGCGGGTGGAGTCAAGTTGCGGGGGCCGGGGCGGGCAGCGCCTCGATCACCACGAAAGCCTGTGCCCAGGGATGATCGTCGGTCAGGGTGACGTGGATGCGCGCCAGATGGCCGGGCGGCGTCATCTCGGCCAGCCGGGCGGCGGCCCAGCCGGTCAGCTGCATCACCGGCTGGCCGGTGGAAAGGTTCGACACCGCCATGTCGCGCCACGCGATGCCCATGCGCAAGCCGGTGCCCAGCGCCTTGGAGCAGGCCTCTTTCGCCGCCCAGCGCTTGGCAAAGGTGGCGGCGACGACGCGGGGGCGGCCGGCGGCCTTGCGCCTTTCGCGCTCGGTGAAGACGCGGTCGAGGAAACGGTCACCGAACCGGGCCAGGGTGGCCTCGATCCGGTCGATGTTGCAAAGATCCGCGCCGATGCCAAGGATCATCGCGCGAGGTCCGGGTGCGGACCAAAATCCTTCCAAGGATTTTGCAAAAGTTTTGCAAAACTTTTGCCGCTCACGACCGCCGGGCCTCGTCCATCAGGCGCCGCATTTCCTCGATGGCGGGGCCGAGGCCGCGGAACAGCGCCTCGGCGATCAGGAAATGCCCGATGTTGAGTTCCATCACCTGCGGGAAAACCGCGAGGTCGGCCACGGTTTCATAGCTCAGCCCGTGGCCCGCGTGAACCTCCAGCCCGGCGGCATGGGCCAGGGCCGCGCCGCGGCGGAGCGCGGCAAGCTCGGTCGTGGCGGCGGCGTGGTGGCCTTCGGCGTGCAGGTCGCAATAGGTGCCGGTGTGCAGTTCGACCACCGCCGCGCCGATCCGGGCCGAGGCTTCGATCTGGCGCAGGTCGTGCCCGATGAACATCGACACCCGGCAGCCCGCCTCGCGCAGCGGCGCGATGAAATCGGCCAGCCGCGCCTCTTCCCCCGCCACGTCGAGCCCGCCTTCGGTGGTGCGTTCCTCGCGCTTTTCGGGCACGAGGCAGATGGCATGGGGGCGGTGGCGCAGGGCGATGGCCTGCATTTCCGCCGTGGCGGCCATTTCGAAGTTCAGCGGGATCGAGATGCCCGCCATAAGTGCCTCGATGTCGGCATCGCGGATGTGGCGGCGGTCTTCGCGCAGGTGGGCGGTGATGCCGTCGGCCCCGGCCGCTTCGGCCAGCAGGGCGGCGCGCAGCGGGTCGGGCCAGACCGAGCCGCGTGCGTTGCGCACGGTAGCCACATGGTCGATGTTCACGCCAAGCCGCAGTTTGCCCAGGGGTTTCATGGCCTTGTCCTTGTTTTTGTGTCGTTCGGGTCCGGTGCCCCGCCAGCGGCGGTGCCGGTCGTGTCGTCATCCTGCGCCGACCCGGCCCCGGCTGCGAGGGTCGCCGCGCGCTGGTTGGCCGCATGGATCATCGCCTTGAGCGCGCGGCGCTTGTCGATGCGGTCGTGTGTCTTGTGCGAGCGTATCTTCTGGTAGGCCCCGATCAGGGGCAGGGTCAGGTAGTAGAGGGTGAAGCTGGCAGCGAGCCCGGGCAGGATGCCGCCCACCAGGTAGGGCAGGAAGATCACCCGGAAGAAGCTGGTCAGGCTTTCCCAATGGGTCGGGTCGGCGGTGAAGATCGCAATGAGGTTGTCCCATATCTCCACCCCCGCCGAGGTGAAGGCCGCAACGATCGTCACGAAGCCCAGCGGCTCGCCCACGCCAAGCATCCAGCGGCCCAGTTCGAGCGAGGTGACGGCGATGATCGGAAAGGTGACCGGATTGCCGATCACGGTGGCCAGCAGGGCGGCCAGGATGTTGCCGCGCATCACCCAGGCCAGCAGGGCCGCCCCGAAGAAATGGAACCCGAACAGCGGGGTGAACGAGATGAAGCAGCCCGCGAACACCCCGCGCGCGATGCGGTGCGGCTCGTCCGGCAGGCGGCGCATCCGGTGCAGCAGATACTGGATGGCGCGCCGGAAGCCGCCCTTGGGGTAGAAGAAATCGCGCGCCTGCGCCAGGAACGGGCGCTTGTTGCGTTTGAATACCATGTGGTGCCCCCTTTCCCTGTGGCGGTGCCCCTGTCAGGGCTTGCGTGTCCGGTCGCGCAACCGGGCGATCTGGGCCACGTCGGTTTCCGCATCCAGCGCGGTCATCACCATGTGGAGATGTTCCAGATCCCGCAGATCGACGTCGATCACCAGACGGTAGAAGTCCGGCTTGCGGTCGGTGAAGCGCAGGTCCGAAATATTTGCCTTCTGTTCCCCGATCAAGGTGCAGATCCGGCCGAGCACGCCGGCATCGTTGGAAATCGTCACCTCCAGGCTGACGGTGTGGACGGCGGCATGGCGGCCCGCGTGCCAGTGCAGGTCGATCCAGCGGCCGGGCTGTTCCTCGAATTCCTCCAGCGCCGGGCAGTCGATGGCGTGGATCACCGGCGACTGGCCGCGGTAGGTGATGCCGACGATGCGTTCGCCCGGCACCGGCTGGCAGCAGGGCGCGCGCCGGAACCCCTGGTCGGGCGACAGCCCCACGACCGGGCGCTTTTCGTCCACAAGCTCGGCCTTGGACTGCGCGAGTTCCGGGTAAAGCGTTTCCACCACCTTGCGCGCGGTCAGTTCGGCGCTGCCAAGCTGCGCCAGCAGTTCGGTTTCATCCGACAGGCCCAGCATCTTGGCGGCGGTGCGCAGCGCCTTGTCGGTGGCCTTGCGCCCGACATGGTCGAAGGCGGCGCGGGCCAGTTCCTGCCCCAGCCGCACGAAGCGGCCCTTGTCTTCCTCGCGCAAGCTTCGGCGAATCGCGGCCTTGGCGCGGCCGGTGGTCACGATGTCGATCCAGCTTGCCTGCGGGCGCTGGCCCTCGGCCGTGATGATTTCCACCGACTGCCCGTTCTTCAGCCGGGTCCACAGCGGCACGCGGATGCCGTCGACCTTGGCCGAGACGCAGGAATTGCCGATACGGGTATGGATGGCATAGGCATAGTCCAGTGGGGTGGCCCCGCGCGGCAACTGGATGACATCGCCTTTCGGCGTGAAGCAGAACACCTGGTCGGTATACATCTCGAGTTTGACGTTTTCGAGAAACTCGTCGTGATCGCCCTCGTCCAGCCGTTCGGTCAGCCCCGCGATCCATTTTGCCGGATCGACGGCAAACGGGTTCTGCGCCCGCACGCCCTCGCGGTAGGACCAGTGCGCCGCAACGCCGGCCTCGGCCACCTCGTGCATCTGGCGGGTGCGGATCTGGACCTCGACCCGCTTGCCGTCGCGGCCCGACACCGTGGTGTGGATCGAGCGGTAGCCGTTGGTCTTGGGCTGGCTGATGTAGTCCTTGAACCGCCCCGGCACCGCCCGCCAGCGCTGGTGGATGACGCCCAGCACGCGGTAGCAGTCGGCCTCGGACGCGGTGATGATGCGGAAGCCGTAGATGTCGGACAGGCGCGAGAAGGCCAGATCCTTTTCCTGCATCTTGCGCCAGACGGAATAGGGCTTCTTGGCGCGGCCATACACGTCGGCGTCGATCTGGCCGCGATCGAGTTCAAGCCGGATGTCGGCGGTGATCTTGTGGACCACGTCGCCCGCTTCGCGTTGCAGGGTGATGAAACGGCGGATGATGGAATTGCGCGCCTCGGGGTTCAGCACGCGGAAGGCGAGGTCTTCCAGTTCCTCGCGCATCCACTGCATCCCCATGCGGCCGGCCAGGGGGGCGAAGATCTCCATCGTCTCGCGCGCCTTCTGCGCCTGCTTTTCCGGGCGCATCGACTTGATGGTGCGCATGTTGTGCAGGCGGTCGGCAAGCTTGACCAGAATCACCCGCAGATCCTTCGACATCGCCATGAACAGCTTGCGGAAGTTTTCCGCCTGCTTCGACTGGGCCGAGGACAGTTCGAGGTTGGTCAGCTTGGTGACACCGTCAACCAGTTCGGCAATCTCTTCGCCGAACAGGCGCGACACCTCGGTGTAGGTCGACTTGGTGTCTTCGATGGTGTCGTGCAGCAGGGCGGTGATGATGGTGGCATCATCCAGCCGCTGTTCGGTCAGGATCGCCGCGACCGCGACCGGATGGGTGAAGTAGGGCTCGCCCGAGTGGCGCTGCTGGCCGTCGTGCATCTGCGTGCCGTAGGCATAGGCGCGGCGGATCAGGTCGGCATTGGTGCGCGGATTGTAGTTGCGGACGAGAACGATCAGGTCTTCGACGTCGATCATCCTCGCCGCATCCTATCAAGGGCTTGCGCCTCAGTTCTGGCCCTGCGCTTCCATCAGCGCGCGGAGCAGTTTCTCTTCCGACATGTCGTCCTGCATCGGGCGGTCGATCTCGCCGCCCATCAGCAGGGCCATCTGGTCGTCTTCGGGTTCGTCGACTTCGATCTGGGTCTGGTGGCTTTCGATCATCCGTTCGCGCAGCGCGTCGGCGCCCTGCGTCTCGTCGGCGATCTCGCGCAGCGACACCACGGGGTTCTTGTCGTTGTCGCGGTCGACGGTGACGGGCGAGCCTGCCTGGATCTCGCGCGCCCGGTGGGCCGCCAGCATCACCAGTTCGAACCGGTTCGGAACCTTGTCAACGCAATCTTCAACCGTCACGCGGGCCATGGTGGACTCCATTCAGGATCGGGGGGCACGGAACCGCCTATGTATGCCTTGCCAATCCCCTTGACAAGGCATGATTCCGCGCCGCAGCGCCCCTCAGAGCGGGATCACCGCCGCGCGGTCGGCCTCTGGCAGGGCCGCCAGCATCTGCGCCACGGTCAAGCCCAGCAGCGGATGCTGCCAGTCGGGCGCCAAATCGGCCAGCGGCACCAGCACGAAGGCGCGGTCCTGAAGGCGGGGATGGGGCAGGATCAGCCGGTCGGGGGCCTCGACGGCCTGCGTTTCGGGCGGCAGGTCGCGCCACCGGGTCTGGGTGGCGGCATCGGGCAGCACGGTGTCGCCCAGCGCCAGCAGGTCGAGATCGAGCGTCCGCATCCCCCAGCGCTGCGCGCGCTGGCGGCCAAAGCGCGCCTCTATCCGGTGCAGCGCGGCAAGGATGCCGGGGGCGTCAAGCGTGGTTGTCACCGCGGCCGCCGCATTGACGTAATCCGGCCCGGCCCCGACGGGATGACACGGGGTGGCGAAGAACCGGCTGGCACGGCGCAGGCACATACTTTCGTCGGCAAAACAAGCGACTGCGGCGCGCAGGGTTTCCTGCGGACCATTGCTGCCAATAGGAAGATTCGCGCCTAGCGCAATCAGAGCGCACTGTTCCAAGTTAGCAGACAATGTTATCCTTTCGTATAGAATGGCTTGCAGCCGGTAGCTATCGGTTGATACCCAGCGTCGTTCCTCGCCGAGATTTCAGTTCCATGATTGCCACTCACGGAATTTCGGTCGCGGATCATTATTGAGGGGACAAATACATGTTTTACAAGGACGAACGGCTTGCGCTGTTCATCGACGGGTCGAATCTGTATGCCGCCGCCAAAGCGCTTGGGTTCGACATCGACTACAAGCTGCTGAGGCAGGAATTCATGCGGCGCGGCAAGCTGCTTCGTGCGTTCTACTACAGGGCACCTCGATTTTTGACTGTTTTCGCGGCAACGGCATAGCAGGTTCTGCCCGAAGCGCGGCAGCGACCTTCAGCTGACCGATTGTTGCCTTGGTTTTTATGATCTGCCGCCCATTTCGCCTCGCGGACCTTCGGTTCAGGGCCGTTTTTAGCGATGCGCGGGGCGATCTGCGTCCTTGGCCGACCGTTTTCAGGCTGGGTGCGGGTTGATGCGACCCAGTTGGCCGAGGCGGCGCATGTTGTAGGCGAGATTCTTCATGCCGACTTTGGCCTTCGCCCGCACCAAGCCGATGGTGCGCACCAGGGTGCCGCCCATGTCGTTGGCCTGCGCGCCGAAGATGTGCTCAACCCGGACCCGCACGGTGGATTTGGTGCGGTTGCTGCCCTTGGCCTGGTCGGTCAGCGGCTTGCCCCGATTGCCCTTGCGGTGGATGTGGCTTTTCAGTTTTAAGGCGCGGAGTTTGGCCTCCATCTCCTCGGACCGATAAGCAGCATCCGCCCACACGCCAGACCCGGTGTTGCCCTGCATCAGCAGATGATCCACTGCCTGGCTGTCATGCACAGCGGCGTCGGTGACGTGGTAGCGCCGGACCAGCTTATGCGTGCGGTCCACATTCACATGGTTCTTGTAGCCGTAGTGGCTCTTGCCGTGCTTTTTCGTCCAACGTGCGTCCACATCCTTTTGCACCCGTTTCGCTGGCTTATCAGCCCAATCCTCGGGGACCTCGCCCTTCTTGATCGTTGCGTTTTCATCGCGCGTGTTGTGATTGCGCGGCACCGGCACGATGGAGGCGTCCAGGATCTGACCGCCGCGCGCAATGTAGCCCCGCCGCGCCAAATGACCGTCAAACAACCCGAACAACTCCTCCACCTTGCCGGCCTGCGCCAGCGCATCGCGATACAGCCACACCGTCTTGGCGTCGGGCACCCGGTCACCAAGGCCCAACCCCAGGAAGCGCATAAAGGAAAGCCGGTCGCGGACCTGATATTCGATCTGATCATCCGACAGGTTGTAAAGCGCGCTCAGAACCAGCGTCTTGAACATCAGCACCGCATCTATCGGCTTGCGCCCCGCGCGGGACTTGCGATCCGCAACAGGCTTGCGCCAGACCCGCTCAAGAGCCGGACGAAACTCCTCCCACGGCACGACGGCATCAATTTCGACCAGCGGATCCCTTTTGGCATCGAGGCTCGCGTAACGGTCCGAAAGATCGAAAAAACCCATCTGCGCCATCGTTGCATCCCCAATGCCAGTTCACTGTCTCACCATACCGAAGTGCGGGGGATGGGGCAATTTATAGAGGTGCCCTACACTGCCCTGCTTGAGAACGACGACTATTCCCCGATCCGCCCGCTGGTGGATTGGCTGCACTACAACGGCTTCACCATGGTGACCAAACCGGCCAAGGAATATACCGACAGCCAGGGTCGCCGGAAGGTGAAGGGCAACATGGACATTGAACTGACGGTCAATGCCATGGAACTGGCACCGCGCGTCGATCACATCGTTTTGTTTTCCGGGGATGGCGATTTTCGACCGCTGGTGGAAAGCCTGCAACGTCAAGGGGTTAGGGTTTCGGTGGTGTCAACCATCCGCAGCCAGCCCCCGATGATTGCCGATGAACTGCGCCGTCAGGCCGACAATTTCATCGAACTGGACGAGTTGCGCGAGGTGATTGGCCGCCCGCCGCGCGAACCGCGGGTCGACCGTGAAACCGGCGCCGTCGCGGCAAGCTGAACAGGACGGGGCGCAGTTCCATGGCTGCGCCCCGGCTGTGATGGCGGAAATGCCCGGTTCACCCGATCCGGTCACGGCGTTGAGCTGGAGACTGACGCGTGGTGATTCGCTCGCCTGGGAAGCCCAGCCGCGGGAAATGACCGCCGGGCGGCAGGTCATCTTCCTGCTGTGGCTGGCGCTTGGCGGGCTTTGGGTGCTGCTCTTGCCGCGCTGGCTGGTGCCGGAGGGCAGCCTGCTTTTCTATGCCTGCATGGTGGCGGCGGCCGGGGTGCAATACGGGCTGGCGACGGTGTGGCTGACCTGGCGCGCGCATCGCCGGGCGCGTCGGCGGGTGCCCCTGCCGGTGCGGATGCGGCTGGAAGACCGGGCCGAGGGCCTGCGCGTCGGGCCGGAGGGGGCGGGCGACGGGACGCTGATCGCGCCCGCGATGATCCGGCAGGTGGTGGTGACGCCCGGCCATGTCTTCATCGACACCCCGCGCGATGTGGTGATCGTGCCGCTGCGCGCCTTTCGCGATGTCGGAGAGATGCGCGCCTTTGCCGAACGCTGGGACGAGGCCGCGAAACAGGCGGCGGCCTGAGGGCCCCCCCTGCATGGAAAAGCCGCAGCCTGCGCGCGCGGCGGGGCTGGACCTGAGGCGCGCTCCGGCTTACCTAGTCGGGTGTTGCAGGAATGGATGATGCGCATGACCAAGCCCCCGCTGACCCTTTACCTGGCCGCGCCGCGCGGCTTTTGCGCCGGTGTGGACCGCGCGATCAAGATCGTGGAAATGGCGCTGCAGAAATGGGGCGCGCCGGTCTATGTGCGCCACGAGATCGTGCACAACAAGTTCGTGGTTGACGGGCTGAAGGCCAAGGGCGCGGTGTTCGTCGAGGAACTGGACGACGTGCCCGGCGACCGGCCGGTGATCTTTTCGGCGCATGGCGTGCCGAAGGCGGTGCCCGCCGAGGCGGCGCGGCGCGAGATGATCTTTGTCGATGCCACCTGCCCGCTGGTCTCCAAGGTGCATCTGGAGGCGGAACGGCATTTCGAGGCCGGGTTGCAGATGGTGATGATCGGCCACAAGGGCCACCCCGAAACCATCGGCACCATGGGGCAGCTGCCCGAGGGCGAGGTGCTGCTGGTGGAAACCGAGGCCGACGTGGCGGAGCTGGAGGTGCGCGACCCGCAGGCGCTGGCGTTCATCACCCAGACCACCCTGTCGATCGACGACACCGCCGGGATCGTGGCCGCGCTGCAGGCGAAGTTTCCCGCCATCGTCGGGCCGCACAAGGAAGACATCTGCTACGCCACCACCAACCGGCAGGGTGCCGTCAAGGCGATTGCCGGGCGGATCGACGCGCTGCTGGTGATCGGCGCGCCGAACTCCTCGAACTCGCTGCGGCTGGTCGAGGTCGGGCGTGCGGCGGGGTGCAAGTATGCGCAACTGGTGCAGCGGGCGGGCGACATCGACTGGCGCGCGCTGGAAGGCATCGCCACGGTCGGCATCGCGGCCGGCGCCTCGGCGCCCGAGGTGCTGGTGACCGAAGTGCTCGACGCGTTCCGGGCGCGGTATGACACGACGGTGGAGGTGGTGGAGACGGTGTCCGAGAATGTCGAGTTCAAGGTGCCGCGCGTGCTGCGCGAACCGGCAGCGGCGCAGGACGCCTGACGCCATGACCCCGATTCCGCGCGCGGCGCTGATCCTTGGCCTTGCCGGGCTGATCCCTTTCCTGTGGGGCGCAGTGAGCCAGTTCTTTCCGGCCCTGGGTGACTGGGGCCAGCAGGTGCTGGGTCCGCGCTTTGTCGGGCCCTATGTCACGCTTTCGTACGGCACGGTGATTCTCGCCTTCATGTCGGGGGTGCTCTGGGGCTTTTCCATGCGGGCCACCGGGCGCGAGGCGGCGGTGGGCTATGTCTTTTCGGTGATCCCGGCGCTGTGGGCCTTTTTCTTCATCGGCGGCGGGCCGGTGTCGGCGGCAATCTGGCTGGCGGCGGGCTTCGTGCTGCTGATCGTGCTGGACTGGATGTTCTGGCGGCAGGGTCTGGCGCCGGACTGGTGGCTGCGGCTGCGCGCGATGCTGACGGCGGTGGTTCTGGCCTGCCTCTGCGTGCCGATCTTCGGGTAGGCGGCAGGTGCTTGTGCGCCGTGCGCGCTTGGTCTAGGGCTGCGCCATGCCTGATCTTTTCGCCTATACCGATGGTGCCTGTTCCGGCAATCCCGGCCCCGGGGGCTGGGGTGTGCTGATGCTGGCGCGCGACGGGGCCGCCGTGGTCAAGGAACGCACGCTTTGCGGCGGCGAGGCCATGACCACCAACAACCGCATGGAACTGCTGGCCGCGATTTCCGCGCTGGAGGTGCTGGAGCGGCCTTCCGCGCTGATCATCGTGACCGACAGCGCCTATGTGAAGAACGGCATCACCGAATGGCTGGCCGGGTGGAAGCGCAAGGGCTGGCGCACGGCGGGCGGATCGCCGGTGAAGAACATCGACCTGTGGCAGCGGCTGGATGAGGCGCGGTTGCGCCACACCGTCGAATGGCGCTGGATCAAGGGCCACGCGGGCCATGCCGAGAACGAGCGCGCCGACGAGCTGGCGCGCGAGGGCATGGCGCCGTTCAAGCCCGGGCGGGCGAAATGACCCTGCTGCTGGCGCTGGAATATGCGTCGGTGGTGGTGTTCGCGCTGACCGGGGCGCTGGTCGCCAGCCGGTCGCAACTGGATATCGTGGGCTTCATCTTCATCGCCTGCCTGACGGCGGTGGGCGGCGGCACGCTGCGCGACGTGCTTCTGAACCGCGACCCGGTGTTCTGGGTGGCGGACCCGGTGATCCTCGCGGTGGCGGCGCTGGCGGCGGTGGTGGTGTTCTTCACCGCGCACCGGCTGGAAAGCCGCTACAACGCGATCCTGTGGCTGGATGCCTGCGCGCTGGCCGTGGCGGTGCCTGCCGGGGTCGGCGTGGCGATGGGGCTGGGGCAAGGCTGGCCGATCGTGCTGGTGGCCGGGGTGATCACCGGCTGCATGGGGGGCCTCCTGCGCGACGTGGTGTGCAACGAGGTGCCGCTGGTGCTGAAGCAGGGCGAGCTTTACGTGACGGCGGCCTTTGCCGGGGCGGCCTCGGCGGTGCTGGTGCAGGCGTTTGCGGCCGACCGGACAGCGGCGCTGATCGCCTGCGCGGCGGTGACGCTGGTGCTGCGCGCGGGCAGTCTGGCCTTTGGCTGGCGCCTGCCGGTCTACCGGGCGCGGCCGCCCCGGGATCAGTCGCCCAAGCGTTAGCCGATGCGCCGGGCGATGGCTGGCCTTCGCGTCGGTGTTGCTCTACGATTCCGCCATGGCACGCCCCAGAACCATTCCCGACACCGATGTTTTCGCCATCGTTCGGCAGTTGCTGGCGGAAGGCGGCGACAAGGCGGTGGCCTTTTCGGCTGTCGCACAGGCCAGCGGACTGGCGGCGCCGTCGCTGGTGCAGCGTTACGGCTCGCGCGAGGGGATGGTGCGGGCGGCGCTGACGGCCGGCTGGGATGCGGCTGACGCGGCGGCGGAAGAAGCGGCCCTCGACACCCCGCCCTCGGCCAAGGGGGCGCTGGCGTTTCTCAAGGTTCTGGGGGCGCAGACCGCCGACCTTGCCCTGCTGGCCACCGAGTTCCGCGACCCGGCGTTGCGGGCGCGCGCGTCTGCGTGGCGCGCGCAGGTGGAGGCGGTGCTGGCGCAGCGCCTTGGCGGCGGGGCCAGGGGGCGCGAGGCGGCGGCGCTGCTGTTCGCGGCGTGGCAGGGGCAGGTGCTGTGGCAGGCGACCGGGGGCAAGGGCTTCCGGCTGAAGGATGTCGTCAAGCGGCTGGGCTAGACCCTAGCGGGCAATGTAGGTGCGCCACAGCCAGATCAGCAGCATGGCCCCGATGACCGCGCCGACGAACCCGGTCAGCCAGCCGCCGATCGTCAGGATGACCCGCAGCACCAGCCCGCCGATCAATGCGCCGAACACGCCGATGACGATGGTGGTCGGCACATCGGCCTGCACCTTCATGAAGCGGGTGGCCAGAAACCCCGCGGCGGCACCGATGATGATCAGAAAGACGATGGACATGGGGCGACTCCCGTATGGCTTCAAGACATATGGGGGGTGCGGGGCGGGTTGTGAAGCGGGTCAGCCCAGATGGTCTGGCAGGGCAAAGCCGCGCAGCACCTCGGCCGCGTCCATCGGGCGTTTGCCCTCGCGCTGGGCTTGCGTGATTTCCACCGCGCCGCTGCCGCAGGCGATGGTCAGCCCGCCCAGCACCTGACCGGGTGTGCCGTGGCCCGGGGCCAGACGCGCGCGCAGCAGTTTGACCCGTTCGCCCGCGATGTCGCACCACGCACCGGGAAAGGGTGACAGGCCGCGAATCTGGCGATCAACCTCGGGCGCGGGGCGGGACCAGTCGATGCGGGATTCGGCCTTGTCGATCTTGGCGGCATAGGTGACGCCGGATTCGGGCTGCGGTTTGGGGGTCAGGGCGGGCAGATCGTCCAGCGCCTGCACGATCAGCCGCGCGCCCATGTCGGCCAGCCGGTCGTGCAGATCCTGCGTGGTGTCTTCGGGGCCGATCGGGGTCGCCGCGCGCAGCAGCACCGGGCCGGTATCGAGCCCCGCCTCCATCCGCATGATGCAGACGCCGGTTTCGCTGTCGCCCGCAAGGATGGCGCGGTGGATCGGTGCCGCCCCGCGCCAGCGCGGCAGCAGCGAGGCATGGATGTTCAGGCAACCCAGCGCCGGGGCATCGAGGATCGGCTGCGGCAGGATCAGGCCATAGGCCACGACCACGGCGATGTCGGCCCCAAGGGCGGCGAAGTCGGCCTGTGCCTGCGCGTTGCGCAGGCCGGCGGGGTGGCGGACGGGCAGGCCCAAAGCTTCGGCCGCCGCCTGCACCGGGCCGGGGCGGGGCTGCTTGCCACGCCCGGCGGGGCGGGGCGGCTGGGTGTAGACGGCCAGAATGTCATGCCGGGCGGCCAATGCCTGCAAGACCGGCACCGAAAAGGCGGGGGTGCCCATGAAAACGATCTTCATTGCCGCGCCATCAGCTTTTCCGACTTTGCAATCAGCATCTTGCGTTTCAGCGGCTTGAGGTGGTCGAAATACATCCGCCCGTTCAGGTGGTCGATCTGGTGCTGCACCGAGGTTGCCCAGACGTTGATGAAATCGCGGTCTTCCATCTGCCCCTCGGCGTTCAGGTAGCGCACCGTCACCGCGCGCGGGCGGCTGATGGTGGCCGAGACGCCGGGCAGGTTGGGGCTGCCCTCGTCATGGTCACGGAACTGGCCCGAGGCGTGCAGGATCTCGGGGTTGGCGAGCAGGATCGCCTGCCCGCGTTCGGTCGAACAATCGACCACCGCAAGGCGCAGCATGACGCCGATCTGCGGCCCGCCGAGGCCGTAGCCGGGCATCGCCTCCATCGTGTCGACCATGTCGGCCCAATGGGCGCGGATCGCGTCGGTGATCGCCTCGACCGGGGCGGCCGGGGTCTTCAGCCGCCTGTCGGGCCACATGAGACATTGCCGGGCGGTCATGGCGCGGCCCCTGCTTCGGTGACCGCCACGGCGCGGGCTTCCGGCGTGAGGCGGTCGAGCGTCAGGATTCCGTCGAGATGGTCGATTTCGTGCTGGGCGCAGATTGCGGCAAAGCCGGTCAGGGTGTCGTCGCAGGCGGTGCCGTCAAGGTCTTGCCAGCGCAGGCGGATCGCGGTGGCGCGGGTGATCAGCGGCAGGGTGCCGGGGATCGACAGGCAGCCTTCGGCTCCGGTGGCAACGGTGTCGTCGCGCCACAGGATCTCGGGGTTCAGCAGCACGCGCGGCTGCGGGGTGCCCTCTTTCCAGCCGACATCCATCACTAAGATCCGCAGCATCGCCCCGACCTGCGGCCCGGCAAGGCCCCGGCCGGGGGCGGCATACATCGTTTCCAGCATGTCGGCGGCCAGCGCCGACAGATTGCCCGTGCAGGGCGCGCAGACCATGGAAAGGCGCGGGTCGGGCCAGCGCAGGATCGGCAGCAGCGCCATCAGGCGCGCGGGTCGAACTTGGGCGTGTCGGAGACGCGCTCAAGAACCCCGCCCGCCCGCGCGATGTCACGCTTCAGCTTTTCCATCTTGCGGGTGATCATCTGGCGGCGCAGCGGGCGCAGGTAGTCGATGAACAGCTTGCCGTCGAGATGGTCCATCTCGTGCTGCACGCAGGTGGCCCAGAGACCGGAGAACTGTTCTTCCTGTTCCTTGCCGTCAAGCCCCATCCAGCGCACGCGCACCTCGGCGGGGCGTTCGATGTCGGCGTATTGTTCGGGCAGCGAGAGGCAGCCTTCCTCGTAGGTGTTGAGGTCTTCGGAGGCCCAGGTGATCACCGGGTTGAACAGCACCATCGGGCGGTGCGCCTGCGCCGGGTCCTTGACGCAATCCATCACCAGCAGACGCTTGGTCACCCCGACCTGCGGGGCGGCCAGACCGACGCCGGGCGCGTCATACATGGTCTGGAGCATGTCTTCGGCCAGACGGCCGATGTCTGCCGTGACCTGGCCCACCGGGTCACAGATCTTTTTCAGGCGCGGGTCGGGATGGATCAGGATCTGGCGTATCATGCCCCTGATTTACGGGAACTGCCTTGCGCGCGCAAGAAGGTGCCCCTGCGGTGCTTTTGCGCGGGCCTGGCGGGGGGATGCGGGGGGATGCGATAAAATCTCCCGTTATCCGCAAAATTTCTACGAAATTTTCCCGTCATGTCACAGGCAGGGGTGAAAATTCACCAACGCCCGGAGAGAGATTGGTTCGGGTGCCGTTTGGCGCTAAGCCGGGAGGCACAGGAAAGGTGCGGGTTGCGCGCGCCGACCGGGGCGCAAGGCTGGCTGCGACACAGGGGACTGCGATGAATTTTGACGAGAAGATCGACCGGACCGGCACCCATTCGGTGAAATGGGACATGATGGAAAGGATCTATGGCGTGCCCGCCTCCGAGGGCATCGCGATGTGGGTGGCCGACATGGAGTTCCGCCCGCCGCACTGCGTGCAGGCAGCGGTCGAGGGCATGGCGGCGCACGGGCTCTACGGCTATTTCGGCGATGATGCCGACTATCTGGCCGCGATCCGCTGGTGGATGGCAAACCGGCATGGCTGGGATGTGGCGCCCGAGGCGATCTTTACCACGCATGGCCTGGTGAACGGCACGGCGATGTGCGTCGATGCCTTCACCGCGCCCGGCGATGCCGTCGTGCTGATGACGCCGGTCTATCACGCCTTTGCGCGGGTGGTTAAGGCGGCGGGGCGGGGGGTGACGGAATGCCCGCTGGCGCTGGCCGACGGGCGCTACGTGATGGATTTCGACGCCTGGGATGCCGCGATGACCGGGCGGGAGAAGATGCTGATCCTGTGTTCGCCGCACAATCCCGGCGGGCGGGTGTGGACGGTGGGGGAGCTGCGCGGCGTGGCCGATTTCTGCCTGCGCCATGATCTGGTGCTGGTCAGCGACGAGATCCATCATGATCTGGTGTTTCCGGGGCACAAGCACACGGTGATGCCGCTGGCCGCGCCCGAGATCCTCGACCGGCTGGTGATGATGACGGCGACGACCAAGACCTTCAACATCGCGGGCAGCCATTCGGGCAATGTGATCATCCCCGACCCGGGCCTGCGGGCGCGGTTCGCGCAGCGGATGAACGCGCTGGGCATCTCGGCCAATTCCTTCGGGCTGTTCATGGCCACGGCCGCCTATTCGCCGGAAGGGGCGGCGTGGGTCGATGCGCTGATGCCGTATCTCGACGGCAACCGGCGGCTGTTCGACGATGCGATCAACGCCATACCGGGCCTGCGCTCGATGCCGCTGGAGGCGACCTATCTGGCCTGGGTCGATTTTTCCGGCACCGGGATGACGGCGGCCGAGTTCATCGCGCGGGTGGAAAAGGGTGCGAAGGTTGCCGCCAATCACGGTGCGACCTTCGGGACGGGGGGCGAAACCTATCTGCGCTTCAATTTGGCCGCGCCCCGGGCGCAGGTGGCCGAGGCGGCGGCGCGGATCGGACAGGCCTTTGCCGATCTGCAATAGGATTGGCGGTTCCCCCGGCCCCGCAGGGCCGGGGCGGCATCAGTTGCGGGGCAGATAGCCCGCGGGCGCATTCTCGTCGCGCCAGAAATCCAGCGCCGCCCTGTCCGTCACCTGGGTGGCGCGCTTGAATTCGCAGATCAGTTCGCCGTTCTCGACCGTGCTGGCCACGATCAGGCATTGCGCTGCGTGGCGCGCGCCGTCGAACACGTCGACCAGCCCGCGCAGTTGCGGCACGAGGGCGGCCTCGATCGCGAAACCGTCGTGCCACATGCGCAGGATCGGAAACTCGGCATTGCCGACCCTGACCCGCAGCCGCGAGCGGCGCTTCTGATCGCGGATGCGGGCAGCATCAAGCCCGTCGCGCACGTCCTTCGGCAGGTGTTCCAGCATGATGGTCTCCTTTCCAATGTCTTCAAGTTTGGGCCATAAGCGGTTAAAATCAAGGCACTTTGTGATTTGTTTTTTCGGCGGGGGCATTCGGGTCAGGAATTGCTGGGGATGCCGGGCGGCAGGCACGGGCGTTCGGCCAGCGCGGGTGGCGGGGATGCCGGAAAATTCGCGTGAGGGTTGCGGGGGCGGGCCCTGCGGCCGGGTGCGGGCGGCGCGGAGGACCGGGGCGATTTGCCGCCGACCCGGCCGAAGGGCGATGAAACAAGGTGCCGCGACGCCGCAGGGGGCGGCGGGAAATGCGCCGCGCCGGTTGCCATGGGCGGCGGAATGGGCTTTGTGGTCGCGACACCGCACGAGGATGCCATGAGCCGATTTGCCCCCTGTTTCGCCCCGGCCGGGGCCGGGCCCGCCGCGCCGGGTGTCGGCGGGCAGGCCGCCTGGCTCGACCTTTCCGGCACGGCCAACCCCCGGCCCTACCCCCTGCCCGCCGAAGATACCCCGGCATCGCCCGGGGCGGCCCGGTCGCTTGAGGCCGCGGCCCGGAGTTTCTGGCGGGCGCCCGCCGCGGCGGCGATGCTGGCGGCACCGGACGCGACGGGGCTGATCGGGCTGCTGCCGCTGCTGGCCGGGCCGGGGCGGGTGGCCATCGCGGACCCCGGCGGCGCGGCGGGCCGGGCGTTCCGGGCCTGTGGCCGCGCGGTTGTGTGGGATGAGGCGGGCGGGGAGGCGGAGGCGGGCGGGGCGGAGGCGGGCGGGGCGGAGGCGGGCGGGGCGGAGGCGGGCGGGGCGGAGGCGGGCGGGGCGGAGGCGGGCGGGGCGGAGGCGGGCGGGGCGGCGGCGCGGGTGCTGGTGCATCCGGGCCACGACGACGGGCGGCTGTGGACGGGGCCGGTGCCGGATGCGCCGCTGCTGGTGATCGACGAACGCTGCGGCGATGCGATGGCCGAGGCCAGCCTGATCGGGCTCGCGGCCCGGCCCGGCTGTCTGGTGCTGAAAAGCCTGAGCCGGTTCTGGGGGCATACCGCGTTGCGGACGGCGTTTGCCTTCGGTGATCCGGCGCTGATCGCGCGGCTGGCGGCGCGGGCAGGCCGGGTGCCCGACCCGGAGCAGGCGGCGGGCGCACGGCTGCTGGGCGATGCCGACTGGGCGCAGGCGACGCGGGCGCGGCTGGCGCGCGACGCGGCGCGGCTGGATGCGCTGTTCCCGGCGCCGCTGGCGGGCGGCACCCCGCTGTTCCGGCTTTACGATACGGCGGATGCCGCGGGCTGGCAGGCGGATCTGGCCCGCCACCGCATCCGGGTGCGGACCTTCTTGCACAACCCGCGCTGGCTGCGTTTGGGCCTGCCGGGCGGCGAGGGGGATTGGGAACGGCTTGAAGAAGCCTTGTCGGACGGGGGAATCCGGGCATGAGTGCGGTTCTGCTGGTGCCTGCGCTGCTGCTGGATGCGGCCCTGGGCGAGCCGAAATGGCTGTGGTCGCGCTGGCCGCATCCGGCGGTGCTGATGGGCCGCGCTGTGGCCGCGCTGGACCGGCGGCTGAACCTTGGCGCGGCGCGCAGGGCCAAGGGTGTGCTGGCGATGGCGCTGCTGGGGATTGGCGCGCTGGCGCTGGGCTGGGCGATAAGGCTGATCCCGGATTTCGGGCTGCTGGAGGTGCTGGGAGCCGCAATCCTGCTGGCACAGCGGTCGCTGGTCGATCACGTGCGGGCGGTTGGCGATGCGCTGCGGGTGTCGCTGGGCGACGGGCGCCGCAGCGTGGCGCGGATCGTCGGGCGCGACACCGCCGCGATGACCGTGCCCGACGTGGCGCGGGGGGCGATTGAAAGTGCGGCGGAAAACCATTCCGACGGGGTGGTGGCACCGGCGCTGTGGTTTCTGGTCGGTGGGTTGCCGGGGCTTCTGCTTTACAAGATCACCAACACCGCCGACAGCATGATCGGCCACCGCACCCCGCAGTATGAGGAGTTCGGCTGGGCCGCCGCCCGCTTCGACGATCTGCTGAACCTGGTGCCCGCCCGGCTGACCGCGCTGCTGATCGCGGTGACGAACGGGCGTTTCGATGCCCGGCCCGCGATCCGGCGCGACGCCCCGCTGCACCGCTCGCCCAATGCCGGCTGGCCCGAGGCGGCGATGGCCGTAGTGCTGAACCTGAGCCTCTCCGGCCCGCGCAGCTACCACGGCGAGCGGCGCGACTACCCCTGGGTGTTCCCCGAAGGGCGACGCGACGCCGGGCCGGACGACATCGACGCGGCCTGCGGCGTGCTGTGGCGGACCTGGGCGGGGCTGCTGGCGGTGGTCGTGGTGCTGGCGCTGGTCTGATCTTGCCTGCACCGGCGGCGCTGCTACTGTGCCGCGACCCTGACCGGAGCCTGCCATGCGCCTTGCCGCCCTGCCCCTGCTTGCCTGCCTTGCCGCCCCCGCCACCGCCGCACCCTGCGGCGGCGATTTCGCGGCCTTCGTCGCGGCGATGCAGGCCGAGGGGCTGGCGCAGGGCCGCACCCCGGCCGAGGTGGAGAGCTTCTTCCGCGGCGCGAGGATCGACCCGCGGGTTCTGAAGGCAGACCGCTCGCAAGGCGTGTTCCGCAAGACGTTTCTCGATTTCTCCCGCAGCCTGATCAGCAAGGACCGGATCACCAGGGGGGCCGCCGCCAGCAAGGCGCATGATGCGGTGTTCGACCGGGCGGCGCGCGAATATGGCGTGTCGCGCGGCATCCTGCTGGCCTTCTGGGCGTTCGAGACCGATTTCGGCGCGGTGCAGGGCGACTTCAACACCCGCGACGCGCTGGTCACGCTGGGGCACGACTGCCGGCGGCCAGAGCTGTTCCAGCCGCAGATCCTGGCCGCGATGCAGCTTCACGCGCTGGGCGATCTTGACCCGGCGACGACGACCGGCGCCTGGGCGGGCGAGATCGGCATGGTGCAGATGCTGCCGAAGGACATTCTGGAACGCGGCGTCGATGGCGACGGCGACGGGCTGATCACGCTGAAGACTTCCGTCCCCGATGCGCTGCTGTCGGGGGCGCGGATGCTGCAAAGCCTTGGCTGGCGCGCGGGCGAGCCGTGGCTGCAGGAGGTCGTGCTGCCGCCGGGCCTCGACTGGGGCCGGACCGGGCTGAACACCACGCTGCCGGTGGCCGACTGGGCCGCGATGGGGGTGCGGGGGCGCGGCGCCGATCTGGCGGCGGGGATGGAAGGCTCGATCCTGCTGCCTCAGGGGCGCAAGGGGCCCGCGTTCCTCGCCTATCCGAATTTCCGGGTGCTGTTCGAATGGAACAAGAGCTTTGTCTATGTCACCACCGCCGCCTATTTCGCAACCCGGCTGGAAGGCGCGCCCCCCTATGACGCGGGCATCCCCGACCCGGCGCTGAGCGATGACGAGATGAAGGCCTTGCAGGAAAGGCTGGCGGCGCGTGGCCATGATGTCGGCAAGATCGACGGCATTCTGGGCGCCGCGACCCGCACCGCGGTGCAGGCCGAACAGGCCCGCCTCGGCCTGCCCGCCGATGCCTGGCCGACCGAAGACCTGCTGGCGGGGCTGTGAATGGCCGACTGGGGGCTTTGCACCACGGTCAAGGCGCCGGCCGAGCAGGTGCTGGCCTTCGTGGCGCATCATCTGGGGCTGGGGGCGGCGCGGCTGTGGCTGTATTTCGATGACCCCGAAGACCCGGCAGCCGGGGCGCTGGCGGGGCTGGACCGGGTGACGGTGATCCGCTGCGATGCCGACTGGTGGAAGGGCGACCGGCCCGAGGCGCACCAGAACCGGCAGGGCCGCAACATGAAGCGCACCTGGCGCGCGGCGCGCCTGCCCTGGGTCGGGCACATCGATGTCGACGAATTCCTGCTGCCCGACGCGCCGATCGCACGGGCGCTGGCCGCCGTGCCGGGGGACCAGCCGCAGGTGCGTCTGGCGCCGTGGGAGGCGCTGCACGATCCGGCGCTGCCCGACGACATCTTCACCGCCCGCCACTTCCGCGCCCAGATGGGCGGGGCTGCGCAGGCCGCCAACCGCATCCGGGTGTTCGGCCCCTATGCGCCGCTGCTTCCCAGCGGAATGCTCAGCCATTCGGCGGGCAAATGCTTCTTCCGCACCGGCGTGCCGGGGTTGCAGCCCCGGCTGCATGGCGCCTTCATCGCGGGGCAACGGCTGGATGGCGGCGACTTCCACCCCGGCATCGCGCTGCTGCATTTCCACGCCGAAGACCCCGCGCGCTGGAAGCACCGGCTGCAGTTCCGCCTGACGCGCGGCGCCTACAAGTTCAACCCCGCCCTGCAGGCGCATCTGGCAGCGGCCGACGCCGGGGGAATCGACGCATTCTTTGACCGGGTGCAGACCCCTTCGCCCGAGTGTCTGGCGCTGCTGGGCCGGCTGGGCCTGCTGCGCACCACACGGCTGGGCTTGCGGGAAAAAGTGGCTGCGCTGACCGGGGCCTGATTTTTCGTAGAAAAATCGCGGTCAGGCGACCAGCGCCGCAGCCTTTTTCAGATCGACGCTGACCAGCTGGCTGACGCCCTGCTCGGCCATCGTCACCCCGAACAGCCGGTCCATCCGCGCCATGGTCACGGCGTGGTGGGTGATGATCAGGAAGCGGGTCTCGGTGCGCCGTGTCATCTCGTCCAGCAGGTCGCAGAACCGGGTGACGTTGGCATCGTCGAGCGGGGCATCAACCTCGTCCAGCACGCAGATCGGCGAGGGGTTGGCCAGGAACACCGCGAAGATCAGCGCCAGCGCCGTCAGCGTCTGCTCGCCCCCCGACAAGAGGCTGAGGACGGCCAGCTTCTTGCCCGGCGGCTGGCACATGATTTCGAGCCCGGCTTCCAGCGGGTCGTCGCTTTCCACCAGCACCAGCTTCGCCTCGCCGCCGCCGAACAGGTGGGTGAACAGGGTGGCAAAGCTGGCGTTCACCGCCTCGAAGGCGGTCAGCAGCCGTTCGCGCCCCTCGCGGTTCAGCCCGGCGATGCCCGCGCGCAGGCGTTTCACCGCCTCCTCCAGATCGGCCTTCTCGTGTGCCAGGGTGCCGTGCTCCTCGGTCACGACCTTCACGTCCTCCTCGGCGCGCAGGTTCACGGCGCCCAGCGATTCCCGCTGGCGTTTCAGGCGGTTGACCTCGGTTTCCAGCGTTTCGGCGTCGGGCATCCGGTCGGGGTCTGCGGCAAGGCTTTCCAGCAGTTCGGCCGGCGCGCGTTCGGTATCCTCGCGGATGCGGGCCGTGGCGTGGGCCAGCGTCTCGCGGGCGGCATCGGCGCGGGCCTCGGCGCGGGCGCGGGCCTCGCGCGCTTCGCCCGCGCTGCGTTCGGCCTCGCGTTCGGTGGCGGTGGCGTCACGCAGCGCGGTTTCGGCCAGTGCCAGCGCGTCGGCGGCATGGGCGCGGCGGACCTCGGCCTCGGCCATCGCGTCGGTCAGTTCCTCGCGCTTGATGGCGATTTCTTCCGGCAGGGCAGAGGCTTCGGCCAGATCGTCCTCGGCGGCGGCCTTGCGCTCGGCGAGTTCGGCCATGCGCTTTTCGGCCGTTTCCAGCCGGTGCCTCCAGCCCGAAACCTCTTTTGCCGCCTCCTGCCGCCTGCGCACCCGCGCCTCGCCTTCGCGGCGCAGTTCGTCATGGGCGGACCGGCGCGACAGCATGGCGGCGCGGGCGGCCTCCACCTCCTGGCGCAGCGCGTCGGTGGCGGCGCGGGCTTCGTCGAGATCGGGCAGGCCGGTGCTGCCGGTCTCGGCCTCGGCCAGCCTTTCGCGGGCGGACCGGGCCTCGTCGGCGTGGCGGGTGACGGCGAGCCGCGCGGCCTCGAGCTTGCCGCCGGCGATGGAGCGGTCGGCCTCGGCGCGGGCGGCGGTGCGGCTGGCTTCGGTCACGCGGGCGTCGGCGGCGCGGCGGGCGTCGCGTGCCATCTGGTCGGCGCGGGCCAGATCGGCCAGCCTTGCCTGCAATGCCTCGTGTGCCAGTCGCGCGCCGGTGGCCCTTGCCGCAACATCCTCCAGATCGCGCTTCAGTTGCACCAACCGGTTCAGTTGGCGCAGGCGGGCGGCGGCGGCAGAGGGCGCATCCTCGGCGGCGGCGCGAAACCCGTCCCAGCGCCAGAGGTCGCCCTCGACGCTGACCAGCCGCTGACCGGGGGCGAGCGCGGCCTGCAATGCCGCCCCCTGCCCGCGGTCCACCAGCCCGATCTGGGCCAGCCTGCGGTGCAGCACGTCGGGCGCCTGCACATGACCCGCCAGCGGCACGCAGCCGGGCGGAAGCGGTTGCGGCGAAGGATAGTAAGGCAGCCCCGCCCAGCCCGAGCGCACCGCACCCTCAACCAGCGGTGCGCGCAGATCGTCGGCCAGCGCCGCGCCCAGCGCCGCCTCAAAGCCCGGTTCCACCTGCAAGCGGTCGATCAGCTGCGTGCCCGCCTGCGATTCCCGGTCCACCAGCCGGGCCAGCGCCGCGACCTCGGCCCGCAGCGCGTTGGCCTCGCCTTCGGCAGAGGAGCGCGCGGCGCGGGCGTCGGCCTCGCGGCCCTGCACTTCGGCGCGGGCTTCCTCGGTCTGCGCCAGCGCCTCCTCGGTGGCTTCGGCCAGTTCGACGGCCTCTGCCTGCGCCTCCTCTGCCGCGTCGAACGCTTCGGCGGCGCGTTCCTGTGCGTCGGTGGCGATCTCGACCGCCTCGCGGGCCCGCGCGGCCTCGGCCTCGGCGCGTTGCAGCGTGGTGCGGGTGTCGGCCAGCAGGCGCTGCGCCGACTGGTGGCGGGCGGCAAGGCGGGCGGCATCCTCGGTGCGCTCGGTCAGGGCGGATTCGCTGGCCGACAGGGCGGCCCCGGCGGCGCGGGCGGCCTCGGCGGCATCTGCAAGGCGCTCGTCATGGCCGTCGTGGGCGCGGTGAAGCTGGGTCATCTCCCAGTCGAGCCGGGCGATGGTGTCCTCGGCATCGCGGTTCAGGCCGGCCTCGCGCTCGATGTCGCGGGCAAGCTGGTCGATGCGGCCGCGCAGGGTGTCGATGGTCTGGCGGGCGCGTGCGTCCTGATCGGCCAGCGCATCGCGCTGCGCGGTCAGGCGTTGCAGCACGGCGGCGGCAATCGCCTCCTCCTCGCGCCGGGGCGGCAGGGCGTCCTCGCGCAGGGTGCGCGCCTTGGTGGCGGCGCGGGCGGCGGCTTCGGCCTGCCCGGCGGCCAGCAGGCGCAGGCGCAGCGTCTCGTCGGCCTCGGCGCGGGCGGTGTCGGCCTCGCGCCAGCGGCGATAGAGCAGGCAGCCCTCGGCGCGGCGCAGGTCTTCCCCGATCTCGCGGTAGCGCGCCGCCTGCCGCGCCTGCCGCACCAGTGTTGCCAGTTGCGCGGCCAGCGCCTCCAGCACGTCATCGACACGGGTCAGGTTGGTTTCGGTGGCCTGCAGGCGCAGTTCCGCCTCGTGCCGCCGCTGGTAGAGGCCCGAGATGCCCGCCGCCTCCTCCAGTATCCGGCGGCGGGATTTGGGCTTGGCGTTGATCAGTTCCGAAATCTGCCCCTGCCGCACCAGCGCGGGGCTGTGCGCCCCGGTCGAGGCATCGGCGAACAGCATCTGGATGTCGCGGGCGCGGACCTCGCGCGTGTTGACCCGGTAGGCCGAGCCCGCATCGCGGGTGATGCGGCGCACGATCTCGATCTGGTCCTGATCGTTGAAGCCTGCGGGGGCCAGCCGGTCGGCATTGTCCATCACCAGCGCCACTTCGGCGAAGTTGCGCGCCGGGCGGGTGGCGGCGCCGGCGAAGATCACGTCCTCCATCCCGCCGCCGCGCATCGCGGTGGGGCGGTTTTCGCCCATCACCCAGCGCAGCGCCTCCAGCAGGTTCGACTTGCCGCAGCCATTGGGGCCAACCACGCCCGTCAACCCCTCGTGGATCACCAGATCCGTGGGGTCGACAAAGCTCTTGAAGCCGTTCAGGCGCAGGCGGGTGAACCGCAAGGGGAAACCTCGGTGATTCCGGGTGAAGGGGCATCGTCCGGCGTGGCGCGCAGCGAGTCAACGGCCAAGCCCCGCATATCGGGGGGATCGGCGGTTTGTCCACATCATCTTGCTGCGAGGCGCGGGCTTGACCGGCGGTCACCGCCCCTGCACACTCCGGTGGTCCACGGCACCGGAGGGCTGCCATGATCCCACCCTATTGCGGCCGCTGCCTGTGTGGTGCGGTGCGCTTGCCTGCGACGCCGCCCCGCTGTGGCAGGCGCATTGCCATTGCGAAAGCTGCCGGAGGGCGACGGCCTCGGGCTTCACCTCGTTTCTGGGCGTGGCGGACGGGGCCTGGCGCTGGACGGGGGCCAAACCCGCCACCCATGGCTCCAGCCCCGGCGTCTGGCGCGATTTCTGCGGCACCTGCGGCACGCCGATGGCCTACCGCGCGACCCGCTTCCCGGGCGAGATGCACTTCTACGCGGCCACGCTCGACCATCCCGAAGCCTTCGCCCCCACCCAGCACGTCCACAGTGCCGAGGCGCTGCCGTGGATCGCGCTTGCCGATGGTCTGCCATGCCGATGACCCCCGCCACCCCCTACCGCGCGCAGGCGCCGCAGGACTGGGGCGCGGTGCTGCGGCTGATCCAGATCGCCTTCGCCGGGATGGAGGGGCGGATCGACCCGCCGTCCTCGATGCACCACCTGACGGTGGCCGACATCGCCCGGCAAGCCGAGGAAGCCGAGGTCTGGCTGATCGGTGCGAAACCGGTGGCCTGTGTGTTCCTGACGCCGAAGCCGGGAATGCTGCATATCGGCAAGCTGGCGGTTGATGCCGCGCATCGCGGGCAGGGGCTGGCGCGGGCGCTGATTGCCACGGCCGAGGCCCGCGCCCGTGCGCTGGGCCTGCCGCTGCTGGAACTGCAAAGCCGGGTGGAGCTGCTGGAAAACCACGCCACCTTCGCGGCGCTGGGCTTCCGGCAGACCGGGGCCACGGCGCATCCGGGGTATCTGCGCCCGACCTCGCTGACCTTCGCAAGGCCGGTGTGACGCGGCCTTGCCAACGCCGCCCCCCGGCCTCAGGATGCCGCCATTCCGACCGGAGGCCCGATGATCCCCGCCCTTCTGACGCTGCTGGCCGCGCAACTGGCGGGCGAAACCGTCGCCCGTGCGCTTCACCTGCCACTGCCCGGCCCCGTGCTGGGCATGGTGCTGCTGCTGGCGGGGTTTGCGCTGCTGCCCGGACTGGCGGCGATGCTGCGCCCGGTGGCGCAGGGCATCCTCGGCCATCTGTTCGTGCCGGCCGGGGTCGGCGTGGTCGGGCACCTTGACCGGCTGGGCCGCGAGGGTGGGCCGATCCTGATCGCGCTGGTGGTCTCGACCGTGCTGGCGATTGCGGTGGGGGCGCTGGTGTTCGACGCCGTGGCGCGCTGGACGAACAACCGGTTCGAGGACGCGGAATGACCGATTTCACCGAGATCTGGAGCTATCTTTCGCAAGGCCCGCTCTTGTGGCTGACCGCGACGCTGGCGGCCTATGCCATCGGCGACGCCGCCTTCCGCGCGGCGGGGCGCAGGCCGCTGGTCAACCCGGTGCTGATCGCGGTGGTGCTGCTGGCGGGGGTGCTGGCCGTTACCTCGACGCCTTATGCCACCTATTTCGAAGGCGCGCAGTTCGTGCATTTTCTGCTCGGCCCCGCCACGGTCGCGCTGGCGCTGCCGCTGTGGGACAGCCGCGCCCATGTCCGTCGCGCCCTGGTGCCGGTGCTGGCGGCGCTGCTGGCCGGGTCTGCCACGGCGGTCGCTTCGGCACTGGGAATCGCCTGGGCGCTGGGGGTGCGCGGCGAGGCGCTGATCTCGCTCGCGCCGAAATCGGCCACCGCGCCGGTGGCGCTGGGCATCTCGGAATCGCTGGGCGGGTCGCCCACGCTGACGGCGGTGCTGGTGATCATGACCGGTATCATCGGCGCGGTGGTGGCGACGCCGCTGCTGAACCTGCTGCGGCTGAAGGACTGGCGGGCGCGCGGCTTTGCCGTGGGGATGGCGGCGCATGGCATCGGCACCGCCCGCGCCTTTCAGGTCCACCCCACGGCCGGCGCCTTCGCGGGCCTCGGCATGGGGCTGAATGCGGTGCTGACCGCGTTTCTGGCCCCCGCAATGCTGAAACTGTTCCTGTGACCGGCCTTTCCCGTTCATCTTGGCCCAAATATCCCCGCCGGAGGCACCCCCCCTTTCCACCCAGACCGGAGCCCGCATGACAAACCCCACCCTGCTTTGCATCTGCGGCGCGCTGCGTGCCGCCTCGACCAACCGCCTGCTGCTGGCCGAGGCCGTCCGTGCCTTTGGCCCGGCAGATGTGGGCCACGCAGACCTGCGCCTGCCGCTTTATGACGGCGATCTCGAGGCCGCCGAGGGGATTCCGCCCGGGGTGCAGCGTCTGGCCGACCAGATCGCGGGCGCCGATGCCATCGTGATTTCCACGCCGGAATACAACAAGGCGCTGCCCGGCGTGCTGAAGAACGCGCTGGACTGGGTCAGCCGCACCAAGGGCGGGCCGTGGCGCGACAAGCCGGTGGCAATCCTGTCGGCCGCCGACGGGCGGGCGGGAGGCGAGCGTTCGCAGTTCTCGCTGCGGCTGTGCCTGACGCCGTTCCGCCCGCGCCTGCTGACCGGGCCGGAGGTGCTGGTGGCGCAGTCGCGCAGCGCCTTCGATGCCGAAGGCCGACTGACCGACGCGCGCAACACGGCGGCGCTGACCGAGCTGATGCATCTGCTGCGCGCCGAGGCGCTGCGGGGGTGACCATGACCCATGTTCAGACCGACGTGATGGACCCGGCCCGCGCCGCCGCCCTTTGCGCCACGCTGGGCATTGACCGCGCACCGGAAAGCCCGCTGATCCCGTTCGGCCATCAGGTCTATTTCTGGCAGGCCGAACCGCCGCAGGGGCTGGGGCGTGACGGGCACCCGAAGCTGGGCGGGCTGATCCCCGACGTCGGCCTGCCGCGCCGGATGTGGGCGGGCGGGCGGCTGGTATTCGCGCATCCGCTGCACGCCGGCACCCCGGCGGAGCGGCACACCACGCTGGACAGCGTGACCCGCAAGACCGGCCGCAGCGGCCCGCTGGCGCTGGTAACCCTGCGGCACGAGGTATGGCAGGCGGGGCGCATCTGCGTGACCGAATGGCAGGATCTGGTCTACCGCGCCGAGGCGACGCCCGGCGCGCCCCCGCCGACCCCGCCGCAGGCGCCCGACGCGGCGGAGGTGACCGAACCGGCGGCTTTTTTGGCGACTCTGCTGTTCCGCTATTCGGCGCTGACCTTCAACGGTCACCGCATCCACTACGACATCGAATATGCCCGTCATGTCGAAGGCTACGGCGGCCTTGTGGTGCATGGCCCCCTGCTGGCGCAACGGCTGATGCTGCTGGCCGAGGCGCGGCTGGGGCGGCTGACCACGTTTCGCTACCGCGCCACGGCCCCGCTGCTGGCGGGCGAGGCGGCGTGGCTTTGCGCCGACGGCGCGCGGCTCTGGGTGCGCGGGCCGCACGGGCGGCTGTGCATGGCGGCAGAGGCGGGTTGATCCCGGGGCCAACCCCGAGAGCCGGCCGCAAAATTTTTGGAAAAATTTTGGCTCCCGGAGCCGATGGTGGTCGTCAGACCTTCAGGCTGGCCCCGACCGTCAGGCCGTCGGGGATGCGGTCCTCCCCATCCAGCACCAGATCGGCCATCGTCTCGGCCACCATCGGCGCCATGCCGAAGCCGATCCTGAAGCCGCCATTGGCGACGAACCAGCCCGGCCGCCCCGGCCATGCCCCCAGCATCGGCGCGCGCGAGGCCGCCCGTGGCCGCAAGCCCGCCCAGCGGGTGATCACCGCCGCCCCGGCCAGCACCGGGAAGGCCGCGACCGCGCGGGCGTGCAGCGCGTCGAGCTGGGCGTCGGTGCCGGTCGGGTCGTCCCACTGGCGCTCGCTGGTCGAGCCGATCGCCAGGGTGCCATCGGCATGGGGCACGAGGAACAGCCCGTCCATGAAGATCTGCGGCACGTCGCCCGCGTTGTAGGCAAGGCTCATCGCCTGCCCCTTGACGCCGTTGCCGACCTGCCGCCCGACCTGCGCGGACAGCGCCGCCAGCCCCGCGACCCCTGTCGCCCAGACCACCGGCCCCGGCCCCGGTTCCACCGCCCCAAGGATCACCTCGGCACCCGCCGCCCGCAATGCCGCAACCAGCGCCTGCGCCGCCATCCCCGGATGCAGCCGACCGGTCAGAGTGTCGGCCACCAGCCAGCCCGAGGGGCTTGGCGGCTCCCACCCCGTGCCTTTCGCCTCGACCACCCGCCATTCGGCCCGGCCCTGCCACAGCCGGGCGGCGCCCTCGGTCCGCCCCTGCGCCGCCGCCACCGCCGCCGCATCGGCCAGGGGTTGCAACCGCCCCAGCCGGGCGTAGCCGGTGGGCAGACCCGATGCCGCCGCGACCGCGCCCCACCAGCCTTCGGCCATCAGCAGGCTTTCCAGCTGGAACGCCTTGAGATCGTTCCAGTTTTCCGGCACATGCGGCGACAGCGCGCCGACCAGACCGCCGCTCGATCCGGCCCCGATCCGGTCAGCCTCGATCAGCCGGACCTTCGCGCCGCGCCGGGCCGCCGCCCAGGCGACGGAAAGCCCGAAGATCCCGCCGCCCATCACCGTCAGGTCGGGGTGTGCCATCTGCCATCCTTTCAAGTGCCGTGCCGAGATCCGGCGTTGCCATTTGCTGCGCCCTTGGCCATGGTCCGCCGACACGAGGCGGGGTTTAGGGCATATGACGACAGCAGACCAGAGCGCCGCCCCTCCCTGCGGCATCCTTGCCTGGCAGGGCGGGGTGCTGCCGGTCTCGACCCGGTTCGGTGACCCGTATTTCTCGCTGGATGACGGGCTGGCCGAAACCCGGCACGTGTTTCTGGCGGGCAACGGCCTGCCCGCCCGGCTGCGCCCGGGGTTCCACATTGCCGAACTGGGGTTCGGGACAGGGCTGAACCTGCTGGCCACGCTGCTTGCCTGCCGCAAGGCCGGGTTTGCCGGCCCGCTGCGCTACACCTCGTTCGAGGCCTGGCCGCTGCCCGGCCCCGACATCGCCCGCGCCCTGGCCGCCTTTCCCGAGGCGGCGGCGGTGGCCGGCCCGTTCCTTGCGCAATGGGCCGCAGGGCGCACCACCCTCCACCTGGACGGGATCACGGCGCAGGTCATCCTCGGCGACGCGCGCGACACCCTTCCCGCCTGGGAGGGCCGGGCGGATGCCTGGTTTCTCGACGGGTTCTCGCCCGCGAAGAACCCGGACCTGTGGTCCGACGCGCTGATGGCAGAGGTCGGCCGCCACACCGCCCCCGGCGGCACCTTCGCCACCTACACGGCCGCGGGGCATGTGCGGCGGGCCCTGCAGGCGGCTGGCTTTCAGGTCCGCCGCCTGCCGGGCCATGGCCGGAAGCGGCACATGTCCGCCGGGGTGCGCTGCGCATGACCGGACAGGACACGCGGCTTGGAATCTGGCTGATGATCGCCGCCGTGGCGGTGTTTTCGGTGCAGGACGGGTTTTCGCGGCATCTGGCGACGGAGAACCCGGTGCTGATGGTGGTGATGATCCGCTACTGGGTGTTCGCGGGCTTCGTGCTGGTGCTGGCGCTCCGCCGACCCGAGGGGGTCCGCGCCGCGGTCCGCACGCGGCAGCCGGTGCTGCATCTGGCGCGCGCCGCCCTGCTGGTGGCAGAGGTCTGCGTGATCGTCTGGGGCTACACCCTGATCGGGCTGATCGAAAGCCATGCGGTGTTCGCCGTCTGCCCGCTGCTGATCGCGGCCCTGTCCGGCCCGGTGCTGGGCGAGCGGGTCGGCTGGCGGCGCTGGCTCGCAATCGGCTCCGGGCTGTCGGGGGTGCTGGTGATCCTGCAACCGGGGTCGGGCGTGTTCAGCCCGGCGGCGCTGCTGCCGCTGGCCTCGGCGCTGATGTTCGCGCTTTACAGCCTGCTGACCCGGCGCGCGACGCAGACGGAACCGGCCTTCGTCAGCTTCTTCTGGTCGGGGATGATCGGTGCGGGGCTGATGACGCTGGCGGGCCTGCCGGTCTGGCAGCCGTTGACCGCCCCCGACTGGGCACTCATGGCGGTCTACGCCGCGCTGGCGCTGCTGGCCAACTGGCTGCTGATCCGCTGCTATGCCACGGCCGAGGCCAGCGCGGTGCAGCCCTTCGCCTATCTGCAGATCGTGTTCGTCAGCGCCATCGGCATTGCCGTCTACGACGAGACGCTGCGCCCCAACGTGGTGGCGGGGGCCGCCATCGTGATCGCGGCCGGGCTGTTCACCCTGTGGCGCGCGCACGCCGCCACCGCCGGAGCACGCGCATGACCGAACAGAATACCCGGCTTGGCATCTGGCTGATGGTGGCGACGACGCTGGTCTTTTCGGTTCAGGACGGCATCTCGCGCCATCTGGCAGAAAACTACAACGTCTTCATGGTGGTGATGATCCGCTACTGGTTCTTCGCCGCCTTCGTCATGGCGATGGCGGTTCGGCAAAGCGGCAGCCTGCGCGCCGCCGCCCGCTCGCGCTTCCCGTGGCTGCAAACGCTGCGCGGCCTGCTGCTTGCGGCCGAGGTCTGCGTAATGGTGGTGGCCTTCGTCAAGCTGGGGCTGATCGAAAGCCATGCGGTGTTCACCTGCTACCCGCTGCTGGTGGCCGCCCTGTCGGGGCCGGTGCTGGGCGAAAAGGTCGGCTGGCGGCGGTGGGCGGCGATCGGCGCGGGCTTCGTCGGCGTGCTGATCATCCTGCAACCGGGAATCACGGTGCTCTCGCCCTGGGCGCTGGTTCCGCTGCTCGCCGCGTTCCTCTTCGCGCTTTACGGGCTGCTGACCCGCTATGTCGCACGCGGCGACGCGGCGGCGGTCAGCTTCTTCTGGACCGGAACGGTGGGTGCCGCGGCGATGACCTGCATCGGCGTGTGGTTCTGGGAACCGATGAGCCTTCCCGACTGGGGCTGGATGGCGGCGCTGTGCTGCACGGCCGCCACGGCGCACTGGCTGCTGATCCGCTCCTACGAGGTGGCCGAGGCCAGCGCGGTGCAGCCCTTCGCCTATCTGCAGCTGGTGTTCATCTCGGTGCTCGGCCTGCTGGTGTTTGGCGAGACGCTGGAAACCAACGTCGCGATCGGCGCGGGCGTCGTGGTGGCGGCCGGTCTGTTCACATTGTGGCGGCAAAGGGTGACGGCAAAGGGCTGACCCGGGCCCCTTTCCCAGTTTCACATTGGCCCAAATATCCTCGGGGGGGCGGCCAACGGCCGCGCGGGGGGCAGACAGCCCCCCGTTCCGCCGGCACCCACCCGCCCTCTAGCCGCGCAGTTCCGCCGTGACCCGCACCGGCCCGACCGTGCCCCGCAGCTTGGCGCGATAGATCACCACCGATTCCACAACCCGCATCACATAGGTGCGGGTTTCGGTGAAGGGGATGGTCTCGACCCAGTCGATCACGTCGACCTCGCTCAGCCGCGGGTCGCCGAAATCGCCGATCCAGCGCCGGGGCCGCCCCGGCCCCGCGTTGTAGCCCGAAGCAACCAGCGCGATCGACGGTCCGAATTCGTCGACCAGTTGCCGCAGATAGCCTGTCCCCATCGCGACGTTGTAGGCCGGGTCCGCCGTCAGCCGCCCGGCGGCAAAGGGCAGACCCAGCTTCGGCGCCATCAACTGGGCGGTGCCGGGCATCACCTGCATCAGCCCGCGCGCCCCGGCGGGGCTGATCACCGCGGGGTCGAACTCGCTTTCCCGGCGCGAGATCGCCAGCGCCAGCGCCCGCGACACCGCCCCCCCGTCGGGCACCAGCCCGGTCACCGGAAAATAGGCCCTTGGCAGGATCACGCCGCGCTCGGCCGCCTGCTTGGCGATCAGCAGCGCGACATGCGGCTCGTTCAGCGACAGGGCAAGATCGGAAAGCTGGTCCAGTTCGGTGCCGTTCAGCTTCTCGGCCAGATGGAGCATGAACCGCTTGGCCTGCCCCCGGTCGCCCGCCTGGAGCAGCAGCCGCGCCGCGGCCAGCACCGACGATTGCGCAAACCCGGCACTGCGCCAGTCAGCCGGACGCGCCTCGGACAAGAGGCCCGCATCCAGCGTCAGCCCGAGCCTTTCGGCAGCGAGCAGGCCGTAATAGGCAGTCTGGTAGCGGGCGGCCGCGCGATAGGCCGCCTCGGCGGCGGCGCTCCGCCCGGCGGCCTCCTCGGCCCGCCCTTCCCAGTAAAGCGCGCGCGAGAGGCTGATCGGTGTCGCCACCGCAGCCTTCAGGTTGCGGAAATGGGTCAGCGCGGTTTCGGCATCGCCCAGCTTGCGCAGCGCGATGAAGCCGGCCAGGAACTCCAGGTCGGCATAGTCCGACCCCGGCTGCAGCCAGTGCCGTGAGGCGACACGGTAGGCCGTGGCCGCCTCGCTCGCCCGCATCAGCCCGCGCGCCAGCACGGCCCGCCGGTCGGCCCAGGCATCGGGGTCGCCCAAAGCCGCCGCCGACCCGCTGCGCTCCAGGATCAGCGCCGCAGCATCGGCATCCCGCCCCTTGCGCATCCGCCACACGAAGCGTTCATAGGCCAGCCCCGGATCGCCGGCCTGCGCTGCGGGAACCGCCTCGATCAGCGCCGTGACCCCCGCCGCATCGGCATGAAGCGCCATCCGCGCCGCCGCCAGCGCCCGCCAGCCCGGCGACACGCGCGGCAACATGCGCTGCGTCTCGCTGACCCGGCCCTGCCACAGAAGCTTGTCGAGCCGGGCCTCGTGCCGGGCGGCAATGCCGGGTTCAAGGGCCAGCACGGCGGTTTCCTCGCCCGGCTCGAACCGCAACGCGACCCAGGCCCGCTCCGCCTCGGCCAGCGCCTCGGCCCCGCGACCGGAGGCCTGAAGCGCGCGCACCATGGCGATGGATCCGGCCGCCGTGCCCGGCCGCGCCGCACCGAAATACCCAACCACCCGCGCCGGAGTGGAGGACCGCGCCACCGCCGCCTCGCCCTTCTGGCGCAACAGCGCAAGACCGGGCCAGTCGGGGTGGCGGGCGAGGAACGCCTCGTAATCGCCCAGCAACCCCTCGCCTGCGCGCAGGCGCTGCCATTCGACGATGCTTTGCGCGACGGGCCCGGCCTGCTCGGCCGTGGCACGGGCAGCGGGCCAGTCCCGCATCGCGGCCAGCCCCAGCGCGGCGCGCAAGGAGTCGGCCGGATCGGCACGGGCGACCGGGGTCAGCAGCAATGCGGCAAGAAAAAGCGGCGCGAGACGCGCGGCAAGGCGACGGAGAGGGGGGGAAATCAGGGTCATGGCGGCGAGTTTGCCTCAGCGGGCGGCCAGCTTCAACACACAACCGCATCAGGGAGGGAGAGACCAAAACTCTTGCAAGAGTTTTGCAAATTCCTTTGCAAGGAATTTGGCCCCGCCCCGCCGCCTGCGGAACTTGGCAAGCGGCGCGCCCGGCGCTAGGAAGGCCGGGTTTGCAACGGGGCGACTCGGGCGTGCCCAGCCCCCATATCAAGGAGAAGCGTGTCATGATCAAAGGGTCCATTCCTGCCCTTGTGACGCCGTTCAAGAACGGCGAGCTGGATCTCGACACGCTGAAGAAGCTGGTCGAGTGGCACATCGCCGAAGGCTCGGCCGGGCTGGTCCCCGTCGGAACCACAGGCGAAAGTCCGACGCTGAGCCACGAGGAACATGAAACCGTGGTCGAGGTGGTGGTGAAAACCGCCGCAGGCCGGGTGCCGGTGATCGCGGGCGCCGGGTCGAACAACACGGTCGAAGGCATCCGCCTGATCCGCCACGCCGAACGGGTCGGGGCCGATGCCGCGCTGGTGGTGACGCCCTATTACAACAAGCCGACGCAGGCCGGGCTGATCGCCCATTACACCGCGCTGCACGACTGCTGCACGCTGCCGATCATCATCTACAACATCCCCGGCCGGTCGGTGGTGGACATGACGCCCGAGACCATGGGCAAGCTTTCTGCTTTGCCGCGCATCATCGGGGTCAAGGATGCCACCGGGCGGCTGGAGCGGGTCAGCCAGCAGCGCATCACCTGCGGCGCGGAGTTCATCCAGCTTTCGGGCGAGGATGCGACGGCGCTGGGCTTCAACGCCCATGGCGGGCGGGGCTGCATCTCGGTCACCGCCAACGTCGCGCCCCGGCTTTGCGCCGAGTTTCAGGCGGCGACGCTGGCGGGGGACTATGCACTGGCGCTGGAATACCAGGACCGCCTGATGCCGCTGCACGAGGCGATCTTCCTTGAACCCGGGCTGGCGGGGGCCAAATACGGGCTGTCGCGGCTGGGCCGCTGTTCCGAGGACGTGCGCCTGCCGCTGGTCGGGCTGACCGAGGGCACCAAGGCACGGATCGACGCCGCCATGCAGCATGCCGGGCTGATCAACTGACCGCACGGGTCGGCCTGCGGGCACCCGGAAAGGCCGAATGATGGAAAATCGCCGCGGTTCGCTGCTGATGACCGCGGCGATGGCAGGGTTCGCGGTCGAGGACATGCTGCTGAAATCGGCGGCCGCCAGCGTGCCGGTCGGGCTGATCCTGATGATCTTCGGCAGCGGCGGGATGCTGGCCTTCGCCGTGTTGACCTGGCGGCGCGGCCAGCGTGTGCTGCACCCCGCCATCCTGTCGCGCCCGATCCTGCTGCGGGCGGTGTTCGAGGTGGCGGGGCGGCTGTTCTACACCCTTGCCATCGCCTTCACGCCGCTGTCGAGCGCCTCGGCCATTCTTCAGGCAACGCCGCTGGTGGTGGTGGGCGGGGCCGCGCTGATCTTTGGCGAAAGGGTCGGCTGGCGGCGCTGGAGCGCGATCTGCTTCGGCTTCGTCGGGGTGCTGATCATCCTGCGGCCGGGGCTGGAGGGGTTCACCCCCGCCTCGCTGCTGGCCGTGGCCGGGATGATCGGCTTTGCCGGGCGCGACCTTGCCACGCGGGCAGCGCCGCCGGTGCTGTCGAACCTGCAACTGGGAATATACGGCTTTGCCATGATGGTGCCGACCGGAGCGGTGCTGCTGGCCTTTACCGGCGGGGCGGTCTGGCCCGCGCCGCTGGCCGCCGGGCAACTGGCGGCGGCGACGGCGGTGGGGGTTGCGGCCTATTATGCGCTGACGGCGGCGATGCGGATCGGCGAGGTGTCGGTGGTCACGCCGTTCCGCTACACGCGGCTGGTGTTCGCGCTGATCCTCGGCGTCGCGGTGTTCGCCGAGACGCCGGATTTCGCAACCCTGCTGGGCAGCGCGGTGATCGTGGCGACGGGGATCTATACGCTGATGCGCTCGGCCCGGCCGGACGGGGCCGCGAATCAACCGGCCAAGGCATCGCGCCAAACCATTGACAGAGAATGAATTTCTGATTTCCGGAAAGTTAAGCGGCGCTGCATCCTGCCACATTGGGCAAAAGCCCGTGGCCACAGTTTCCAGTCCGGAAACAATGCCCTGACAGAGCCATATCCATGTCCGAAAAATGGCAAAATCCGGGTGCTTGTTGGGCACATGGCCAGCACGGCCGCCACACCGCTTAACGGCTCAGACCAGCCCCCCGGAGGATCAGACCATGTTCATGCAAGACATCTCCCGCCTCGCGGCCACCCCCTTTGCCGCCCCCCGGTTCCCGCGCCGGCGCGGCTGGTCTCGGGGCTGACCGAGGGAATCGCCGTCGAAACCGCAGCCGGCTGGCAGCCGGTCGAGACGCTGCGCCGGGGCGACCGGGTTCACACGCTTGACGGCGGCCTGCGCGGAATCGTGGCGATCGACCGCAACTGGCTGCTGCCCGGCGAGGGCGCCTGGCTGGTGCATGTGCCCGGCGGCGCGCTGGACAATTGCGCCGACCTGCTGCTGCTGCCGCGCCAGCAGGTGATGTTCGACATCCTGCCCGAGGACGACATGCCCGACGCACTGGTGGCGATGGTGGCGGCCGCGGCGCTGGAAGGGCTGCGCGGCATCACCCGACGGGCGATCCTGCGCCCGCTGGAGGCGATCACGCTGATCTTTGCCGAGGAAGAGGCGATCTATGCCAACAGCGGCCTGCGGCTGCACTGCCCGGGCGTCGATACCCCGGCGGAAGACGCCGAGGCCGGCGATTTCACCCGGCTGGACCTGATCGCGGCCCGCGAGCTGATCCGCCGCCGCGACGCCTGTCTGGCCGGCGGCATCGCCTGCTGATCCGCCCCGACCTGCCCGGGGACCGGAGCGGCCCGCAACGGCATCCCACCCGGCAGCCCCCGCGCGACCCTGATCGCAGGCCGGGGGCGGACGCCAGTGCCGCCGCGTCTGGACTTTGCGCCCCCCCTCGCCTATCTCGGGGGGATCATGGCCGAAAAATCCGACCTCAATTCCAAGTTGATCGCAGAAAACCGCCGCGCGCGGTTCGACTACCACATCGAGGACGATCTGGAGGCCGGGATCATCCTGTTCGGGTCAGAGGTCAAATCGCTGCGGCAGGGCGGGTCCAACATCGCGGAAAGCTATGCCTCGGTGGAGGGTGGCGAGCTGTGGCTGATCAACGGCTATGTCGCGCCCTATCTTCAGGCCAAGACCTGGGGGCACGAGGAGCGTCGGCGGCGCAAGCTCCTGGTGTCGAAGAAGGAAATGTCGCGGCTGTGGAACGCCACCGCGCGCGAGGGCATGACCATCGTGCCGCTGAAGTTGTATTTCAACGAACGCGGCATCGTGAAGATCAAGCTGGGCATCGCCAAGGGCAAGAAACAGGCCGACAAGCGCGCCACCGAAGCCAAGCGCGACTGGGACCGCCAGAAAGCCCGGCTGATGAAGCAGAACAACGCCTGAGCCGGTCGCCACGCCAAACGGCGCCATGACGCAATGCCGCGACCGGCGAGGGTCATCGACCTTGCCTGAAACTCCCGCGCCGATTATGCCGTGTCTGCAGCCGCGAGGAGCCCCCGCATGACCCAGCCCCGACTGATCGACGACCCCAAGACCCTTGTCTCCACCGAGTGGCTGGCGGCGCATCTGAAAGACCCCGATCTGCGGGTGCTGGATGCCAGCTGGTATCTGCCCGATGCCGGGCGCAACGGGCGCGCCGAATACGAGGCGTCGCACATTCCCGGCGCGCGGTTCTTCGACATCGACGAGATCACCGACCAGCGCTCGCCGCTGCCGCACATGGCACCGCCGGTGGAAAAGTTCATCAGCCGGATGCGGGCGATGGGGGTGGGCGACGGGCATCAGGTGGTGGTCTATGACGGCGCGGGGCTGTTTTCCGCCGCGCGGGTGTGGTGGACCTTCCGCCTGATGGGCAAGACCGACATCGCGGTGCTGGACGGCGGCTTTCCGAAATGGGTGGCCGAAGGTCACCCGGTGGAAGACATGGCCCCGGTGGTGCGCGACCGCCACATCACGGTGCAGCGCCAGGCCGGGCTGGTGAAGGACGTGACGCAGGTCGCGCACGCCTCCAAGCTGGGCGAGGCCGAGATCATCGACGCCCGCAGCGCGCGGCGTTTCAAGGGCGAGGTGGCCGAGGCCCGGCCGGGCCTGCGCTCGGGCCATATTCCGGGCTCGAAGAACCTGCCCTACAGCCTGCTGCTGAATGCCGACGGCACGATGAAGGACACCGACGCCCTGCGCGCCGCCTTCGTCGCGGCGGGCGTCGATCTGGCCAAGCCCGCCATCACCACCTGCGGCTCGGGCGTCACCGCCGCCGTGCTCAGCCTGGCGCTGGAACGCATCGGGCACCGCAACCATGCGCTTTATGACGGATCCTGGTCCGAATGGGGCATGTATGACGATCTGCGAGTCGAAAAAGGGTAACTCATGCTGACCGCACTGAAACCGCAACCGCAGGACAAGATCCTGCAGCTGATCCAGATGTTCAAGGACGACCCCCGCCCGGTCAAGATCGACCTCGGCGTCGGCGTCTACAAGGATGCGACCGGCCTGACCCCGGTGATGCGCGCCGTGAAGGCCGCCGAGAAGCGGCTTTGGGAAACCGAAACCAGCAAGACCTACACCGGCCTTGCGGGCGAACCCGCGTTCCATGCCGCGATGTCGGCGATGATCCTGGGCGGCACGGTCGCCGCCGACCGCATCGCCGCCGTGGCCACGCCGGGCGGCACCGGGGCGATCCGGCAGGCGCTGGAACTGATCCGGCTGGCCGCGCCCGATGCCACGGTGTGGCTGTCGAACCCGACCTGGCCGAACCATCCGTCGATCATCCGCTACCTCGGCATGAAGATGGCGGAATACCGCTATTTCGACGCCACGTCGGGCGCGGTGGATTTCGACGGGATGCTGGCCGATCTGGCAATGGTGAAACCCGGCGACGTGGTGCTGCTGCATGGCTGCTGCCACAACCCGACCGGGGCGAACCTCAGCCTTGCGCAGTGGGCGGCGGTGGCCGACCTGCTGCTGGCGAAAGACGCGATTCCGTTCATCGACCTCGCCTATCAGGGCTTCGGCGACGGGCTGGAGGAAGACGCGGCCCCCACCCGCCTGATCGCGGCGCGCTGCCCCGAGGTGCTGATTGCCGCGTCCTGCTCCAAGAACTTCGGCATCTACCGCGAACGCACCGGAATCCTGCTGGCGCTGGGCGATGCGGCGGGGCGGGGCGTGGTGCAGGGCAACCTCGCCTTCCTCAACCGGCAGAACTTCTCCTTTCCGCCCGACCACGGCGCGCGTCTGGTGACGATGATCCACCAGGACGCCGCCCTGACCGCCGACTGGAAGGCGGAACTGGAGGAGGTGCGGCTGAACATGCTGACCCTGCGGCAGGCCCTGGCCGATGCTCTGCGCACCGCCACCAACTCCGACCGCTTCGATTTCGTGGCCCGTCACCGCGGCATGTTCTCGCGCCTCGGCCTGACGGCGGATCAGGTGGAGACCCTGCGGGTGGATCATGGCATCTACATGGTCGGCGACAGCCGCATCAACATCGCCGGCCTCAACGCCACCACCGTGCCGATCCTCGCCCGCGCCGTGGCACAAGTGACCGGCTGATTTCACCTTGTTCAAATATCCCCGCCGGAGGCTCCGACCCGTCCGCCGGCCCCTCCGGCGGGCATTGCAGGCAGGATGCAACCTCCACCGCCCCTGACGGTCAATCCGCGTCAGCGCCATCGGCGGTGGCTCGATGCCACCGCCGATGGCAGCCCCGCCGCCAGAATCGGAAAAGCAAAGGCCCGGGCGCGTCACCGCGTGCCCGGGCCTTCGGTTTCGCAGACCGGAGGGGAGGAACCCCGGCCCGCGACCACAGGCACCGGCCGGGGAGGAGGAGCCCCCCGGCCAGGCCGATCACATGCTGTAGGCGCGCTCGCCGTGTTCGGCCAGATCGAGCCCTTCGCGCTCCACCTCTTCCTTGACGCGCAGGCCGATCACCAGATCCACCAGCTTGTAGAGGATCAGCGAACCGATGCCGCACCACAGGATCGTCACCATGACCCCGAGGAACTGCGTGTAGACCTGACCGCCGATGCTCATGTCGCCATAGCCGATCCCGCCCAGCGCCGCAGAGTTGACCACACCGGTCCCCAGGGCGCCGACAATGCCGCCGACGCCGTGGATGCCGAA
This sequence comes from Paracoccaceae bacterium Fryx2, assembly GCA_032334235.1. NCBI lineage: Bacteria > Pseudomonadati > Pseudomonadota > Alphaproteobacteria > Rhodobacterales > Paracoccaceae > Paracoccaceae bacterium Fryx2. The sequence continues at coordinate 993,142 of JAVSGI010000003.1, forward strand.
CACGTCGAGGCTGTCGTCATAGCCCAGCTTGTGCTTCACAACCGCCACGAAGAAGTAGCACACCGCCGAGGCAACGATGCCGAGGCAGATCGCGCCCACCGGCCCGGCAAAGCCCGCCGCGGGCGTGACCGCCACCAGACCGGCCACCAGACCCGAGGCCGCGCCCAGCATCGATGCCTTGCCGCGCGTCAGGATCTCGATCACCACCCAGGCCAGGATCGCGCCGGCCGTTGCGGTGAAGGTGTTGATCATCGCCAGCGCCGCGCCGCCGTTGGCTTCGAGGTTGGACCCGGCGTTGAAGCCGAACCAGCCGACCCACAGCATCGCGGCCCCGACCATGGTCAGCGTCATCGAATGCGGCGCCATGTTGTCCTTGCCATAGCCGACCCGCTTGCCGATCAGCAGCGCGCCGACCAGACCCGCGATACCCGCGTTGATGTGCACGACCGTGCCGCCCGCAAAGTCCAGCGCGCCCCAGCCGTAGATCAGCCCGTCCGAATCCCACACCATGTGGGCGATCGGGAAATAGACCACCGTCACCCACAGCAGGATGAACAGCAGCAGCGCCGAAAACTTGATCCGCTCGGCAAAGGCGCCGACGATCAGGGCCGCGGTGATGCAGGCGAAGGTCATCTGGAAGCTGATGAAGACGTATTCCGGGATCACCACGCCGGCCGTGAAGGTCGCCGCCATCGACTCGATGGTCACGCCCGACAGGAAGGCCTTGCCCAGCCCGCCCCAGAAGGCCGACTCGGCATCACCGAAGGCCATCGAATAGCCCCAGAACACCCAGACCACGATCACCAGCGCGGTGATCACGGTGGCCTGCATCAGCACCGACAGCATGTTCTTGGTCCGCACCAGGCCGCCGTAGAACAGCGCGACGCCGGGCAGGATCATGAACAGGACCAGCAGGGTGGAGACCATCATCCAGGCAACGTCGCCCTTGTCCATCGTGTCGACGACCACGGCGGCCGTCTCCGCGACGGTTTCCGTCACGGTCTCGGCGGCCTCCTGCGCCCAGGCGGGCAGGGCCGCGGCCACGCCAAGCGCGGCAAGCCCCGAAAGTTTCAGAAAATTGTTCATGGTTTCGGATTCCCCTTCCCGACCGCGATCACAACGCGTCGTCATTGATTTCGCCGGTGCGCACCCGCACGGCATGTTCGACATCCAGCACGAAGATCTTGCCGTCGCCGATCTTGTCGGTTTTCGCCGTGGTGCGGATGGTTTCCACCACCGGTTCGGCCAGGCTGTCGCTGACCACGATTTCGAGCCGGACCTTCGGCACGAAATTCACCGCATATTCGGCGCCGCGGTAGATTTCGGTGTGACCGGACTGCGAGCCGAAGCCCTTGATCTCGGTCACCATCATGCCGCGCACGCCGATGGCGGTCAGCGCCTCGCGGACCTCCTCCAGCTTGAACGGCTTGATTGCTGCAATGATGAGTTTCACGTTGATCCCCTTCCGGTTGGCAAGGCGGCCCATGGGGGGCCTCTGGTGCCAGAAAGCGGCTTTCGCGGATGCAGCACAAGAAAAGGGCAGGCCCGGAATGACCCAGCGGAAGCAGATTTGCACAATTTTTGCACCTTTATTGGCACTTGCTTATTTTTTAGCCGCTCTGCGGACTCGAATCACAAAAGCGTATGCTCCACATTCCGGTGAAGGCAGGGTAAACTGCCCCAAAGCAGCGGGCGCGACCCGAGGCGCGGGCACGCAGGCACGACGAGAAAAGAACGGGCAAGGCAGGCATGAGCGGAACGGGAAAGGGGCGCGCGCCCCTGGTGGCGGATCGGCGCTATGCCACGCAGCGCGGCAGTTCGGGGCAGCGCGCGACTTCGGGCGGCGGGTCGGGCAAGGGCGGGGGCGGCAAGCCTGCGCCCCGCAAGTCCGCACCGCGCAAGCGCCCGCCGCGGCGCAATTTTCTGGTGGCGATGATCCTGGGTTTCGCGACCTTCGTGTGGCGCATCGTCTGGGGCATCGGCTGGCGTGTCGGCGGGGTGCTGGCGCTGGTGCTGGCCGGGGCGGTGTTTTATTTCCACGCACAGTTGCCGCCGGTGACGGACCTTCTGGATGGCCGGGCGCGCGGATCGGTGACGCTGCTCGACCGTGACGGCAAGGTCTTTGCCTGGCGCGGTGAAACCTTCGGCGGGCAGATCACGTCCGACAGCGTTTCCGACGACCTGCGCAACGCGGTGGTGGCCACCGAAGACAAGCGGTTCTACGGGCATTTCGGCATCAGCCCGCGCGGCATCGCCAGCGCGGTGCGGATCAACCTGTCCGAGGGCCGGGGCCCGCTGGAGGGCAACGGCGGATCGACCATCACCCAGCAGGTCGCGAAACTGCTGTGCCTTGGCGTGGCCTACGACCCCAAGGCCTGGAAATCCGAGGCCGAATACGAGAACGACTGCCGCAGGGGCGGGATCTGGCGCAAGATCAAGGAAGTTCCCTTCGCCATGGCGATGGAGACCAAATACACCAAGGCCGAGATCCTGACGATCTACTTCAACCGCGCCTATCTTGGCGCCGGCGCGCGCGGCTTCGAGGCGGCGGCCCAGCGGTATTTCGGCAAGTCGGCCAATCAGGTCGGCCCGGCCGAGGCGGCGATGCTGGCGGGCCTGCTCAAGGCGCCGTCCTACTATGCGCCGACCAACAACCTGGAACGGGCGCGGGCGCGGGCCGGGGTGATCGTGGGCCTGATGGAGGATCAGGGCTATCTGACGGCGGCAGAGGCCGACGCGGCGCGTGCCAGCCCCGCCCATCTGTCGGAAGCGGCCCAGACCAAGTCGGGCGGCTTCTTTGCCGACTGGGTGATGGAAAGTGGCCCCGCCTTCCTGACGCGCGACACCACCGAGGATGTCATCATCCACAGCACTCTGGACCAGAGATTGCAGAAGGCCGCCGAGGATGCGCTGGCTTTCGTGTTCGAAACCAAGGTGAAAGAGGGGTCAAAGGCGCAGGCGGCCATCGTGGTGATGTCGGCCGACGGCGCGGTGCGCGCGATGGTGGGCGGGCGCAAGACCGAGGTGGCGGGCTCGTTCAACCGCGCCACGCAGGCGCTGCGCCAGACCGGATCGGCGTTCAAGCCCTTCGTCTATGCTGCGGCGCTGGACCTTGGCTACAGCCCGGCGGACTATGTCGAGGACACGCCGCTGACCATCAACATCAGGGGCTCCGGCCCATGGACACCCTCGAACTACGACAGGAAGTTCCGCGGCACGGTCACGCTGACCCAGGCCCTGAAGGAATCGCTGAACATTCCGGCGGTGCGGGTGGCAGAGGCGGTGGGGCTTGATCTGGTGCGCCGGGTCGCGGCCGATTTCGGCATCAAGAGCGATCTGGCAGCGGGGCCGGCACTGGCGCTCGGCGCGTCGGAATCGACGCTGCTCGAAATGACCGGCGCCTATGCCGGCATCCTGAACGGAGGGTCGTCGGTCAAGCCCTACGGGCTGATCGACCTGCGCCTGCAGGGCGAGGACACGCCGCTGATCGGGCAGGAGGGCGGCATCGGCGAGCGGGTGATCTCGGAACGTGCGGCGCGGGAGTTGACCTACATGATGGCCCAGGTGCTGGACTCGGGCACCGGCGCGCGGGCACGTCTGAACGGGCGGCAGGCGGCGGGCAAGACCGGCACGACGCAGGCGGCGCGCGATGCGTGGTTCCTGGGGTTCACCGCCGACTATGTCGCGGGCGTCTGGATGGGGTATGACGACAACACGCCGCTGACCGGCGTCACCGGCGGCGGCCTGCCCGCCGAGGTCTGGCACGAGGTGATGCTGCGGGTCCACGAGGGCCTGCCCGCCACGCCCCTGACCATGATCATCCCCGAACCCCGGCGCCCGCCCCCCAACTCCGCCCCAAACTCTGCGCCGCAGGCCGAGGCTCTGACGGCGCCCCTGCCTTCGGCACCGCAGCGCGAGATGGACCCGGCCGAACGGATTCTGCGCGACGTGCTGGGCGTGCTGAACGGCAACTGAAAGCGGCGGGCCGGAAAGGCCCGCCCGCCGACCCGCACCGATCAGGCGGTCTTGAGATTCAGGCGGTCTTGAGATCCTGGATCAGGGCATCGAGATTGCCCCGCCGCCTGTCGAGCATGGCGCCGATCTCGGTGCGCTCCGACGCCAGCATGTTGACGCCTTCGATGATGATGTTGAAGAACAGGTCCTTGCCCGACTTGTCCGACACATGCCAGCGCACGTCGAACGGCGCCTGGCCCTTCAGATGCGCGACCGAGACCACCTCGTAGAAGCTTTTCACCGGGTAGGCATCGACCACCTCGATCCGTCCGCCGATGAATTCGCCGAAGCGGCGGCCATACTTGCGGCTGATGTAGCCCTGATAGGCTCGGGTGAAGGCCGTCATCTGCGCCGCGCTCGCCGACCGCGAGGCCACCCCCAGCGCCGACCGGGCGATCACCGGGACGTCGGCATAGCGCGCGAAGATCCGCTCGAAATCGCCATACATCCCGGTGGCGGGCTTGCCGGAACTGATGGCCGCGTTCACTTCGCCCAGCGCCTTGTCTATCAGCGACCGGGCACCTGCCACGTCCAGCGCAAGCGCAGCCTGCGGCAGGGCGGCCAGCAGCCCGGCCCCGGCGATCCCGCAAAGGACGCCGCGCCGCGACAGCAGGAAGGGGGTATCATTGAGCATTGGGATCCTCGTAGGGGTCAAGGTAGGCATCTTCGGCCGAGGGCGCCTGACCCAGTTCGAAACGACGGTTCTGCAGGTAGAGCAGCCGGGTCTGCGCATAACCATCCGCACTGTCATATAGAACGCTGTCGAGCGTATCGGAATACTGGCTGCGATCACCAAGTCTTGAAGCGATCTTGGCCACCGGGCCGACATAGCTTTCGGGCCTGGGCAGCAGCAGTTGCAGCGGGTTGATCGCGAAATCGACCATCGCGCCGACCGTGTCGCGTTCGGTCGAAGGCCCGATGAACGGCAGCACGACATAGGTGCCCTCGCCCGCGCCCCAGACATGCAGCGTCTCGCCGAAGTCGGTCTTGCGGCCCGGCAGGCCGATCGCGCGCGCCGGGTCGAACAGGCCGCCGATGCCGACCGTCGTGTTGATCGCAAAGCGCAGCGTGTTTTCCAGCGCGTTCTGCGGGCGGCCCTGCAGCAGGCCGTTCAGCACGTTGCCGGGCTGGCCGAGGTTGTCGGAGAAGTTCGAGATGCCCTGCTTGACCGGCGCGGGAATCGACGTGCCGTAGGTGCCCGAAGCCGGACGCAGCAGCGCCCGGTCGACGCTGGTGTTGAAGTCGTGGACCTCGCGGTTGGCGACCTCGTTGGGGTCGTTCATCGTCGCGGGCGGCGGCGGCGCGGTGCAGGCGGAAACCAGCGCAAGTGCCAGCACAGCCATGCCGAGCCGCGACTTCGGGTGCGAAACGGCCAAAGGCCCAAAAAGCAATGGAAAAGTAACGATCATGTTTCTACTGTCCCGCAGGATGGCCCGGCGAAGCTGTTTCTTTGCCGTTGACGACCAAGGGATAGCAGCCTTTACGTGCATGACAACGCCGAAGCGTATCATCCACGCGGCGCAAACGATATAGTTTCGACATGCCGCCGATGGCGTCACGTCGGCGAAGGGGGTTTCATGGTGGCAAACGCAACGGCACCGGGTCAGGCGGAACTGCGCGCGGCGCGCGGCGAGTCGCGAAAGCTCATGTCGGTGGTGTTTTTGTTCAGCGTGTTCGTGAACATCCTGATGCTCACCGGGCCGATCTACATGTTGCAGATCTATGACCGGGTGCTGGGGTCGCGGTCGGAGGCGACGCTGGTCGCGCTGTCGGTGCTCGCGGCGTTCCTGTTTCTGGCGATGGGCCTGCTGGACCATGCCCGAAGCCGGATCATGGCGCGAGTCGGGGCGCGGTTCCAGGAACGGCTGGATCGCCGGGTGTTCCGCGCGGCGCTCCGGCGGCTGTCGCTGGTGCCGGGTGACCCGGTCGCGATTTCCGGGCAGCGCGATCTGGAATCGGTGCAGCGCCTGTGGTCCTCGCCGGTGCTGATCGCGATCTGCGACGTACCGTGGACGCCTCTGTTCATCGCGGCGATCTTCATCTTTCACCCGCTGATGGGGTGGCTGGCGGTCGGCGGCGGGGTGGTCCTTGTGCTGGTCACGATCATGAACCAGCGGATGACGAAGGCGCCGGTGAACCAGGCCAACACATCCACCCAGCAGGCCGACCGCATGGCCGAGAACCTGAAGGCCGAGGCCGAGATCGTGCAGGGTCTGGGCATGTTCGGCAATGCCTTCGAACGCTGGCGCGTCGCGCGCGAAAGGTCGCTGCGCGAAAGCATTGCCGCGGCCGACATCGGGGGGGCGTTCTCGGTCACCTCCAAGACCTTCCGGCTTTTCCTGCAATCGGCCATGCTGGGGGTCGGTGCCTGGCTGGTGCTGCAACAGGAACTGACGCCGGGCGCGATGATCGCGGGCTCGATCCTGATGGGGCGGGCGTTGCAGCCGATCGAGGTCGCGGTCAGCCAATGGGCCCTCGTGCAGCGCGCGCAGGAAGGCTGGGCCCGGCTGGCCGAGCTTTTCACCCGCCAGCCGGTCGATGCGCCGCGCACCGCCCTGCCCCGCCCCAAGGCCATGCTCGATGTGCAGAACCTGACCGTGGTGCCGCCCGGCGAACAGCAGGCCGTGCTGCGCATGGTCAGCTTTCAGCTTGAACCGGGCAAGGCGCTGGGGGTGATCGGGCCGTCCGGGTCGGGCAAGTCGTCGCTGGCGCGGGCGCTGATCGGCGTCTGGCGGCCGGCCGGCGGCAAGATCCGGCTGGATGGGGCGACGCTCGACCAGTATGACACCGACGTGCTGGGCAGCTACATGGGGTATCTGCCGCAGAGCGTCACCCTGTTCGACGGCACCATTGCCGAGAACATCGCCCGGCTGAACACCCGGCCCGATGCCGCGATGGTGGTCGAGGCGGCAAAGAAGGCCGCGGCGCATGACATGATCCTGCGCCTGCCGGAAGGCTATGACACGCGTGTGACAAGCATCGGCGGCCGTCTTTCCGGCGGCCAGATCCAGCGGGTCGGGCTGGCCCGCGCGCTTTACGGCAACCCGGTGATCCTGGTGCTGGACGAGCCCAACTCGAACCTCGACAACGACGGCTCCGTGGCGCTGAACCATGCGATCCGTGCGATGAAGGCCGAAGGACGGTCCGTGCTGATCATGGCGCACCGCCCCGCCGCCATCCAGGAATGCGACCTGCTGATGGTGCTGGAAGACGGCACCCGACGCGCCTTCGGGCCGCGCGACCAGGTGCTGCGCGACATGGTCAAGAACCATACCGAAATCGTGAAGAACGCAGGCCCCGGAGGCGTGTCATGACCAGTCCGCAGGCAACCCCGCCGGAAGCCCCGATCAAGCCGCAGGCCGTGCCCCCGTCGGCCCCTCTGGTGCTGACGGGCGCCGCGCCCGGGTCGGCAAAACCGCCCGCATCGCCCCCGGACGACGCCAGATGGTCGGCCCGCGGCCCGGTGCTGCTGGGCATGTTGACCCTCGTCGCACTGGTCGGCGGCTTCGGCATCTGGAGCGTGGCGACCAGCATCGCCGGGGCCATCGTCGCCTCGGGGCAGCTGGAGGTCGAACAAAGCCGCCAGATCGTCCAGCATCCCGACGGCGGCGTGGTCGAAAGCATCTCGGTCTCGGATGGCGACGTGGTGGCGGCGGGCGACCTGCTGCTGCGCCTTGACGGCGGGCTGCTGCGGTCCGAACTGTCGATCGTCGAAGGCCAGCTGTTCGAGATCCTCGCCCGCCGTTCGCGCCTGACCGCCGAACGCGACGACGCGGCCGAGATCACCGTGACGGGCGAGTTGGCCGAGATCTCCGCCACCCGCCCCGAGATCGCCGAGCAGATCGACGGCCAGATCCGCCTGTTCGCCGCGCGGCAGGAAACCCTTGCCAACCAGACCAACCAGCTTGGCAAGCGCCGCAACCAGATCGACAGCCAGATCACCGGCATCGACGCGCAGAACGCCGCGCTCGCGACCCAGCTTGATCTGATCCGCCAGGAACTGGCCGACCAGCAGGCCCTGCTCGACCGCGGCCTCACGCAGTCCAGCCGCGTGCTGAACCTGCAGCGCGAAGAGGCCCGGCTGCGCGGCCAGGTCGGCGAACTGAACGCCAGCCGCGCCCAGGCCGAGGGCCGCATCACCGAGATCGAGATCGAGATCCTGCGGCTGTCCTCCACCCGCCGCGAAGAGGCGATCACCCAGTTGCGCGACATCGGCTACCGCGAACTGGAACTGGCCGAACGCCGCCGCGCCCTGACCGAGCGCATCCTGCGGCTCGACATTCGCGCCCCGGTGTCGGGAATCGTGCTGGGGATGCAGGTCACCACGCCGCGCTCGGTGCTGCGCCCCGCCGATCCGGTGCTGTATCTGATCCCGCAGGACAGGCCGCTGGTGATCGTGGCCCAGGTGCCGCCGAACGATATCGACCAGGTGCATGTCGGCCAGGCGGCCAAGCTGGTATTCTCGGCCTTTTCGACCCGCACCACGCCCGAACTCGACGGCCAGGTTGCGAAGGTCTCGGCCGACGCGCTGACCGACACGGCCAGCAACCTGTCGTTCTATCGCGCGGAAATCGTGCTCGACCCGGGCGAGATGGAAAAGCTCGAAGGGCTCGCGCTGATCCCCGGGATGCCGGTCGAGGTGTTCATGCAGACCGATGCGCGCACGCCCCTCGCCTTCCTGCTGAAACCCTTTACCGACTACTTCACCCGCGCCTTCCGCGAAAGCTGATCCGGCGGGGCCTTGCCGCCCCGCCCCGTCCCGGCTAGCCTCCGCCCGAACCTGACGGAGCACGCCATGACCCGCATCGAAACCCGCCTTGCCGAACTGGGCGTCACCCTGCCCGACGCCCCGGCACCCGCCGCCAACTATGTGCCCTTCGTGGTGGTCGGCACGATGGTCCATGTCTCGGGCCAGATCAGCCAGACGCCCGAAGGGCTGATCAAGGGCCGCCTCGGCGCCGACCTTGCCATCGAACAGGGGGCCGAGGCCGCCCGGCACTGCGCCATCAGCCTGCTGGCGCAGGTCCGCAAGGCCTGCGACGGCGACCTGTCGCGGCTCAAGCGCGTGGTGAAGCTGACCGGCTTCGTCAACTCCACCGCCGATTTCATCGACCAGCCCAAGGTGATCAACGGCGCCTCCGACTTCCTCGTGGCGGTGCTTGGCGAGGCCGGGCGCCACGCCCGCTCGGCCATCTCGGCCGCCTCGCTGCCACTGGGCGTCGCGGTCGAAATCGAAGGCATCTTCGAGTTGAACTGATGCACCCCCGCCTGCCCGAGGCGTTCCGCACCACCCCGATCGCCCACCGCGCCCTGCACGACCGCGCCGCCCGCCGCCCGGAAAACTCGCGTGCCGCGGTGCGCGCGGCGGTGGCGGCGGGCTACGGCATCGAGATCGACTTGCAGCTTTCGGCAGATGGGCAGGCGATGGTGTTCCACGACGACCTGCTCGACCGCCTGACCACCGCCACCGGCCCGCTGCGCGCCCACAGCGCCGCCGCCCTCGCCGCCCTCGGCCTGAGCGATGCCGAAGACGGCATCCCCACCCTGCCCGAAATCCTCGCCCTGGTCGCAGGCCGCGTGCCCCTGCTGGTCGAGATCAAGGACCAGAGCGGCGCGCTCGGCCCCGATGTCGGCCGCCTCGAGGCCGCCACCGCCGCCGCCCTGCAGGGCTACGCAGGACCGGTGGCGGTGATGTCCTTCAACCCCCATTCGGTTGCCGAAATGGCCCGCCTCGCCCCGCACCTGCCGCGCGGCCTGACCACCTCGGCCTTCGATCCTGACGCCTGGGCCCCCCTGCCCCCCCGCATCTGCGACACGCTGCGACAGATCCGCGACTACGACCGTACCGGCGCCAGCTTCATCAGCCACGAATGGCACGACCTCGCCCGCCCGCGCGTCGCCGACCTCAGGGCCCAGGGCGCGGCCCTCCTGTGCTGGACGATCACCTCCGCCACCGACGAGGCAACAGCCCGCCAGATCGCCGAAAACATCACTTTCGAACGCTACGCCGCCGCCCTCCCGGCTTGACGCAAGGCCGAACTGCCACATCTTTGCACGACTTCCATCCCATTCACCTTGGCTCAAATATCCTCGGGGGGTCCGGGGGCAGACAGCCCCCCGGCCTCTCCGCAATACCGGCGGCCCGATGACCCTACCTGACCCCGAAGCGACCCTTCACACCGGCCTTGCCGACATTCCCGCCACCACCTGGGACGCGCTGGCTTGCCCCGAGACCGCTGACGGCGGCCGCCCGATCGACCCTTTCACCACCCACCGCTTCCTCGCGGCTCTGGATGCGTCGCACTCCACCGGAACCGGCACCGGCTGGCAGCCGCACCCGCTGGTCATCCGGCAGGGGGGCACCGTCATTGCCGCAGCACCGCTCTACGCCAAGTCGCATTCCCAGGGGGAATACATCTTCGATCACAACTGGGCGCAGGCCTATGACCGGGCGGGTGGGCGCTACTACCCCAAGCTGCAGATCGCCGTGCCCTTCACCCCCGCCACCGGCCGGCGCTTCCTGACCGCGCCGGGGCATGAGGCCACCGGCCGCCGCGCCTTGATCGCCGCCGCCACCAGCATTGCCGAACAAAACGGCCTGTCATCGCTGCACGTCACTTTCTGCACGCCCGACGAGGCGCTGGCCGGGGCCGACCTGGGCCTGCTGCACCGCATCACCCAGCAGTTCCACTGGGAAAACCGCGGCTACTCCACGTTCGACGATTTCCTGGCCGACCTCGCCTCGCGCAAGCGCAAGACCATCCGCAAGGAACGCGAAACCGCCCGCGCCGCGGGCCTGACCATCCGCGCCCTGACCGGCGACGCCATCGAGCCCGCGCATTGGCAGGCGTTCTGGCATTTCTACCAGGACACCGGCGGGCGCAAATGGGGCACGCCCTACCTGACCCGCCGCGCCTTCGATGCCTTTCACGCCACCATGCGCGACGACATCCTGCTGGTGCTGGCCGAACGCGACGGCGTGCCCGTGGCGGGCGCACTGAACTTCATCGGCCGCGATACCCTCTTTGGCCGCTACTGGGGGTGCAGCGAAGACCACCCCTGCCTGCATTTCGAGCTTTGCTACTATCAGGCGATCGACTGGGCCATCGCCAACGGCCTGTCGCGTGTCGAGGCCGGGGCGCAGGGCGAACACAAGCTGGCGCGCGGCTACCTGCCGACCCCGGTGCATTCGCTGCACTGGATCGCCGACCCCGGCCTGCGCGACGCCATCGCCCGCTACCTTGCCGCCGAACGCCGCGCGGTCGACGAGGAGATCGAGGTGCTGACCGCCTACGGCCCGTTCCGCCGCCCCGCATCCGAAGACTGACAAGCCCCGCGCCCCGTGCCATGCTGTCCCGGCCAAACCGGGAGGCTGCGATGACCGAACTGACGCTCTACACCAACCCGCAATCGCGCGGCGCCATCGCGCGCTGGATGCTGGAGGAGGTGGGCCAGCCCTATACCGCCGTGCCGCTGGCCTATGGCCCCGAGATGCACAGCCCCGCCTATCTGGCGCTGAACCCGATGGCCAAGGTGCCGACCCTGACGCACGGCGGCCACGTCGTGACCGAATGCGCCGCGATCTGCGCCTACCTTGCCGATGCCTTCCCCGAGGCGGGCCTCGCCCCCGCCAACCGCGCCGCCTGCTACCGCTGGCTGTTCTTTGGCGCGGGCCCGCTGGAGGCCGCGGTGACCAACCGCGCGCTCGGCATCGAGATACCTGCCGAAAAGCGCGGCTTTGTCGGCTACGGCCATTTCGATCTGGTGATTGCCACGCTGGAAGGGGCGCTGGCCCGCAGCCCCTACATCGCCGGTGACAGTTTTTCCGCCGCCGATGTCTATGTCGGCGCGCAGATCGGCTTTGCGATGCAATACAACGGCATCCCCGCCAAACCCGCCTTCACCGCCTATTGGGACCGTATCAAGGACCGCCCGGCCCGCGCCCGCGCCGCAGCCGCCGACGCCGCCCTGATGGCCCAGGCATGAGCGCCCCCGACGTTGCCCCGCTGCTTGCCACCGGCTGGGCATTGACCCGCGACGGCCAGGCCCTGCACAAGACCTTCACCTTCGCCAGTTTCATCGAGGCCTTCGGCTTCATGACCCGCGCCGCCCTCTGGGCCGAGAAATGGAACCACCACCCCGAATGGTCGAATGTCTACAAGACCGTCACCATCACCCTGACCACGCATGACACCGGCGCCCTGACCGATCTGGACGTGAAGCTCGCCGCGAAGATGGACAGTCTGTTGCGCTGACCCGGCTTCTTCTTGCCCAAATACCCCCGCCGGAGGCGGACCCCAGGGTAGGAAAAGGGGGTATTTGGGCCAAGAAGAAACCGGAGAGGGCGGCGCGGGGTGACTGGCCGCCCTTTCCCGATTGGGGGGTCAGATCGCCGCCAGCATCGCCTCGCCGCCCGAAACCTCGCATACGCCCGGGCTTTCCTCCAGATGCAGCACGGTCACCTTGCCGTCGATCACCTGCATGGCATAACGCTTCGACCGCGCCATCAGGCCGACGGGGGGCGCGTCGAAGGCCATGCCCAGCGCGCCGGTCAGTTCGGATTGCGCATCCGACAGCAGGGTTATCCCGGCCTCGGTGGCACCCGTCGCCTCGCCCCAGGCCTTCATCACGAAGGGATCGTTGACCGCGATGCAGATGATCTCGTCGACACCCTTGGCCAGGAAAGCATCGCTGGTGCGGATGAAGCTGGGCACATGCGCCGAATGGCAGGTCGGCGTGAAGGCGCCGGGCACGGCAAAGATCACCACGTTGCGGCCCGCGATGCGGTCGGTCAGGTTCACCTGTTCCGGCCCGTTTTCCCCCAGCTTCACCAGGGTGGCCCCGGGCAGGCGGTCGCCTACAGAAATCGTCATGTCGTCATCCCTCGCGCGTTGCGTTTCCACTCGTCCGAGATATAGGTTCCCGACCGGCACGGGGCCAGAGGCGATGCGGTTCGCCATCGGGAGAATAGCGGTGACGCATATCGTGGTGATCGGGGCCGGGCAGGCCGGGGTGGCGCTGGTGGCGCGCCTGCGCAGCGCGGGTCATGGCGGCCCGCTGACGCTGATCGGCGCCGAAACAGCCCCGCCCTATCAGCGCCCGCCGCTGTCGAAGGCCTACCTGCTGGGGGAAATGACCGAAGAGCGGCTGCACCTGCGCGCGCCCGCCTTCTACGCCGAGAACGCCGTCACCCTGCGGCTGGGGCAGCGCGTCGATGCCATCGACCCCGGCGGCCGGACGTTGCGGCTCGGGTCGGAAGTCATCGCCTATGACCAGCTTGCCCTGACCACCGGCGCCGTTGCGCGCCGACTGCCCTCTGCGATGGGCGGCAGGCTGTCGGGCGTGCATGTGGTGCGGACCCTGGCAGATGTCGAGGCGATGCGGCCCGAGTTCCGGCCCGGCCGCCGCGTCGTGATCATCGGTGGCGGCTACATCGGGCTGGAGGCCGCGGCCGTGGCCTCGAAGCTGGGTCTCGACGTGACGGTGGTCGAAATGGCCCCCCGCATCCTGCAACGGGTGGCCGCGCCTGAAACCTCTGCCTGGTTCCGCGCACTGCACGTCGCGCATGGCGTGCGCCTGATCGAGGGCACCGGGCTGGACTGCCTGCTGGGCGAGACCGCCGTCACCGCCGCCCGCCTGACCGACGGCCGCATCCTGCCCGCCGATTTCGTGATCGCCGGCGTCGGCGTCCTGCCCGATACGGCACTGGCCGAGGCGGCGGGCCTGGCGCTCGACAACGGCATTGCCACGGACGCGCAGGGCCGCACCTCGGCCCCGGCAATCTGGGCGGCAGGCGATTGCGCATCGTTCCCGTGGCAGGGCGGGCGGCTTCGGCTGGAATCGGTGCAAAACGCCATTGATCAGGCCGAACTGGTGGCCGACAACATGCTGGGGGCGGGCCGTGCCTATGTGCCGCTGCCGTGGTTCTGGTCGGACCAGTATGAAACCAAGCTGCAGATTGCCGGGCTGAACACCGGCCATGACCGCATCGTGACGCGCGGGCCCGAGGGCGGCAGCGTCTCGTTCTGGTATTTCCGCGGCGACCGCCTGCTGGCGGTGGATGCGATGAACGACCCGCGCGCCTACATGGTCGGCAAACGCCTGCTGGAAACCGGGCGCAGCCCCGATCCGGCGGCGGTCGCCGACCCGGCCACCAACCTTAAGGCGCTGCTGTCATGATGCGGATAATCGGCGGCACACATCGCGGCCGCAGGCTCTGCCCGGTCGGCGCCGGCGACGCGGCGGGCCACCTGCGCCCGACCTCGGACCGGGTGCGCGAGGCGGTGTTCAACCTGCTGATCAACGGCAATTACGGCGACCCGGTCGAAGGCGCCCGCGTGCTCGACCTTTTCGCCGGCACCGGTGCGCTGGGGCTGGAGGCCTTGTCGCGCGGTGCGGCGTCGGTCACCTTCGTCGATGACGGCGCCCCCGCAAACGCGCTCCTGCGACGCAACATCGAGATCCTGGGCGCCGCCCAAACCACCCGGATCCTGCGCCGCGACGCCACCCGCATGGCTGACAACCCGGGCCCCGCCTGCACGCTGGCGTTCCTCGACCCGCCTTACGGCATGGCCCGCGGCGAGGCGGCGCTGAAGTCCTGCATCGCCGGCGGCTGGATCGCCCCGCACGCCCTGGTGGTCTGGGAAGAGAACACACCCCCGCTGCCGCCCCCCGGCTTCCACCTCCTCGATCAGCGCAGATACGGCGAGACGCTGGTCACCATCCTGCGCGCCCCCGAAGGGCCGCCGGCATGACTCGCCAAGCGGTCATCTTCGATCGGGATGGCGTGCTGGTCGACTGCGAGCCCGCCTTCTTCGCCCTGCTGGCCGACGATCCGGCCGCAGATCGCCTGCCACTTTCCACGGCCAAGGTGGAGCATCACTTCCCTGACGGCACGATCCGGTGCCTGGCCGAACAGGCCCGCGCCATGGGGGCCCGCCTGTGCGACGGATGGGTCGGCGATCTTCACGAACGCCTCTATGCCCGACAGGCACAGGGCACCCGCTGATCCCGGACCTCAGGGCGCTGTATAGCAGGAAACGCCACACGCTGCTGCCGCCGGACGGTTGCCTCCATGCGCTTCAGTCGTCGATCCCGCACCTGCCCCGGTCAGCGCTGCATCGCTGTCCGGAGCGGCACAGCACCTCGCGCCTGCCTGATGTCGCGGGCGACAAGCCCGGTCGCCAGAGGCTCAGGCGCTACCCCGTCGGGCTCTTTCCACCGAAGGCAAGCTCCGTCTCTATGTGGGCATTGACCGGACCGCCAAGTTTGCCGTGGCTCAACTGGTTGCAACGGCTGACAGAAAACTGCCCGGGAGTTCCTGCAGCACATGCTCGAAGCCGTGCCATAGCAGGTCCACACCATATTGACCGACAATGGCATCCAGTTCGCCGGGCAACCCCGGAACGGCAACTCCAGCTATTCCCGGCCGATGCGCTTCGTCATGATCCGCGAGGCCAACGCCCTCGATCACCGCCTGACCAACCCCAACAACCCGCGGACCAACGGTCAGGTCGAGCGATTGAACCGGACGAGCAAGGACGCGCCAGTGAAACGGCTCCACTGCGAAAAACACGGTCAGCCGCGGACACAATTCACGGACTTTCTGGCGGCATAGAACTTGGTGGTGTCGCGGGAGTGGTGGAAATTTGAAGGCGGCGTAATCTCCGGGTGAACTGAAACCCACCCAGCCGGCGGCGCCAACCGCCAGGGAGATCACGCCATGAACGACATTACCGACAGCTCGGCCTTTTCGCTACTGCCCGACACGACCGGGTATGACCCGATCGAGGAGCGCCTGCGGGCGAGCGTCCGCGCGACCATCGAGACCATGTTTGAAGAGGAACTGGCCGAGTTTCTCGGCCGCATGCGCTACGGTCGCGGCGACGAGAAGGCGAAGGGCTATCGCCACGGGCACCGCGAGCGGCAGCTGACCGGCACCTTCGGCACCGAAACGGTGTGCGTGCCCCGCGCCCGGGTCGAGGACGAGGACGGCAAGGCTAAGGAATGGCGCTCGAAGGCGCTGCCGCGCTACCAGCGGCTGACGAAGAAGGCCGAGGCGCTGATCGCGGCGGTCTATCTTGCCGGGACCAACACCCGGCGCGTCAAGCGGGCGCTGTTCGGGCTGTTCGAGGGCGCCGTCAGCAAGGATGTGGTCAGCCGGGCCTGGCGCAAGGTGAAGGTGGACTGGGATGCCTGGTCGGCCCGCAGCCTGGCCGACGAGGACATCGTCCGGCTGATCCTCGACGGCACCGTGATCCGGACCCGGCTGGACCGCAAGGCCACCAACATCTCGGTGCTGGCGGCGATCGGCATCCGCCGCGACGGGCAGAAGGTATTGTTATCCATCAAGAACATGGGCGGAGAGAGCACATCTGCCTGGCGCCAGTTCCTCGACGACCTTGATGCCCGCGGTCTGAAGCGGCCCGAATTCGTCATCGTCGATGGCGCTCCCGGGCTTGAAGCCGCTCTGGTCGCGCTCTGGGGCGAGGCTCTGCCGATCCGGCGCTGCACGGTCCACAAGCACCGAAACCTGCTGGCGCACGCGCCCAGGCACCTGCACGACGAGCTGACCGAGGACTACCGCGACATGATCTGCGCCGACACCGCCGCCGGGATCGAGACCCGCCGCAAGGCATTCCTGCGCAAGTGGCAGCTCAAGTGCAAGGCCGTTGCCGACAGCCTTGAAGAAGCAGGGGACCGGCTCTTCAGCTTCACCCGCCTCGATCCCTCGCAATGGAAGTCGGCCCGGACCACCAACGCCATCGAACGGCTGAACGAGGAGTTCCGTCGCCGCGTCAAGACCCAGACCGTGCTGCCCTGCGCCGAGACCGTGCCGATGCTGCTCTGGGCGCTGCTGGCATCCGGTCAGATCCAGATGCGCAAGGTCGACGGCTGGGAGACGCTTTCCCAGCCCCTCGACCCGATGCCTCTTGACGCAGCCGCCTGAGAAACCGAACCTTCACATGCCCGGACCACACCGCCAGGGAATTTCCACAGCATTCGCGACACGACCTAGAACTTCCCGCGAAGGCTGAAGACACTGAACGGCCTCACGTCTAAGAATACATCTGCAAGACCCGGACATCAGAGCCGGATCGATTCCCGATCCACCAGATGCCGGGACTGAACACATCGGGCGCCACTGCAGCGTGCGCTTTGAACTGTCGCGGCTGGACCCCGACTTCCGAACAGATGCACTCCGCAAAAATCGGTTTGCAGGTCAAGGCCGGTTGCGGCTGGAACGGGTTGCCGGAACGTCACGGTGCGGTTTCGGTGGGCACTCCGTGGAACACCTCATGCGAGGCTTGCGCCTCCGATTTTGTCGCCTGCACCAGCGCGTCCATGTGGTTGGGCGGACCGTACAGCGTGTAAAGGCGCATAGGTTCCTCACCGGTATTGGTCAGGTTGTGGACAGCGCCCGCGGGCACGATGATGCCGTCGCCGGCCTTGATTGGGCGTTTCAGACCGTCGATCATGACATCGCCCGTTCCCTGCTCGATACGAAAGAACTGGTCATGGGTCGCGTGAGTTTCCGTGCCGATGCTCTGACCGGGCGTCAGACTCATCAGCACCAGTTGAAGGTGTAGGCCGGTATAGAGGACATGACGGAAGTCATCGTTTTCTTCCGTCAGATGTTCAATATCGGCAAGATAGCCCTTCATCGCGGGATCATTTCTGGAAGTGGGCGGCGCTGCAGGATGTCTCCCGCGCCGTTGGCGCAGTTTGCCCAATCCGCCAATCCGCTCACTGATGCAGGTTAGAAAGGCATCCTCGCGCGGCGGGTTTTCGCTCCGTTCCAGGTTTTCTGCCACGCGCGGCACTTCGGGAAGGGGCTCTGTTGCACAAATCCCGTGAGGGATTCATCTTGTGAATCCAGCGTGGTAGCTGGACGGCATGAGCAGACCCATACCCCCCGCCTACAAGACCAGGAACTGGCCCGCCTATAACGAAGCGCTGAAGCGCCGCGGCTCGCTGACGATCTGGTTTGATACCGCCATGATCTGGGAGGCTGCGCCGACAGGTAAGCGCGGCCGACAGCCTGACTATAGCGATGCCGCGATCCAGACCTGCCTGACCATCAAGGTGTTGTTTGGCATGGCGCTCAGACAGACGACTGGCTTCGTCGAAAGCCTGCTGGGGCTCATCGATTTGGATTGGGCTGTGCCCAATTTCAGCACGCTGAGCCGTCGCCAGAAGACCCTGAAGGTCAACATCCTGTAGCGCGTCAACCAGCATGTCCGTGACCGTCAACCACGTTGGCCGGTTTTAGGCCGCTGGGTTGGCGTATCTGGAATTGTTTTTCGCTCAGCCTTCTCCTTTGTCCTTGTTGTCGGCGATGGTTGTCGTTGGCGGTCTGCTCAGCGCCTCTTTGTTGGAGGCGGCCGCGCGCTGGCGGAAGCTTTCGGCATTCATCTCCAGGATCGCTGCGTGATGAACCAGCCGGTCGATGGCCGCGACGGTCATCGCCTTGTCCGGGAAGATCTGGTCCCAGCCGCTGAAGGGCTGGTTGGCGGCGATGGCGATGCTGCGGCATTCGTAGCGCCGGGCGATCAGCTCGAAGAGCACGCCTGTCTCGGCCTGATCCTTGTGGGCGTAGGTGATGTCGTCGAGGATGATCAGGTCGAACTTGTCGAGCTTGGCGAGCGCGGCTTCGAGCACCAGATCGCGGCGGGCGGCCTGAAGTCGCTGCACCAGATCGCTGGTCCGGGTATAGAACACGCGGTGTCCCCGCTCGATCAGGGCATGGCCTATCGCGCAGAGAATGTGCGTTTTGCCCGTGCCGGAATTGCCGATGGCGATCAGATTGCCGCCACCCTCCAGCCAGTCGCCGGCCGCCAAGGCCTCGATCCGGGCGCGCGGCAGGGTTGGCAGCGCCTTGAAGTCGAAGGTCGCCAGCGTCTTGCCAGCCGGTAGCTGTGCCTCGTTCATGTGGCGCTGAATGCGGCGCATGTCGCGCTCGGCCAGTTCGTATTCCGCGAGGACAGCCAGAAAGCGGGCAGCGGGCCAGCCTTCGGTGTCGGCACGGGTGGCGATGTCGGCCCAAAGCTTGTGGAAGCTGGGCAGGCGCAGCGCGGTCAGCATGCCTGGCAGCG
Source organism: Paracoccaceae bacterium Fryx2 (assembly GCA_032334235.1). NCBI lineage: Bacteria > Pseudomonadati > Pseudomonadota > Alphaproteobacteria > Rhodobacterales > Paracoccaceae > Paracoccaceae bacterium Fryx2. The sequence continues at coordinate 1,012,251 of JAVSGI010000003.1, forward strand.
TGTGGATGTCGATCTCGCGGGAGGTCATGCGCAGGCTCCCAGAAGGGCATCGAAGCTGTCGAGCGAGGGATGGGCGACGGCAACATCTCTCGGCAGCGCCGTTTGCCGCGGGTTCAGGCAGGATGCCAGAGGTCCGGGATCGGGCACCCGGCCCGCGTCCAATTCTGCTGCCAGCAGATGTGCCAGTTCCGCCTCGCAGGCCCGGTCGTGGGCGATGAACAGCAGGTCGACCATGCGGCGGCAGGCGTCGCGGCGGGGCAGATCGCGCTGCAGCACCTTCCAGGCCTCAGCGTATTCGGTTCGCGGGAACAGGCTGTCGCGGTAGATCGAGCTCCACAGGGCCTGCGGTTTGCGCCGCAGGGCATGGATGGCGTGGTGGTAATTGATGACATGGACGCGATGGCCATCGCCGCGACCACGGGCGCGGGGGTGGCTGACGACCAGGGTGCTGCCGAGAAAGGCCTCGAGGCGATCGTCGTAGAGGTGGACCCGCAGACGTTGCCCGATCAGCTGCGACGGTGCACTGTAGAAGATGCTCTTGACCAGAAAGCCGCCGGTGCGGGTGACCGGAACCACGGTCTCGGTGAAGTCGGTGGTGCGCCGGGGCGGCAGGGGCTTCAGATGCGCCCGTTCCGCCTGAACCGCAGCCGCCCGTTGCCGGTTGCGCCGCGCCACCAGAACGTCGATGAAGCGCCGGTAGTCCTCGATGCAGGCGAAGTCGCGGCTGCCGCGCAGGATCAGCGCCTGTTCGATGGCTTTCTTCAGGTGCCGGTTCTGGGATTCCACCGAGCCGTTCTCATGGGCCTCGCCCCGGTTGTTGCGGCTGGCGTCCATGCCGTAGTGGCCGACGAAGGCATTGTAGCGCCTGGTGATGTCCTCGCACTGATCGGCGGTCAGGTTGCGAAAGGCGGCCGAAAGGCTGTCGGTGCGATGCTCCTGCGGTGCCCCGCCGAGTGACCAGAGCGCCTGCTGCAGGTTCTCGGCCAGCGCCGTGAAGCTCTCCCCGCCCAGGACCACACCGACATGTTCCCAGCGGCTGTAGACCATGACGAAGTGATAGAGCAGGTGCGGGAACGCCTGGCCCGCGATTGTCACCGCCAGCTCCTCGGCATGGGTGAAGTCGGACTGGGCCATGTATCCCGGCTCCGGCGTCTGGCGGAAGATGATGTCGCGCTCGGGTCCGTTCAGCGCCCGCCACTGCCGCACCCGCCGTTCCAGGGTGCGCCGGATGCGGTCGTCGGGGAAGGCCAGCGGGTGCAGGCCCTGCAGGTGGCGCAGCAGGGTAACGGCCTGCAAGGCGCTGTCCCTCTCCAGCAAGGGAAGGATGTCGCCCTCCCAATAACCTTCGAGGGGATCGGCCACCGTGCGCCCGTGAACGATCTTTCGGTTCGAGGGCAGCGTCGGGTCGGCATCAAAGCGTCGGGCTGTGCGCTCGCTGAACCCGGCGCGGGCGGCCGACGTGCGCTGACTGTGCTTCTGGAGGTCGGACATGTATAATCTCAATTGCTGGTCGTTGATGGGTTTGTAGGCCAACCCGGATCCTCCGTTTGACGGCAGAGGAACCCGGCTTACCAACCCGCAGCGACCAGCACCTTCCCCGAAATCAATCAGGCCGGTGCGGCTGCCCTCCAGACGGGCATGCCCGTCTTCCGTTCAGCCCCACCGGCCAAGGTGGTTGTCGGCACCGGCCAAGATGGTTGTCGCGCAACAACATCCCCCACCGCGGCTCGCAAGGCCCGCTGCATCTTCTGATCGATAGCACCGGGATCAAGGTTGAAGGCGAAGGTGAATGGAATGCGCGCAAGCACGGCGGCACCAAACGTCGGGTCTGGCGCAAGATTCACATCGGGATAGACGAGAAAACACTGGAAATCCGCGCAGCCGAGTTCACCACCAGCGATGTCGGTGACGCGCCGATGCTGCCCGAACTGCTCGACCAGATCCCGCCCGATCAGGAGATCGCCAGCGTCACCGCTGATGGCGCCTTCGACACACGCAAGTGTCACGACGCCATCGCCGCCCGCGGTGCGGCCGCCATCATTCCGCCCCGCAAGAACGCCAAGCCATGGAAGCCCGACACCCCCGGGGCAATCGCCCGCAACGAAGCCCTACGCGCGTCGAAACGCTTCGGCCGAACCATCTGGCGACGATGGAGCGGTTATCACCGCCGAAGCCGCGTCGAGACGAAGATGCACTGCGTCAAATTGCTGGGTCAGCGCCTCATGGCGCGGGACTTTGACCGTCAGGTCGCCGAGTTTCAGGTCCGTGTAGCCGTGCTGAACGGCTTCACGGCGCTCGGTATACCCGTCACTGAAGCCGTGGGATGAGTCTGTCCAGGGAAAGGGGAGATCTGTCTGTCACCCGATTTGTGCAACAGAGCTGCGCTGCATGGTTGAAGATGATCAGGATGCGCGACCGTCTCCGGCCCCGGCGAGCGGGGTCAGATGGGGATCGCTCGTATGAGCCGTGAGGGCATGGTCCTGTTCATGCCGTCTGGATGCATCCGATTTTCGCAGCCGTCAAGCCCGGAAGGTCGGGCATTTCGGCCCCGAGGGGTCGGACCCCGTTTCAGGAGGATTTCCGTGCAAAAAGACCCGTTTGGAGGCCGATGGACAAACTATGCCCCTTCCGATGGACAAAAAACGCACCGGAAAGGACAAACTTTCCGGTGCATTTCACTCCAAAAACAAGAGCCCCCTCACCCGCATTTCGATTGCCCGCAGGATGCACAGGTCATGCAGCCTTCGATCATGCGAAGGTCGTAGCTGCCGCAGCTTTCGCAGGCCTTGCCGGGGCGTTGCAGGGTGGCGAGGGTGGCTTTGGGGTCGGCTTTCAGGCCCAGCCCCTCGCCCGCGATGAAGCCGATGCTGACGAGGTGGTTCTCGATCACCCCGCCGATGGCGGCGAGGATCGAGGGGATGTAGCGACCCTCCATCCAGGCGCCGCCGCGCGGGTCGAACGCCGCCTTCAGTTCCTCGACCACGAAAGATATGTCGCCGCCGCGCCGGAACACCGCCGAGATCATCCGGGTCAGCGCCACGGTCCAGGCGAAATGCTCCATGTTCTTGGAGTTGATGAACACCTCGAACGGGCGGCGGTGGCCCGCGACGATGATGTCGTTCAGGGTGATGTAGAGCGCGTGTTCCGACCCCGGCCACTTGATCTTGTAGGTCTGGCCTTCGAGCGCGGCCGGGCGGTCCAGCGGTTCGGAAAGGTAGACCACCTCGCCACCGTCGCCGCGCGCGGCCTCGGGCGCCTCGCCCGCCGCACTGTCGGCGCTTTCCGAAACCGTCAGCACCGAGCCGGTCACGGCGTTGGGGCGGTAGGTGGTGCAGCCCTTGCAGCCCTGATCCCAGGCGGCCATGTAGACTTCCTTGAAATCGTCGAAGCTGATGTCCTCGGGGCAGTTTATCGTCTTGGAAATGCTGGAATCGACCCATTTCTGCGCCGCCGCCTGCATCCGCACATGGTCGAGCGGCGGCAGGGTCTGGGCGTTGACGAAATGCGCGGGTAGCGGGGCGTCGCCCATCTTCTCGCGCCACAGGCGCACGGCATAGTCGACCACCTCTTCCTCGGAGCGCGAGCCGTCCTTCTGCAGCACCTTGCGGGTGTAGGCATAGGCGAACACCGGCTCGATGCCGCTCGACACGTTGCCCGCGTAGAGGCTGATGGTGCCGGTGGGGGCGATCGAGGTCAGCAGGGCGTTGCGGATGCCGTGGGTGGCGATGGCGTCGCGCACGTCGGCATCCATGTGGCGCAGCGAGCCCGAGGCGAGGTAGGGCCCGGCGTCGAACAGCGGGAAGGCGCCCTTCTCGCGCGCGAGGTCGACCGAGGCGAGGTAGGCCGCGCGCGCGATGGCGTGCATCCAGTCCTCGGTCTGCGCCGCAGCGGTTTGCGACCCGTAGCGCAGGCCCAGCATCAGCAGGGCATCGGCCAGCCCGGTGACTCCCAGGCCGATGCGGCGCTTGGCGCGGGCCTCGGCCGCCTGCTCGGGCAGCGGAAAGCGCGAAACGTCCACCACGTTGTCCATCATCCGCACGGCCACCCGCACCAGCGCATCCAGTGCCACCGGGTCAAGCACCGCCTCGGGCGTGAAGGCATCACGCACCAGCGCCGCCATGTTGATCGAGCCCAGCAGGCAGGCGCCATAGGGCGGCAGGGGCTGCTCGCCGCAGGGATTGGTGGCGGCGATGGTCTCGGCATAGGCGAGGTTGTTCATCGCGTTGATCCGGTCGATGAAAATCACCCCCGGCTCGGCCACGTCATAGGTCGACCGCATGATGCGGTTCCACAGGTCGCGCGCCGCCAGCGTGTGGTAGACCCGGCCGTCAAACACCAGCTCCCAAGGGCCGTCGGCCTTGACCGCCGCCATGAACGGGTCGGTGACCAGCACCGAAAGGTTGAACATCCGCAGACGGGCCGGGTCTTTCTTGGCCTCGATGAACTGCTCGATGTCGGGGTGGTCGCAGCGCATGGTCGCCATCATCGCGCCGCGACGGCTGCCCGCCGACATGATGGTGCGGCACATCGCGTCCCAGACATCCATGAACGACAGGGGGCCCGAGGCATCGGCGGCCACCCCCTTCACTTCCGCCCCGCGCGGCCGAATGGTCGAGAAGTCGTAGCCTATGCCGCCGCCCTGCTGCATGGTCAGCGCGGCCTCCTTCAGCATCTGGAAGATGCCCGCCATGTTGTCGGGAATCGTGCCCATCACGAAGCAGTTGAACAGGGTCACCGCCCGGCCGGTGCCGGCACCCGCGGTAATGCGCCCGGCGGGCAGGAACTTGAAATCCTCCAGCGCACGATAGAAGCGGTCTTCCCACAAGACCGGATCGGCCTCGCTCACCGCCAGCGCACGGGCGATGCGCCGCCAACTGTCCTCGACCGACCCGTCGACCGGCGCGCCCGTCTCGTCCTTCAGCCGATACTTCATGTCCCAGATCTGCTCGGCGATGGGGGTTGCAAAACGCGTCATGGGGGCGAACCTTCGGGCTGGGGGCTGGGACGGGCAGGCAAGGATAGACCCCGCTGCCCGGGGCGGCAACACAAAAGCTTGCCTTGCCTTGCCGCGCGGGCCCCTTATGTTGAGCGGTCTGTGCAGGAGAACACCGTGGCCGATCATGTCAATCTGCTGAAGCTCTGCGTCGGTGCCGACCGGGTCGAAGACCTGATCGCCTGGCAGACCAGCCGCGACTGGCCGGGGGGCACGCCGGTGCATGTGACCCGGATGTGGCCGAAACGCGAGGCCGAACTTCTGAACGGCGGCTCGCTCTACTGGGTTTTCAAGGGGGTGATCCTGGCCCGCCAGAGGATCGTCGCGCTGGAGGAAGTGACCGGCGACGACGGCATCCGCCGCTGCGCCATCGCGCTGGACGCAGCGGTGATCCGCACCGAAGGCGCCGCCCGGCGGCCGTTCCAGGGCTGGCGCTACCTCGACCCCGCCGAATCGCCGCGCGACCTGCCGCAGGGCCGCGCCCGGGAAGAGCCGCTGCCCCCGGCGCTGGCGCAGGCGCTGGCCGAAATCGGGTTGCGATGAGCGGGTCACACGATTTTTCTACGAAAAATCCGGCACACTCCCGGCGGCGCAAGGGGGATTTTTCGTAGAAAAATCGCGTCCCGGCCTACAGCCCCGCTGGCACCGCCACCCCGATCCGCCCCGCCAGACCAGCCAGAACGGCGCGGTTCCCCGCCTCCCAGTCGGCGCTGCGTGAGGCGAACAGCACCGCCTGGCTCTGGTGCACCAGCCCGTCCGACAGCACCTTCAGGTGGTTGGCGCGCAGCGTCTCGCCCGACGAGGTGATGTCGGCAATCGCCTCGGCCGTCAGGTTCTTCACCGTGCCCTCGGTGGCCCCCTGGCTGTCAACCAACTGATAGTCGGCCACGCCGTTCGCTGTCAGGAATTCGCGCACCAGCCGGTGATACTTGGTGGCGATCCGCAGCCGGTGGCCATGCGCCGCACGAAACGCCGCCGCCGCCGCGTCGAGGTCGTCGAGCGTGTCGACATCGATCCAGCAGGCGGGCACCGCGATGATCAGGTCGGCATGGCCAAACCCCAACGGCGCCAGTTCGGCCACCTGCGCGGGCCAGTCGGCCAGCTTGTCGCGCACGAGGTCGGACCCGGTGACCCCGAGGTGAACCCGCCCCGCCGCCAGTTCGCGCGGAATCTCGCCCGCCGACAGCAGCACCAGATCGACACCGCCGATGCCTTCCACCGCGCCGGAATACTCCCGTTCCGCCCCGGCCTGCCGCATGGTGATGCCGCGCGCGCCGAACCATTCAAACGTCTTTTCCATCAGCCGCCCCTTGGACGGCACCCCGATCTTCAGCCCCATGCCGCACCGCCCTTCAGCCCGGCGACCAGTGCGGGCCGGATCACCCCGCCCACCGCCGGGATCGACCGGCCCTGCCCCAGAACCGCCGTCAGCGCATCGTAGCGCCCGCCCGAGGCGACCGGCGGCAGCGTGGCGTCGGCGGCGTGGAAGCTGAACACGAAGCCATCGTAGTATTCCAGCGTGCTGCGGCCGTGGCTCGCCTCGAACGGCAGCGCATCCACGTCGATGCCGCGCGCGCGCAGCGCGTCCAGCCGCCGGGCGAAACCATCGACGGCGGCGGCGATGGCAGGCATCCGTGCCCCGATCCGGCGCAGTTCGTCCAGCGCCGCCGTGGCCGGGCCGCCCAGCACCAGCAGTTCGTCAAGGCTCGCGGCCTCGGCTTCGCTGATCGGGTCGGCCTGCGCATCCTCGATCAGCGCGGCGGCGCGGGCGGCGATGTCTTCCGCCGCGCGGAGCCCGATCATTGCCCCCGCCGCCCGCATCAGTGCCTCTGGCGTGTTGGCGGCCAGCCGTTCCAGCAACTGCACCCGCGCCTGCGGCAGCGGCACCCGCCCGGCAAAACGGTCCAGCAGCGCCCGGAACCGGCGCGGCCGCCAGATGTGGCGCAAGAGCGCGGCCTTGCGGCGCGGCGGCGTCGCCAGCCCCCGCACCGCCGCCATCAGGATGCCGATGTCGCCCGTCGCGGCGCGCAGGCCCAGGGGTGCGAGCAGCGTGGCAAACAGCGCGAAGACCTCGGCATCCGCCGCCTCGGGCGCGGTCCGGTCGAACACCTCGAACCCGACCTGAAGATATTCGCTGGCGCGCGGGCCCAGATGATCCTGCTTGCGGAACACCTCGCCCCGGTAGGTGTAGCGGGCCGGCTCGGCCCCGTGTGCCATGTGGGCCTGCACCACCGGCACGGTGAAATCGGGGCGCAGCATCATCTCGCCGCGCAGCGGGTCTTGCGTGACATAGGCGCGCGCGCGGATATCCTCGCCGTAGAGGTCGAGCAGGGTTTCGGCGGGCAGCAGGATATCGGCCTCGACCGGCACCGCGCCCGCCGCCTGAAACGCGGCAAACAGCGCCTCAGCCTCGGCCCGGATGGCGGATTTCGGTATGGTTGCGATCATTTGCCGTCCCCCGTGCGGCACGCACGGGGAACCCCCAGCCGGCGTGCCGGTCGCGCCCCGTGCTGCAGTGCGGGAAGCCGGTTCATCGCGCGAGCATCGCCTGCACGGCGGCCACCAGCCCGTCACGCGGCACCTCGATCTGCGCCGGGCGGTCCTTCCATTCCTCCAGCGTGGCGCTTTGCGCGATCTGCGCGCCCAGCACCAGATCCTTCAGGATCACCACGCCGCGCGCCGCCTCGTCGCCGCCCTGGATCACCGCGATGGGGCTTTTGCGTTTATCGGCGTATTTCAACTGGTTGCCGAATTGCTTGGGGTTGCCGAGGTAGACCTCGGCCCGGATGCCCGCCGCGCGCAACTCGCCCACCATCGCCATGTAGTCGGCCATCCGGTCACGGTCCATCACCGTCACCACCACCGGCCCCGCCGCATCGGTCCCCGCCCGCCCCTTGGCGCGCAGCGCCGCCAGCAGCCGGTCCACCCCGATGGAAACGCCGGTCGCAGGCACCTTCTGCCCGGTGAACCGCTCCACCAGCCCATCATACCGCCCGCCGCCGGCCACCGAGCCGAACTGGCGCTTGCGGCCTTTCTCGTCGAGGATCTCGAAGGTCAGTTCCGCCTCATAGACCGGGCCGGTGTAGTAGCCGAGGCCGCGGACGATGCCGGGGTCGATGACGATGCGGTCAGGACCGTAGCCTTGGGCGGCGAGGAGGGAAGCGATGGTTTCGAGTTCATGGACCCCTTCCATTCCAGTGGGTGAATTCTTCACAACGGCGGACAGAAAATTCAATGCAAATGCATTGGCCCGTGCGCCTCCCGCAAAAGCGATGGGTTGGCCGGTTTGCATCAGACGGTTTGCGGTCATACGAGAGCTATCGCTGAACATCATGTTGCCAGCATTAAGGAAGCCCACTACGACTGCAATTTGATCGTTGGCCAAACCAGCGCCATTGGTGAAGTCTCCACTTTCATCTTGTCGCCCCGCACCCAAGAGTGCCTGCACTCCAACCAGTCCAAGGCGGTCGATCTTGTCTATAGCACGCAACACGATACCGCGTTCATGAGCGAATTTATCTGGATCTGATGGATCCAATACCCCTGCGACTTCCATCACCCCGTTCAGCACCTTGCGGCTGTTGATCTTGATCACATAGTCGCCGCGCTCGATCCCGACGGCCTCCAGAGCATCCGCAAGCATCATGCATATCTCGGCATCCGCCGCCACGCTCGCCGACCCCACCGTATCAGCATCACACTGATAGAACTGGCGGAACCGCCCCGGACCCGGCTTCTCGTTGCGCCACACCGGGCCCATCGCGAAGCGGCGATAGGGGCTGGGCAGGTCGTTGCGGTATTGGGCTGCGACGCGGGCGAGGGGGGCGGTCAAGTCGTAGCGCAGCGCCAGCCAGTCCTTGTCCTCGTCCTGCCAGGCGAAGACGCCCTCGTTCGGGCGGTCGACGTCGGGGAGGAACTTGCCCAGCGCCTCGACCGTTTCCACCGCGCTGGTTTCCAGCGGGTCGAAGCCGTAGCGGTGATAGACCTCGGCGATGCGGTCCAGCATCGCCTTGCGCTCGGTCACCTCGGCGCCGAAATAGTCGCGGAAGCCCTTGGGCGTTTCCGCCTTCGGGCGGCGGGGGGATTTGTCCCTGGACATGCGCGCAACCCTTCGCTGATCGTCGGGCCGCGTGTAGCGGATGGGGCGCGGGGCCACAAGCCGGCGACGGGGACGCAGGTTTCGGATGCACGATGGCGTCGCATGGTTTATGGAACGCGGCAACACGGACAGGGGGCCGCCATGACCGGGATAGACACCGAAGAACGGATCGCACACCTGACCCGCGCGGTCGAAGACCTGTCCGACATGGTGACCCGCCAGGGCCGCGAGATCGAGCGGCTCGGCCGCCGCGTCGGGCTGCTGCTGGAACGCGAGGCCGAGCGCGAGGCCGACAGCGGCAGCGCGCCGCTGGCCGACCAGAAGCCGCCGCACTGGTAGCAGCGCGCTGTGCCCCGGCGACTGAGGGGTATTTGGGCCAAGAAGAAACCCGAAGGGTTCAGATTTCCTCGACCATCACCACGCCGGTCATCGCCTTGATCGCGCCCTTGATCTGCGGCGTCACCGGATAGTCGCGCGGCAGCGTCAGGTCGATCTCCTGCCCCGTCGCGGGGTCGGGCACGCAGAGGATGATCTGTCCGCGCGCCGCCGCCCGGCCCTTGCCGCCCTCGGCCAGCACGCGGGCGAACAGCGCCGCGACCGAGGCCGCCGCCTCGCCCCGGTTCAGGTGGATGCGCAGGCTGGTGGCCCCCGCCTCTGCCGCCACCGCATCAATCGGCTGGGCGGCGCGGGCCAGCAGCTTCAGCGTGTCGCCCTCCAGATTGGCCTCGACGGTCAGCACCACGTTCTGCCCCGGTTCCAGCACGTCGCGCGCCTGTTCCAGGGTGTCGGAGAACACCGTGACCTCGTAAAGCCCGGTCGGGTCGGAAAGCTGGACGAAGGCGAAGCGGTTGCCCTTGGCCGATTTCTTTTCCTGCCGCGAGGCGACCGAACCCGCCAGCTTGGCCACCAGCGGGCCACGCTCGGCGGCGCGGGTCAGTTCGGCCAGCGTCATCACGTTGCGGCGTTTCAGCGGGCCCATGTAGTCGTCGAGCGGATGGCCGGACAGGTAGAAGCCGATGGCCTGATGCTCCTCGGTCAGCCGTTCCACCGGCAGCCAGTCGTCGCGGCTGCCAAGGCGCGGTTCGGGCAGGTCGGCGCCCGCCTCACCGAACAGCGACACCTGCGCCGAGCCGCGCGCCTCGAAGATCGCCGCCGAATAGGCGCAGAGCCCGTCGAGCGCGTCAAACACCCGGGCCCGGTTGGCGTCGAGCGCATCGAACGCCCCGGCACGGGCCAGCATTTCCAGCGGCCGCTTGCCGACACGCTTCATGTCCACCCGCCGGGCAAAGTCGAACAGGGTGACGAAGGGCTTCTTGCCCCTGCCCTGCACGATCAGCCCCATGGCATCGACGCCGACGTTCTTCAGCGCGCCGAGGCCGTAGACCACCTTGCCATCCTTCACCGTGAAGGTCGCGGCAGAGGCGTTGACGCAGGGCGCCACGGTCCTGATGCCCAGCTTGTCGACCTCGCGCTTGTAGACCGCCAGCTTGTCGGTCAGGTGGATGTCGCAGTTCATCACGGCGGCCATGAATTCCACCGGGTGGTTGGCCTTCAGCCACGCGGTCTGATAGCTGACCACCGCATAGGCCGCCGCGTGCGACTTGTTGAAGCCGTAGTTGGCGAACTTCTCCAGCAGGTCGAACACCTCGCCCGCCTTCTTGGCGTCGATGCCGTGGGTGGCCCTGGCGCCGTTGATGAACTTCGGTCGCTCCTTCGCCATTTCCTCGGCGATCTTCTTGCCCATGGCGCGGCGCAAAAGGTCGGCGCCGCCCAGCGAATACCCCGCCATGACCTGCGCGATTTCCATCACCTGTTCCTGATAGACGATGATTCCCTGCGTTTCCTTCAGGATGTGGTCGATGGTCGGGTGGATCGATTCCAGGTCGCGCAGCCCGTTCTTGACCTCGCAATAGGTCGGAATGTTCTCCATCGGGCCGGGACGGTAAAGCGCCACCAGCGCCACGATATCCTCGATGCAGGTCGGCTTCATGCGGCGCAGCGCGTCCATCATGCCCGAGCTTTCCACCTGGAACACCGCCACCGTCTTTGCCGCCGCGTAAAGCTCATAGCTGGCCTTGTCATCGAGCGGGATGTGCCCGATGTCGTCCTCCACCCCCGGCGGGGGCTGGTAAAGCTGTCGCCCGTCGGGTGCGACATGCAGCGGCCGCCCGCCCGCGCGGATCAGGTCGAGCGCGTTCTGGATCACCGTCAACGTCTTCAGCCCGAGGAAGTCGAACTTCACCAGCCCGGCCGCCTCGACCCATTTCATGTTGAACTGGGTGGCGGGCATGTCCGACTTCGGGTCTTGATAAAGCGGCACCAGCTCGTCCAGCGGCCGGTCGCCGATTACCACGCCCGCGGCATGGGTGGAGGCGTTGCGCAAGAGCCCCTCGATCTGCTGGCCGTATTCCAGCAGGCGCGCCACCACCTCCTCTTTCGCTGCCTCGCGCAGGCGCGGTTCGTCTGCCAGCGCCTTGGTGATGCTGACGGGCTTCACCCCCTCGACCGGAATCATCTTCGACAGCCGGTCCACCTGCCCGTAGGGCATCTGCAGCACCCGCCCCACGTCGCGCACCGCCGCCTTGGACAGAAGCGCGCCGAAAGTGATGATCTGCCCCACCTTGTCGCGGCCATAGCGCGCCTGAACGTATTCGATCACCTCCTGCCGGCGGTCCATGCAGAAGTCGATGTCGAAGTCGGGCATCGACACCCGCTCGGGGTTCAGGAAGCGTTCGAACAGCAGCTTGTAGCGCAACGGGTCCAGATCGGTGATGGTCAGCGCATAGGCGACAAGGCTGCCCGCGCCCGACCCCCGCCCCGGCCCGACCGGGATGCCCTGCTCCTTGGCCCATTTGATGAAATCGGCCACGATCAGGAAGTAGCCGGGAAAGCCCATCTGCTCGATGATGCCCAATTCAAACGCCAGCCGCGCCTCGTATTCCGCCACCGGCACGGCATGGGGAATCACCGCCAGCCGCGCGGCGAGCCCTTCGGCGGCCTGCCGGCGCAGTTCCTGCACCTCGTCATCAGCGAATTTGGGCAGGATCGGCGCGCGCTTGGCGACCTTGAAGGCGCAGCGCCGGGCAATCTCGACCGTGTTTGCCAGCGCCTCGGGCAGATCGGCGAACAGCGCCGACATCTCGGCCTCCGTCTTGAAACAGTGCTGCGGCGTCAGGCGGCGGCGCGGCCCCTGCTGATCGACATAGGCGCCCTCGGCGATGCAGATCAGCGCGTCGTGGGCCTGATACATCTCGGGCTTGGGGAAATACACGTCGTTGGTGGCGACCAGCGGCAGGCCCATCGCATAGGCCATCTCGACCAGGCCGCGCTCGGTCAGCCGCTCGCCTTCCGCCAGCCGCCCGCCCTCGCCGGGGTGGCGCTGCAGTTCGACATAGAGCCGCCCCGGGTAGATCGCGGCCAGCCGGTCCAGCAGCGCCTGCGCCTTGGCCGCCTGCCCGGCCTGAAGCAGCCGCCCCACCGGCCCCTCCGGACCGCCGGTCAGGCAGATCAGCCCCGCACCATGGGCTTCGAGTTCCTCCACCGTCACCTGCGGCAACTGCCCACCCTTGCCGAGGTAGAGGCACGAGTTCAGCTTCATCAGGTTCATGTAACCGGCTTCGTTCTGCGCCAGCAGCACCACCGCCGCCGCCGCCCGCGCCTTTTCGCCCGGTGCCGCCGGGTCATGCGCGACCGAGATCTGGCAGCCCACGATCGGCTGCACCCCCGCGCCTGCGGCCAGCACCGAAAACTCCAGCGCCGCAAACATGTTGTTGGTGTCGGTCACCGCCACGGCGGGCATCGACTGCGCCTGGCAAAGCCCGATCAGCTTCTTCACCGGCACCGCGCCTTCCAGCAGCGAATACTCGGTGTGAACGCGCAGATGGATGAAGCGGGGCGCAGATGCCATGATGACAAGCCTGATTTTGCGGCAGGTCGGGGCTGGGGCTGCCCCTTTTTCCTGCAGGTCGCGGCGGTTCTTTCGGCGGGGGCGGTAAGGTTCCGCTTGCCTTGTGACAGCCTCGCAGGCTTCATGACAGACAGAAAGACGGGGGTAAACCCCGTGGGGCGCGTGGCCCGCTTTACGCCGCATCGGGCGGGCACGCATCGCCTGTGAAGGGGAGAAGGCGGCGGGTTGTCACCATGGAGATCGCGTTTCTGCTGAACGGAACGCCGGTCCGTATCGCGGGCGAAAGCCCGACGCGGACACTTCTCGACTGGCTGCGCGAGACGCGCGGCCTTGCGGGCACGAAAGAGGGCTGCAACGAGGGCGACTGCGGCGCCTGCACCGTCATGGTCAGCGATGCCGCAGGCCCCCGCGCGCTGAACGCCTGCATCCTGTTCCTGCCGCAGCTTCACGGCAAATCGGTCCGCACCGTCGAGGGCATAAGCGGCCCCGACGGCGGCCTGCACCCCGTCCAGCAGGCGATGATCGACCACCACGGCAGCCAGTGCGGCTTCTGCACCCCCGGTTTCGTGGTCTCGATGGCCGTCGCCCACGCGCAGGGCCGCCGCGACCATGACGACGTGCTGGCCGGAAACCTCTGCCGCTGCACCGGCTACGCCCCGATCATCCGCGCGGCAAAGGCGGCAGAATCCGCCCCGGTGCCCGGCTGGATGACCGCCCCTTCCCCCTTCTCATTGGCCCAAATACCCATGGATGCCGGCCACCCCGAAACGACCGACGCCCTTGCAGACTGGTATCTCGCCCATCCCGACGCGACCCTGATCGCCGGGGCCACCGATGTCGGCCTCTGGGTCACCAAGGAGTTGCGCGAGCTTGGAGACGTGGCCTTCCTCGTCGGCATTGCAGACATGCGCCAGATCACCCGGCAGGGCGACACCCTGCGCATTGGCGCGGGCGTCAGCATCACCGACCTGATGGCGGCACTGCGCCCGCTGCACCCCTCGTTTGCCGACCTGCTGCGCCGCTTCGCCTCGGTGCAGCTGCGCAATGCCGCGACCATCGGCGGCAACATCGCCAACGGCTCGCCGATCGGTGACAGCCCGCCCGCGCTGATCGCGCTGGGGGCCACGCTGCACCTGCGCCGGGGCGGCGTGCGCCGCGCGATGCCGCTGGAGGATTTCTTCCTCGACTACCGCAAGCAGGACCGCGCGCCGGGCGAGTTTGTCGAGGCGGTGACGATCCCGGCCCACGCGCCCGCCTTGCGCTGTTACAAGGTCTCGAAACGCTTCGATCAGGACATCTCGGCGGTCTGCGGCTGCTTCAACATCACTCGGGAGGGCGGTCGCGTCACCGCCGCCCGCATCGCCTTCGGGGGCATGGCGGGCATCCCGAAACGCGCGGCGGCGGTCGAGGCGGCATTGCTGGGCCAGCCGTGGAGCCTTGCCAGGGTCGAGGCCGCCCTGCCCGCCTTCGCCGCCGATTTCACTCCGCTGACCGACATGCGCGCCTCGGCCGCCTACCGGTTGCAGGTGGCGCAGAATCTGCTGCTGCGGTATTTCCATGACCTCGCCGGAACCCCGGTCTCGGTGCTGGAGGTCACGGCATGAGCGCGGGCCGCCCCCTGCCGCACGACGCGGCCCCGCTGCACGTCACCGGGCAGGCGCGCTACATCGACGATCTGGCGGTGCCGCCCGGCACGCTGCATCTGGCCTTCGGGCTGTCGGCGGTGGCGCATGGTGCGATCACCGCGCTGGACCTTTCGGCGGTGCGCGCCGCCCCCGGCGTGGAGGCGGTGTTCGGCCCGGACGATTTCGACCCGATGCCCGATTGCAGCCCCTCGGCCCATGACGAGCCGCTGCTGGCGCAGGGGGTGGTGCATTACGTCGGCCAGCCGGTGTTTCTGGTGGTGGCCGACAGCCACCTTGCCGCGCGCAGGGCGGCCCTGCTGGGCAGGGTAGCTTACGACGAACGCTCCGCCCTGCTGACGGTCGATGACGCGCTGGCGGCGGGCAGCCGCTTCGAATCCGGCCCGGTGATCTGGCAGAAGGGCGACGCGGAGGCCGCGATTGCCGGGGCGGCACGTGTTGTCGAGGGCAGCATCGAGGTTGGCGGGCAGGAGCATTTCTATCTGGAAGGCCAGATCGCCTTGGCCCTGCCGCAGGAGGGCGGCGACATGGTGGTGCAGTCTTCCACCCAGCACCCGACCGAGGTGCAGCACAAGGTCGCCCACGCCCTGCACGTGCCGATGCACGCGGTGCGGGTCGAAGTGCGGCGCATGGGCGGCGGCTTCGGCGGCAAGGAAAGCCAGGGCAACGCGCTGGCCATAGCCTGCGCTTGGGCCGCCCGCGCCACCGGGCGGCCCTGCAAGATGCGCTACGACCGCGACGACGACATGGTGATCACCGGCAAGCGCCACGACCTGCGCATCGACTACCGCGCCGGGTTCGACGCCGGGGGCAGGCTGGCGGGGGTGGCGTTCCGCCACCTGATCCGCTGCGGCTGGTCGCTCGACCTGTCGCTGCCGGTGGCCGACCGCGCCATGCTGCACGCCGACAACGCCTATTTCCTGCCCGCGGTGCGGATCGAAAGTCACCGCCTGCGCACCAACACCGCCAGTGCCACCGCCTTTCGCGGCTTCGGCGGGCCGCAGGGCATGGTGGGAATCGAGCGGGTGATGGACCATATCGCCTTTGCGCTGGGGCTGGACCCGCTGGCGGTGCGGCGCGCGAATTTCTATGCCGGGATGGCGGACAGGGCGGGGGGCTGTCTGCCCCCCGCGCCCCCCGAGGGTATTTGGGCCAATGAGAAGGGGGGAGGGCGTGCCGATCCCGAGGCGGATCTGACCTCGCGCGGGGCGGAGGATGTGTCGGTGCATGGCGCGCTGCCTGCCTGCCCGCCGGGAGTGCAGACCACGCCCTATCACATGCCGGTGGAGGATTTCATCGGGCAGGAGCTGGTGGCGGCGCTGGAGCGGAACTCGGACTACGGCGCGCGGCGGGCGGCGATTGCGGCGTGGAATGCGGCGAGCCCGGTCTTGAAGCGGGGGATCGCGCTGACGCCGGTGAAGTTCGGGATTTCCTTCACGCTGACCCATCTCAACCAGGCCGGGGCGCTGGTGCATGTCTATCAGGACGGGTCGATCCTGTTGAACCATGGCGGGACCGAGATGGGTCAGGGCCTGTTCCAGAAGGTGGCGCAGGTGGCGGCGGGGGTGTTCGGGGTCGATTCCGGGGCGGTGCGGATCACCGCGACCGATACGGGCAAGGTGCCCAACACCTCGGCCACCGCCGCCTCCTCGGGGTCGGACCTGAATGGCATGGCGGCGCAGGTGGCCTGCGAGACGATCCGCGACCGGATGGCGGCGCATCTGGCGGCGCGGCATCAGGCAGAGGCGGCGGAGGTGGTGTTTGCCGGGGGCCGGGTGCGGGTGGCAGGAGCGGATTACAGCTTTGCCGAGGCGGCAGCGATGACCTATGCGGCGCGGGTGTCGCTTTCGGCCACGGGCTACTATGCCACGCCCAAGATCACCTGGGACCGGCTGCGCGGAGCCGGTCGGCCGTTCCTGTATTTCGCCTATGGCGCGGCGGTGACCGAGGTGGCGATCGACACCCTGACCGGCGAGAACCGCATCCTGCGCTGCGACATCCTGCACGATGTCGGCACCAGCCTGAACCCCGCGCTCGACATCGGCCAGATCGAGGGCGGCTATGTCCAGGGCGCGGGCTGGCTGACCACCGAGGAGCTGGTGTGGGATGCCAAGGGGCGGCTGCGCACCCACGCACCTTCGACCTACAAGATCCCCGCCTGTTCCGACCGCCCGCCGGTGTTCAATGTCGCCTTGTGGGGCCGCGAGAACCGTGAGGATACGGTGGGCCGGTCGAAGGCGGTGGGCGAGCCGCCGCTGATGCTGGGAATTTCGGCGCTGATGGCGCTGTCGGATGCGGTGGCGGCCTGCGGCAATGGCAGCGTTTATCCGGCCTTGGATGCACCGGCCACGCCGGAGCGGGTGCTGGCGGCGGTGATGCGGCAACGGCATGGCTGAGCGCGGCTTCGATCTGGCAGGCCTGCGGGCCGCGGTGGCAGCGGCCGACCGGGTGGCGCGGGTGGTGGTGGCCGCTTGCGACGGGTCGTCGCCGCGCGAGGTCGGGGCGGTGATGCTGGTCTGGGCCGACGGCAGTTCGGGCACCATCGGCGGCGGCGCGCTGGAGTGGCAGGCGATGGCGCGGGCGCGGGCCTTGCTGGGGACCGGCGGCGCACGGCTGGACCGGGCCTTGCTGGGGCCTGCGCTGGGGCAGTGCTGCGGCGGGGCGGTCACGCTGCTGACCGAAGTGCATGATGCGTTTTCGGTGGCAGCATTGTCGGGCGAGGTGATTGCCCGGGCGGTGGATGGCAGCGCGATGCCGTTGGCTGTGCAGCGCCTGCTGGCGCGGGCGCGGGGACAGGGCGTGCTGCCCGTCGCGCAACTGGTGCAGGGCTGGATGGTCGAGCCGGTGGCGCAGGCCGACCGCCGCCTGTGGATCTGGGGGGCCGGGCATGTCGGCCGGGCGCTGGTGGCGGTGCTGGCGCCCCTGCCGGGGCTGGCGCTGACCTGGATCGACGTTGGCCGCGACCGCTTTCCCGACCCGCTGCCCGAGGGCGTCGATGCGCTGTGGGCGGCAGACCCTGCGGCGCTGGCGGCCCATGCGCCGCCTGGGGCCGAACATCTGGTGCTGACCTATTCGCACGCGCTGGATCTGGAGCTTTGCCACCGCCTGCTGTTGCATGGCTTTGCCGGCCTCGGCCTGATCGGGTCGGTGACCAAGGCCGCGCGGTTCCGTTCACGGCTGCGCGCGCTGGGGCACGGCGATGCGGCGATTGCCCGCATCCGCTGCCCCATCGGCGATCCGGCATACGGCAAGCATCCGCAGGCGATTGCGGTGGGCGTTGCCGCCGATGTATTGAAAAATAAGGCCAATACCGCAACCCGGAAGGAAAATGCGCGATGACGGGAAACCGGGAAAACCTGCTGCGGGTCGAGGGGCTGACCAAGGCCTATCCCGGCGTGGTGGCCAACAGCGAGGTGTCGTTCAGCATCGCCGCGGGCGAGGTGCATGCCCTGCTGGGCGAGAATGGCGCAGGCAAATCGACGCTGGTCAAGATGATCTACGGTCTGGTGCAGCCCGATGCCGGGCGGATGCTGCTGCGCGGGGCCGACTATGCCCCGGCCGAGCCGCGCGCCGCGCGTGCCGCCGGTGTGGGAATGGTGTTCCAGCATTTCAGCCTGTTCGAGGCGCTGAATGTCGCGGAAAACGTCGCGCTGGGCATGGAGAACCCGCCCGCGATGGGCGCGCTGGCCGCCCGGATCAGGGCGGTGTCTGAAGACTATGGCCTGCCGCTCGACCCCGGGCGGATGGTGGGCGACCTGTCGGCGGGCGAGCGCCAGCGGGTCGAGATCATCCGCTGCCTGCTGCAGGACCCGAAGCTGCTGATCATGGACGAGCCGACCTCGGTCCTGACCCCGCAGGAGGTTGACATCCTGTTCCACACCCTGCGCCAGCTTGCCGCCGAGGGCACCGCGATCCTCTACATCAGCCACAAGCTTGAGGAGATCCGGGCGCTGTGCGACGAGGCGACGATCTTGCGGCGCGGCAAGGTGGTCGACATCTGCACCCCGCGCGACAAGACGGCGCGCGAGATGGCGGAAATGATGGTGGGCGCCGTGCTGCGCCCGCCCGAACGGCACGCGACGCCCAAGGGCGCCGTGGCGCTGGAGGTGACGGGGCTTTCGGTGAAATCGCCGATCCCGTTCGGCACCTCGCTGAAAGAGATCAGCTTTTCGGTGCGGCGGGGCGAGGTGCTGGGCATCGCCGGGGTGGCGGGCAACGGGCAGGACGAGTTGCTGCTGGCGCTTTCGGGCGAGTTGCGCAGCACGAAGGACGCGGTGAAGATCGACGGCGCGGGCTATGGCGACCAGGGGCCGAACGAGCGGCGCCGGGCCGGGCTGGTCGCGGCGCCCGAGGAACGGCTGGGCCATGCCGCCGCCCCCGACATGAGCCTCGTGGAGAATGCCCTGCTGTCGGGCGCGGTGCGCAAGGGGCTGACGCGGCACGGCTTCATCGACTGGGCGGCGACGCGCGGCTTTGCCGAGGAGATCGTCAAGGGCTTCGACGTGCGAACCCCCGGCACCTGGGTCGCGGCGCGTGCGCTGTCGGGCGGCAACCTGCAGAAATTCGTCGTCGGGCGCGAGCTCAGCCAGTCGCCCGGGGTGATCGTGATCAACCAGCCGACCTGGGGGGTGGACGCCAGCGCCGCCGCCGCGATCCGGCAGGCGATCCTTGACCGCGCGGCGGATGGAGCGGCGGTGGTGGTGATCAGCCAGGATCTTGACGAATTGCTGGAGATTGCCGACCGCTTCGCCGCGCTGAACGAGGGCCGGCTGTCGCCCCCCCGTCCGGTGCAGGGCCTCAGTATCGAGGAAATCGGCCTGATGATGGGCGGCGCGCATGGCATGGAGGTGGCACATGCTCACGCTTGAACGCCGCCCCAACCCGTCGCGCTTCTGGACGGCGGCGACCCCGGTACTGGCGGTGGCGCTGACCATGATCGCGGGCGGCATCCTGTTCGCGCTGCTGGGCAAGAACCCGGTCGAGGCGATCCGCACCATCTTCTGGGACCCGCTGTTCAATCCGCAATTCGCCGCCTATTCGCGGCCACAACTGCTGGTCAAGGCCGGGCCGCTGATCCTGATCGCCATCGGGCTGTCGCTGGGGTTTCGCGCGGGCATCTGGAACATCGGGGCCGAGGGGCAATACATGATGGGGGCGATCTTCGGCGCCGCCGTGGGGCTGGCGTTCTATCCGATGGAGGCGTGGTTCATCCTTCCGCTGATGGTGCTGGCGGGGGCCTTCGGCGGCTGGATCTGGGCGATGATTCCGGCGATACTGCGCACGAAGTTCCGCACCAACGAGATCCTGGTCTCGCTGCTGCTGGTCTATGTCGCGCAGTCGCTGCTGGCGTCGATGGCGCTGGGTGCGTTGCGCAACCCCGAAGGCGGCGGCTTTCCCGGCTCGCGCAACCTGTCGCAATATCCCAGTGCCGCCAACCCCGAGCTGATCGCGGGCACCGGAATGCACTGGGGCGTGGTGGCGGCCATCCTCGCGGTGATCGCGGCCTATGTGCTGTTGCAACGCCACATGCTGGGTTTTTCGATCCGGCTGGCCGGGCAGGCCCCGCGCGCCGCGCGCTTTGCCGGGGTCAGGCCGAACCTGCTGGTGCTGATCTGTCTTGGCATCTCGGGCGGGCTGGCGGGGCTGGCGGGGCTGTTCGAAGTTGCGGGCCCGGCCGGGCAGATCAGCATCGACTTCGGCTCGGGCTACGGCTTCACCGCCATCATCGTGGCCTTTCTGGGTCGGCTGAACCCGGTCGGCATCCTGCTGGCGGGCCTGCTGATGGCGCTGACCTATATCGGGGGCGAGTTGGCGCAGTTCATGCTGGGCCTGCCATCGGCGGCGATTCAGGCGTTTCAGGGAATGCTGCTGTTCTTCCTGCTGGCGGTGGACCTTCTGTCGAACTACCGCATCCGCCTTGGCAAGAGAGAGGTCGCCTGATGGACCTAAGCGCAATCAACCCCGCCGTGCTGGTCGCCTCGCTGATGGTGGCGGCGGTGCCGATCATGCTGGCGGCGATCGGAGAGCTGGTGGTCGAAAAGGCCGGCGTGCTGAACCTCGGGGTCGAGGGCATGATGATCATGGGCGCGATCTGCGGCTTTGTCGCGGCGGTGGAAACCGGCAGCCCGGTGCTGGGTTTCTTTGGCGGCGCGCTGGGCGGCGCGGGGCTGAGCCTGATCTTCGCGCTGCTGACGCAGATCCTGATGGCCAATCAGGTGGCGACCGGCCTTGCGCTGACGCTGTTCGGGCTGGGACTGTCGTCGCTGATCGGGCAGGGATATGTCGGCATCAAGCCGCCCGCCACCGGCACCGTGCCCTTCGGGCCGCTGGCCGAGATTCCGATTCTGGGCACGATCCTGTTCCGCCATGACCCGATGGTCTACCTGTCGGTCGCGGTGATCGCAGCGGTGTGGTGGGTGCTGCGCTATTCGCGCATGGGCCTCGTGATCCGCGCAGTGGGCGAAAACCACGATGCGGCGCACGCACTTGGCTACAAGGTGGTGCGGATCCGGGTGCTGGCGATCCTGTTCGGCGGTGCCATGGCGGGGATGGGGGGGGCCTACATCAGCCTGATCCGCGTGCCGCAATGGACCGACGGCATCACCGCGGGCGCGGGCTGGATCGCGCTGGCGATCGTGGTGTTCGCCTCGTGGAAACCGTGGCGCGTCCTGCTCGGTGCCTATTTGTTTGGCGGAATCACCGTGTTGCAGCTTAACCTGCAGGCGGCGGGGGCGCGGATTCCGGTCGAATACTTGTCGATGTCCCCTTATCTGATAACCATCCTCGTGCTGGTCATCATGTCGCGCGACCGGGGCAAGGGGGCGCTGGCCGCCCCTGCCGCCCTTGGCCGGAACTTCCACGCCTCGCGCTGAGGCCCAAACTTACCGGGGCAGCAAGCCCCGCCCAACGGGAGCCTACCGAATGAAACGCAGAACACTTCTCACCTCCGCCGCCCTTGGCCTCGGCCTGTCGCTGGCGGGCGGGGCGGCGCTGGCGCAAGACAAGACCAAGGCATGTTTCGTCTATGTCGGGCCGATCGGCGACGGCGGCTGGACCTTCCAGCATCATCAGGGCCTGCTGGCGGTCGAAGCCGCTTTTGGTGACAAGGTCGAAACCGCCTATCAGGAAAACGTGCCCGAAGGGGCCGATGCCGAACGCGTGCTGACGCAGATGGCGCTGTCGGGTTGCGACATCATCTTCACCACCTCCTTCGGCTTCATGGACGCGACCAACGCGGTCGCCGCCAAGTTCCCCGATGTGAAATTCGAACATGCGACCGGTTTCAAGCGCGAGACCCCGAACGTCTCGACCTACAACGCGCGCTTCTACGAAGGCCGCGCCGTGATGGGCACCATCGCGGGCCGCATGACGAAATCGAACAAGATCGGCTATATCGGGTCGTTCCCGATCCCCGAGGTGATCCAGGGCATCAACGCAACCTACATCCACGCGAAGAAGGTCAACCCGGCGGTCGAGATCAAGGTGGTCTGGGCCTACACCTGGTTCGACCCGGCGAAAGAGGCCGATGCCGCCAAGGCGCTGATCGAACAGGGCGTCGATGTCATCCTGCAGCACAC
The DNA here is from genome assembly GCA_032334235.1 of Paracoccaceae bacterium Fryx2. Classification (NCBI taxonomy): domain Bacteria; kingdom Pseudomonadati; phylum Pseudomonadota; class Alphaproteobacteria; order Rhodobacterales; family Paracoccaceae; species Paracoccaceae bacterium Fryx2. The sequence continues at coordinate 1,034,470 of JAVSGI010000003.1, forward strand.
CGACTCCACCGCCCCGCTGGCCGAGGCCGCCAAGACCCCCGGCGTGATCGGCTTCGGCCAGGCGTCGGACATGGCCGAATACAAGCCGAGCCCGCGCGTGTCGTCGATCATCGACAACTGGGCCCCCTATTACGTCGAGCGCGTCGGCGCGGTGATCGACGGCACCTGGGAACAGAAGGACACCTGGGCCGGGATCGGCGGCGGCGAGGTGGAGATCGGAGAGATCACCGATGCGGTGACCGCCGAGGTGAAGGCCGAGGCCGAGGCGCTGGCCGCCTCGATCGGCGACGGCAGCTACCATCCCTTCACCGGCCCGCTGAAAAAGCAGGACGGCAGCGACTGGCTGGCCGAAGGCGCGGTGGCCGATGACGGAACGCTGGCGGGGATGAACTTCTTTGTCGAAGGCATTTCGGGCGACATCCCGAAGTAGGCCCGAAGTAGACTTGTCTGGCCGGCACCGGGGGGCTGTCTGCCCCCCGGACACGCGGGTTCATCTTGCCAAGACCGGCTCCGGAAAGTACTTCATCTGTAAAGCAAGGCACGGCTCAACCGGGCCGCTGAAGGAAGAACTGGCGATGCGGGCGTCGGGCATCGCGAGGCTGAAGGCCGTGAAGAAGGGCAGAGCCCGCGCACGAAGGCCCGCAACGGGCAAGGGAACCGGGACGCAACGGGAAGGGGTGACGCTGTGCGCCGCCCCTTTTCCTTTCCGGGCAGCGGTGGCAGGGTGCGCCGCATGAAACATGATTTTCTGATCATCGGCGGCGGCATCGCCGGAGTGTCTGCGGCGGCGCGCCTGTCCGCGCTCGGGTCCGTCCTGCTGCTGGAGGCCGAGGGTGCGCTGGCACACCACGCCTCGGGCCGATCGGCCGCCCTTTACGAGCCGCGCTACGGGCTGGCGCCGGTGGTGGAACTGTCGCTCGCCTCGGGCGACTATTTCCACCAGACCGAAGGCATCCTGTCGCCGCGCGGCATGATGATCGTCGGGCGGGCAGAGGATCGCGCCACCATCGCGGCCGAGGCCGAGGCGATGCATCTGGCCCCGATTCCGCTCGACCAGGCGCTGGCGATGGTGCCGGTGCTGAACGCCGAAGTCCTGGCCTTCGCCGCCCATGCCGATCACGCCTGGGACATCGACACCGACCGGCTGTTGCAGGGCTTTGCCCGGGTGGCGCGCGGCAACGGGGCGCGCCTCGTGACCGGGGCGCGGGTGACGGGCATCGCGCGCGACGGGGCGGGCTGGCGGGTTTCCACCGCCACGGGCGACCATGCGGCTGGGCTGCTGGTCAACGCCGCCGGGGCCTGGGTCGACCAGGTGGCGGCGATGGCCGGGGTGACGCCGCTGGGCTTCACGCCGCTGCGCCGCTCGATGGCGCGGATACCTGCGCCGGGCGGGCAGGACGTGTCGCGCTGGCCGATGATCTTCGGCGCGGGCGAGGCGTGGTATGCCAAGCCCGACGCCGGGGCGCTGATCGTCTCGCCGGCCGAGGAACACCCGATGACGGCACATGACGCCTTTGCCGACGACATGGTGCTGGCCGAGGGTCTGGCACGCTATGAGGAAATGGTGACCGAGCCGGTGACCCGCCTGCTGGCGAACTGGGCGGGCCTGCGCACCTTTTCGCCCGACCGGGTGCTGGTGATCGGGCATGACCCGGCCGAGCCTGCGTTCTTCTGGCTGGCGGGTCAGGGCGGCTACGGCTTCCAGTCCTCGCCTGCCGCCAGCGCGCTGGCCGCCGACCTGATCGGCGGGCGCGCGCCGCAGCTTGATGCCGGACTTGTGGCGGCGCTGTCGCCCGCGCGGTTCGCATGACGCTGCGGCTGCCCGATTCCGGCGCGCCGGTGTCGCCCGACGGGCGCCGCCACGCGCCTTCGGCCGAACGCAATGCGGCGGCCATTCTTGCCGTGCTGCGGGCCGAGGCTCCGGCGCGGGGCCGGCTGCTGGAACTGGCGTCGGGCACCGGGCAGCACGCCGCGATGTTCGCCGCCGCCCTGCCGGGTCTCGACTGGCAGCCGACCGATGCCGATCCGGGTGCGCTGGCCTCGATCGCCGCATGGGGTGCGGCGGCGGACAGCGTGAACCTGGCCGCCCCGGTGCTGCTCGATGCCGCGCAGCCCGGCTGGGGGGCCGGTTGGGCCGGGCAGGATGTGGTGCTGCTGGTCAACCTGTTGCACCTGATCCCCGAGGCCGACGCAGGCGTGGTGCTGGCCGAGGCGGCGCGGGCGCTGGCCCCGGACGGCAAGCTGCTGATCTATGGCCCCTTCCTGCGCGATGGGAAAACCACCAGCGAGGGCGACGCGGCCTTCCACGCCAGCCTGCAGGCGCAGGATGCGCGCATCGGCTACAAGGATCTGGCCTGGGTCGAAGGCCGTCTGGCGGCGGCCGGGCTGGGATTGCGGATTGTCGAAATGCCCGCCAACAATCTGATGATTGTCACATTCAAGCATTGATATACATCAAGGCACACCTGGCCCGGGCATGGCACCCCTGCCCCGACCGCAAAAGGAGTGCCCCATGGACTGGAAGACCAAGAACAGCGACATCCGCGACCAGCTTCGCGTGCTGAACCGCGCCATCCCCGAAACCGCCAAGGGCTTCGGCGCCCTGTCGAAGGGCGTCAAGGAAGGCGGGGTGCTGGATCACAAGACCAAGGAGTTCGTGGCATTGGGCATCGCGGTGTCGCAACGCTGCGAGGCGTGCATCGGGCTGCATGTCGAGGCGCTGGTCAAGGCCGGGGCCAGCCGCGAGGAATGCGGCGACGTGCTGGCCATGGCCATCCAGATGGGCGGCGGCCCGGCGCTGATGTATGCCGCCAAGGCAATGGCCGCCTGGGACGAATTGTCTGCCACCGAGGCGTGACGATTTTTCTACGATAAATCGGCGGCCCGCAACGGAAGGTGCGGGCCGGCGCGTTTCACAGATGCACGCAAGCGAATGTGAAGGAGTGCATCATGAACCGTATCTCGTTGATCGCCGCCGGAATCGCCTTGGCCGGGGGCGGTGCCCTTGCCCAGACCGGCACCCCGGGCCAGAACTTCATGGCGGTCTGGGATCTGGACGCCGACGGCCGCGTGACGGTTGCAGAGGCCACCGAACAGCGCGGCAATGTCTTTGCCAGCTTTGACGCCGACGAGGATGGCCGCCTGACCGGTGCCGAATACGACCTGCTGGACGAGGCCCGCGCCAACGCGCGCGAACGGAACGGCATGGGCCATGACATGCGCGGCAAGGGCTTCGGGCGTGGTCAGGGCCTGGGCCTGGGCATGGGCGGCAACGGGTCGGCCAATGCCGGGATGGAGCGGGTGTTCAACGACGCCGACGGCGATGGCATGGTCAGCCGCGACGAGTTTCTGGCCCGCGCCTCCGACTGGCTGGCGATGATGGACCGCGACGGCGACGGCGCGGTGACGGCGCAGGACTTCCCGGGCAACCAGCAGCGGCGCCCGAATCGGGGGTGACATCGGGCGGGCGCTGGGCAACGATGGCGCGCACCTGACCAGGATCCCGACACCCATGCGCCTTCCCCTGATGTTTGCCGCCTGCGCCCTTGCCCTTCTGGCCGCCTGCGGCAGCCCCGGCCCGAAGGCCGCACCCGGTGCCCCACCCGTCGCCGTTCAGCCGCCGCGCTTCGCCGATGCCGACCCGCATCCGTGGAGCGGTGGAACACCACATGACCATGCGGTGCACGGCATCGACGTGTCGCGCTTTCAGGGGCTGGTGGACTGGCCGACGGCGCGGGCGGCGGGGGTCAGCTTTGCCTTCCTGAAGGCGACCGAAGGCGGCGATCTGGTTGACCCGATGTTTCTTGCCAACTGGCGCGCCGCCGGGCGGGCTGGCGTGCCGCGCGGCGCCTACCATTTCCACTACCATTGCCGCCCGGCCGCCGAACAGGCGCGCTGGTTCATCGCCAACGTGCCGCGCACGCCCGGCGCGCTGCCGCCGGTGCTCGACATGGAATGGACGCCGTTTTCCCCGACCTGCACCCTGCGCCCGGCCGCCAGCCATATCCGGTCCGAGGCCGCGATCTTCCTTGACGCGCTGGAACGTCACTACGGCCAGCGCCCGCTGCTTTACACCAGCATCGACTTCTACCGCGACAACCAGATGTGGCTGGTGCCGCGCACCGAATACTGGCTGCGCTCGGTCGCGGCCCACCCGGCGGAACTTTACGGCGGGCGGCCCTGGACCTTCTGGCAATACACCAGCACCGGGCTGGTGCCGGGCAGCCCCGGCAAGACCGACATCAACGTGTTCCACGGGTCGGCCGCCGCCTGGGCCGACTGGCTGGCGCGCCGCACGCGGTAGCCGCGCAATCGTCGGGTATTCCCTACCTGCGACAAACTCGCCCCATGGGAGATTCTGTGCTATGGTGATTCTGCGCAGAGTATTGCCGCGCATCCATTTCCGCGAAAAATCTTGGAGGAGAACATGACCCGTTTCGTGGTTGATCTGGGCGATATCGCCCTGCCGAAAGAAGCCGAGGCCGAGATTGCGGCCGACATGCAGAAGATGGTCCTTGGCCATATGGCCCGGCTCAGGATCGAAAAGCCCTTCATCACCAAATTCCCGCGCGAGTGGTGGGGGCTGATCGCCCGCCTCGACTTCGACTCGATCCTCGAAGGCGAGTTGCAGATCGGGCGCTCGTTCCTGCAGACCAGGGGCGGGATGTGACCGCGCCGGGCGGCGCCCCCGCCGCCCGGGACGCAGAGCCGCGCGCCTGCCCCAGTGCGCCAGCCGCACCCGGGGCCACCCTGCTCGGCTTTCTTGGCCCGGACGGACGGATCAGCAACCTGCGCACGACCCTGACAGTCGATACGGATTTTCTGGAAGAGGCCAGTCGGCACGGCCCGCCAGAGTCGCGGATGCGCTTTGCCGCGCGCTGCCAGACTTCGGGCTGCACGCAATGGACCGGAACGCGCTGCGGCGTGATCGACCGCGCCCTGGCGCACCTTGCGGCGCTGGGCGAGGAACCGGGCACCGACCTGCCGCCCTGCACCATCCGGGCGACCTGCCGCTGGTTCGGGCAGGTGGGCGCCACGGCCTGCGGCGCCTGTTCCCTGATCGTGACCGACACGCGCGACGCGGTGGCGGCGGAGTGATCCGCCGCCCCGGCCCCTAGCCGTCGATGCGGATGCGGGCGTTCGCCGGGTCGTGGGGGCTGTCTTCGACCACCACCGCATCCCAGTCCTGCAACAGCATCCGCACCTTCAGCCTTGTGCCCACCGTCGCCAGCGCCGGGGGCACATAGCCCATGCCGATCTGCTTGCCGAACGCGACCGACCAGCCGCCCGAGGTCAGCCGCCCGACCTTGGCGCCATCGTGGAACAGCGCCTCTTTCCCCCAGGGGTCGGCATCCGTCGGCCCGTCGATCAGCACGGTGACACATTTCGCCCGAATGCCGGTGTCGAGCATCGCCTGCTTGCCCTGAAAGTCTTTCGTGAGGTCCACGAAACGGTCCAGCCCCGCCTCCAGCGGAGTCGCATCGCGGCCAAGCTCGGTCCCGAAGGCGCGATAGGATTTTTCCTGCCGCAGCCAGTTCTGCGCCCGCGCGCCGACCAGTTTCATGCCGTGCTTCGCCCCCGCAGCCAGCAGCAGATCCCACAGGTAGCGCTGCATCTCGATCGGGTGGTGCAGCTCCCACCCCAGCTCGCCGGTATAGGCGACGCGGATCGCGCTGACCGGGCACATGCCCAGTTCGATCCGCCGCGCCGAGAGCCACGGGAACCGCTTGTTCGACAGCACGCTGTCGGGGTCGGCATCCTTTACGATCTCGCGCAGGATCGCACGCGCGTTCGGCCCGGCCAACGCGAAGACACCCCATTGCGTCGTCACGTCACGGATGTCGATGTGCCCGAACTCGGGCGCCTTGTCCTCGGCGCATTTCCTCATGTAATCGGCATCATAGGCCGTCCACGCCCCGGCGCTGACCAGATAGTAGTCGTCCGGGCCGTTGCGCACGATGGTGTATTCGGTCCGCGTGGTGCCGGTGGGCGTCAGCGCATAGGTCAGGTTGATCCGCCCCACGGCAGGCAGCTTGTTGGTGGTGAACCAGTCCAGAAACGCCGTCGCCCCCGGCCCGCGCACGATGTGCTTGGTGAAGGCGGTGGCGTCGATCAGCCCTGCCGTAGAACGCAGCGCCTCGGCCTCGGCCTTGGCATATTCCCACCAGGCACCCCGGCGGAACGACCGCGAGTCATGGTCGAAATGCTCGGGCGCGCCAACGGGGCCGTAGTAGTTCGGCCGCTCCCAGCCGTTCACCTGGCCGAACTGCGCCCCCAGCGCCACCTGCCGGTCATAGACCGGGGCGGTGCGCAGCGGGCGGCAGGCCGGGCGTTCCTCGTCGGGATGGTGCAGGATGAAGACGTGGTCGTAGCATTCCTCGTTCTTGCGTGCGGCATATTCGGTGGTCATCCAGCCGCCGAAGCGGCGCGGGTCAAGGCCTGCCATGTCGATCTCGGCCTCGCCCTGCACCATCATCTGCGCGAGGTAATAGCCGGTGCCGCCCGCCGCCGTGATGCCGAAGCTGAAGCCTTCGGCCAGCCACATGTTGCGCAGGCCGGGGGCGGCGCCGACCAGCGGGTTGCCGTCAGGCGTGTAGCAGATCGGGCCGTTGAAATCATCCTTCAGCCCCACGGTCTCCGACGAGGGCAGGCGGTGGATCATCGACATGTATTCCACCTCGATCCGCTCCAGATCCAGCGGGAACAGGTCGGCGCGGAAGCTTTGCGGCACGTCGTAGAGGAACCGGGCCGGAGCGTTGCGCTCATAGGGCCCCAGAATCCAGCCGCCACGCTCTTCGCGCACATACCACTTGGCATCGGCATCGCGCAGCACCGGGTGCTGCGGGTTGGTCTTGCGCCACTCGACCAGCGCGGGGTCGGGCTCGGTCACGATATACTGATGCTCGACCGGAATCGCCGGGATGCGGATGCCCAGCAGCCGCGCGGTGCGCTGCGCGTGGTTGCCGGTGGCGGTCACCACATGCTCGGCGGTGATCTCGAACGTGTCGTCCGAGGCCACCAGATTGCCGCCGGTCTCGACCATCCGGGCACAGGTCACGACCCACTCCGACCCCGTCCAGCGGTAGCCGTTCACCTGAATGCGGCGCTCGATGGTGCAGCCCAGTTGCCGCGCGCCCTTGGCCATCGCCTGCGTCACGTCGGCGGGGTTGATGTAGCCGTCCTGCGGGTGGAACAGTGCTCCCTTCAGGTCGCCGGTCCGCACCAGCGGCCAGCGGTCCTTCATCTGCGCCGGGGTCAGGAATTCATGATGCACCCCGGCGCTTTCCGCGACCGAGGAATACAGCATGTATTCGTCCATCCGTTCCTGCGTCTGCGCCATGCGCAGGTTGCCCACGACGTAGAAGCCGGGGTTCAGCCCGGTCTCGGCCTCCAGCCCCTTGTAGAAATCGACCGAATACTTGTGGATGTGGGTGGTGGCATAGCCCATGTTGAACAGCGGCAAGAGCCCCGCGGCGTGCCAGGTGGAGCCGCTGGTCAGTTCGTCGCGCTCGACCAGCATGGTGTCCCAGCCCGCCTTCGCCAGATGATAGGCGATGCCGGTGCCGACTGCGCCACCACCGACGACGAGGGCTTTGACATGGGTTTTGGACGGGGCACTCATCGGCGCAGACTCCCAGTGGAACGGTTCGCCCCATACATGCCCTAACGCCGGAAGGCCGGGCAAGTCCGCCCGACCATTGCCAGCCGAAAACGACATGGTGACCGGTTCGCGACGCGGCGGCCCTGCCGACGCCGAATTTTCTACGAAAATTCGCGCCCTTCGCCCCGCTGTCCGAATTTTCGTAGAAAATTCGCGCGCTGCGGTCACCCGCGCCGCATCTGCCCCGCCAGCGCCGACACCACGAAAACCGCCGCCGCCACACTGATGATCGACGGCCCCGCCGGGGTGTCGAAAGCCAGCGACATCTGCAACCCGCCGAAGGTCGCCAGCGCCCCGATTGCGACCGCGATTCCGGCCATCGCCTCGGGCGTGCGCGCAAAGCCCCGCGCCGCCGCCGCCGGGATGATCAGCAGCGCGGCAATCAGCAGCGCCCCCACCACCTTCAGCGCAACCGCCACCACCACCGCCAGCGCCAGCGTCAGGATCAGCCGCTCGCGGTCCGGGTTCACGCCCGAGGCATGGGCCAGATCCTCGCTCAGCGTCGCGGTCAGCAGCCCCGACCAGCGCCATGCCAGCAGCCCTGCCACCAGCAGCGCCCCGCCCCAGATGAAGGCCAGGTCGCCGCGCGACACCGCCAGTATGTCGCCGAACAGCCAGGCCGAAAGGTCCGAGCGCACCTCGGGCACGAAGCTCGCCGCCACCAGCCCCAGCGCCAGCGCCGAATGCGCCAGCACCCCCAGCGTCGTGTCCATCGCCCAGCCGCGCGCCGCCAGCGCCGAAACCGTCACCGCCATCGCCAGCGCCACCAGCAGCGTGCCAAGCCCCACCGGCAATTCGGTCGCCAGCGCCAGTGCCACGCCCAGAATGGCGGCATGGGCCGTGGCATCGCCGAAATAGGCCATCCGCCGCCACACCACGAAAGACCCCAGCGGCCCCGCCGCCAGCGACAGCCCGACCCCCGCCAGCACCGCCCGCAACAGAAAATCGTCAAGCATCGCCATGTTCCCGCAACCTGACCGCCTCGTGCGGATGGGCATGGTCATGCCCGTGGCCGTGGTCATGGTCATGATCGTGCTGATGCTGATACAGCGCCAGTGCCCCCTGCGTGCCCAGCCCGAACAGCGCCCGGTATTCCGGCGCGTTCGAGACAACGCGCGGCGTCCCTTCGCAGCAGACGTGCCCGTTCAGGCAGATCACCCGGTCAGATGCCGCCATCACCACATGCAGATCGTGGCTGACCATCAGTACCCCCGCCCCGGTTTCCTGCCGCACCTCGGCGATCAGCCGGTAGAACGCGGCCTCGCCGGGCTGGTCCAGCCCCTGCGTCGGCTCGTCGAGTATCAGCAGGTCGGGCGCCACCAGCAGAGCCCGCGCCAGCAGCACCCGCTGGAACTGCCCGCCCGACAGCGCGAGCAGCGGCCGCCCGGCCACGTCCGGCACCCCCACCCGCGCCAGCGCTGCCGCGGTGTCGGCCGCATTGCGCCGCTCGGGCAGCGACAGGAAGCGCCCTGCCGTCAGCGGCAGGCTGCGGTCGATCTGCAACCGCTGCGGCACATAGCCGATGCGCAGCCCCGCCTTGCGGCTGACCCGCCCGCAAGCCAGCGGCACGATGCCCAGAAGCGCCCGCAGCAGCGTCGATTTGCCCGACCCGTTCGGCCCGATCAGCGTGACGATCTCGCCCGGAGCGACCGACAGGCTGACGCCCTGCAGCACCTCTGCCCCGGCCAGCCGGACGCTGATCCGGTCGGCGGCAATCAGGCTCACGCCGCAACCCCGTCGCGGCAGGCGGGGCACAGGCCCAGCGCCTCGATGTTGCTGCGCTCGATCACGAAGCCCAGATCGGCCGCCGCCCGGTCCAGCGCCGCTCGCACCGGGGCGGCCGGGGCTTCGGCCACCACGCTGCACGACCGGCAGATCAGGAAGGCCGGCGCATGGGCCTCGCCCGGGTGCATGCAGGCGGTGAAGGCGTTCAGCCGCCGGATGCGATGCGCCAGCCCCTGTTCCACCAGAAACTCCAGCGCGCGATAGGCGACCGGCGGCTGGTTGCCGTAGCCTTCGGCCGCCAGCCGTTCCAGCACGTCATAGGCGCCCAGCGCCCGGTGCGCCTCGAGCAATATCTCCAGTGTGCGGCGGCGCACCGGCGTCAGCCGCAGCCCGCGCTCGCGGGCCAATGCGTCGGCGCGCGCCAGCCCGTCGCCGGCGCAGTGGGCGTGGTCATGCGGCTGGAAGGCGGGGGTCGATCGGTCGGCGGTCTGCACGGGGGCGCCCCTTGACTTGTAATAGTATAACATTCATACCCGGTGCCGAACAGCAGGCAAAGGGCAATCGCAATGCGTTATACCATATCTCTTACCGTGGCCAGCGCGCTGTGGGCCGGCACTGCCGCAGCCGAGGTGCCGCGCGTGGTGACCGACCTGCCGCCGGTCCATGCGCTGGTGTCGATGGTGATGGGCGACCTCGGGCAGCCCGGCCTGCTGCTTGACCGCGGCGCCAACGCCCACAGCTTCCAGATGCGCCCCAGCCAGGCGCAGGCCCTGTCGGAAGCCGACCTGATCGTGTGGATCGGCCCCGAGATGACCCCTTGGCTCGACCGCACGCTGCGGGGCATGGAAACCACGGCGGCGCAGGTGCATCTGCTCGACGCGCGCGGCACCTACCTTCAGGATTTTCGCGCAGGCGGGAGCGCAGGCGGGCACGACCACGCCAAGCATGATCACGACCACGCCGCAGAGGCCTCAGCCGCGACCGAAGGCCATGACCATGCCGAAGGCGAAGGCCATGACCATGCTGAAGGCGAGGCCCACGCCCACGCCGGCACCGACCCGCACGCCTGGCTCGACCCGGCCAATGGCGCGCTGTGGCTGGACACCATCGCCGTTGCCCTGTCTGGCCTCGATCCCGCAAATGCCACGGTCTATACCGCCAATGCCGCCGCCGCCCAGGCGCAGATCGCGGCGACGGATGCCGAGGTCGCGGCCATCCTCGCCCCGGTCAAGGACAAGCCCTTCGTCGTGTTCCATGACGCCTACGGCTACTTCGCCGGCCATTACGGGCTGAATGTGGCAGGCTCGGTGGCGCTGGGCGATGCCTCTTCGCCCGGCGCAGCGCGTCTGGCCGACCTGCGTGCCGGAATGCAGGCCGGCAGCGCGCTCTGCATCTTCCCCGAGGCGCGGCATGACCCGGCGCTGGTGGCGCAGATGGCCGAGGGCACCCGCGTCAGGGTCGGCGGCACGCTCGACCCCGAAGGCGCGATGCTCGAACCCGGCCCCGGGCTTTACCCCTTGATGCTGCGCGGCCTTGCCTCCACCCTTGCCGACTGCCTTGCCGCCGACTGACCACCCTTGACCCGCAAGGCCCCATGGGCAACCCTGCCCCCGGAACATCACCGGGGGCAAGATGCAGGCAGCACCAACCCGCGTCGCCCCGTTCGGCAGCGCCCATGGGCAGACGGTCCAGCGCATCCTCCTGCAGGCGGGCGATTTGACAGTTGCCCTTCTGACCTGGGGGGCGGTGCTGCAATCGGTGCGGCTCGCGGGGGTGGCGCATGACCTGACGCTGGGGTCCGACCGGATCGACGACTACCTTGGCGCGATGCGCCACCACGGGTCGGTCATCGGCCCGGTTGCCAACCGCATCAGCGGCGCGCAAGCGCGGATCGCGGGCCGCCTGCACCGTTTCGAGGCCAATCAGGCGGGCACGATCACGCTGCACGGCGGTGACGCGGGCACCCACCTCAAGCTCTGGTCGCTGGTCGCGGCCACGGCTGACAGCGCGACACTCGGCCTGACCCTGCCCGATGGCGACGGCGGCTTTCCCGGCAACCGCACCCTTGCGGCCCGCTTCGAGGTCGCGCCCCCCGCCACGCTGCGCCTGACCGTGACCGCTACGACCGACGCAGCCACCCTGATCAACGTCGCCAACCACAGCTACTGGAACCTTGACGGCAGCGCCGACTGGTCCGGCCACGCCTTGCGCATTGCGGCCGACCGTTACCTGCCCACCACCCCCGATTTCACCCCCACGGGCGAGATCTTCCCGACCGAGGGCACCCCGCACGACTTCCGCACCGCGCGCGAAATCACCCCCGGCGCGCCGCCGCTCGATCATTGCTTCTGCCTGTCGGACGCCCGCCGCCCCCTGACGCCGGTGCTGTGGCTGACCGGCCGCGGCGGCACCTCGCTGACCCTTGCCACCACCGAACCCGGCGTGCAGGTCTATGACGGCCGTGCCGCGCTCCGCCCCGGTCACGGCCCCTACGAGGGGCTGGCGATCGAGGCGCAGTTCTGGCCCGACGCCCCGAACCACCCCGCCTTCCCGGCCATCACCCTGACCCCCGGCACGCCTTGGGAACAGGTGACCGAGTGGCATTTTGCCCACAATCCACGCGTGCAGACCGCGCCACCCGCTTGACAGAACGCCGCACCGGCCCCAGCATCCCCCAAGGCAGGCTTGCGGGAGCGGTTTCCCGCGAAAGATCAGGAAAACATCGCAACGCGGCAGCAGGCACCCCATGCCCCTGCCCGGAGGCTTTACGATGGTGCCACGCATTTCCGCCCGGCTGACGGGCTGTATCGCACTCGGTCTGGCGCTGGCCGGCCCCCCGGCTGTCGCGCAGGAAAGGAACCTGACGCTGCTCGGCATCCCCTCGGCCACGGTCGCGCCGCATGGCATGGTTTACGGCGCGCTCTCGGGCAGCGACCGCTATCTCGGCAGGTTCGATGAAACCGACGGCTCGCTGGAGCTTGGCTTCGGCCTTGGCGATGCGCAGGCCGGGATCGGGGCACAGATCAAGGTGGTCTCCACCTCGCTGACCGATGATTTCGGAGATTCCGGCTATTTCGGCGTGAAGTTCGCGCGCCAGATCGCCGCCGGGTCGATGCCGGTCTTCCTTGGCCTGCAGATCGACCATATCGCCGGGTGGGGAGAAGCGTCTGACCGCGACCCCGAGGCGTCGCTGGCCCTGACCGCGTTCCGCTTGATGCAGTTCTCGCCCGGCGGCGACAGCTTTCCGATGATGTTCACCCTTGGCGTCGGCGACAACCTGCGAAACAACCAGACCGACCCCGGCGTGTTCTTCGGCGCGGGCATCGGGCTGACCGAAAGCCTTGGCGCAAGCGCGGCCTGGTCGGGCGAGGGCGTCGACATCGGCGCATCCTTCCGCCCGCAGGCCCTGCCGGCGATGCGCGTCTCGGCCACCGTGAACGATGTGTTCGATCAGGAAGACAGCCGCAGGGTGACCCTTTCGGCAAGCTGGGCCTTGAAAGACGTGTTCGGGAGATGACGGCGATGACCCCCAGACATCTGGCCAGACCTCTGGCGTGCCTGCTGCTCGGGCTTAGCCTTGCGCCGGGCGCCGCCCCGGCCGGCGAAACGGCGGTGGACAACAACGCCTTCGTCTACATTCCCGACGTGTTCGGCGACATCTTCGGCGGCGGCGTTTCCGGCACCCGGCTGAGCGCGCCTCCCGCCGCAGGCGATGCCACTTCCGCAAGCGATGCCACTTCACCGGGCGAGGCCCCCGCCGGGGCAACGGTCGTCCGGGCACCCGCCGGGGCGTCCGTGGGGCTGCCGGGCGATCTTGGCGCCACCACGATCAGCGCCGACGCCACCCAGCGGCTGGTCAGCCGGGTGGCCGACGCCTCGCGCTTCTGCCGCCTGCTACCGGAATCGGCCTATGCCGTCGATTGCCTCAGTGAACAGCTTGAATCCATCGTGCGCGACATGCCCACGACCGGCGAATATGCTGATGCCCGCACCGCCCTTGCCACCGCCGCCCGCGACCTGCGCGCGCTGGCCGAACGCAACGCCGACCCGGCGCTGCCCACCGCCCGGCTGCGGGTTGGCGGTCAGGTGTCGTCACGCCCCCTGACCCCGATCCGCCCCGAGGCTCGCGCCAGCGCCAACCAGCAGGCCATCGCCATTCTGGAGGAGGCCGAAACCGTGCTCCTGCGCTCGGCTGAAAACTCGGCCCGGCGCCGGGGGCATTACGACCGCGTGGCACTGGCTGTGGGGTCGAACAAGCTGCTGCTGCGCTCGCTCTAGCCTTCCTCCGGCCCGACAGCGCCACGAAACCACGCCACGATCTTTGCCCTTTCCTGGGGTTCGATGTAGCTTAGGTTACCGGGCGGCATCGCATGGGTCAGACCCGCCTGCAGATAGATCCGCCGCGCCTCGTGGGCGATCTGGGCCGGGCTTTCCAGCACCACGCCCTTCGGCGGCCAGTGCAGCCCTTCCCACGACGGCTCTGCCGCATGGCACATCGAACAGCGGCCCAGCACGATGTCGGTCACCTCGTCGAAGCCGGAGGCTTCGGCATAGCGCAGCGCCGATCCGGTCAGCGCGGCCTCGGGGGCGGGCAGCCGCATCGGCGCGGTCGACAGCCAGGCGATGATCAGGAACAGGATCGCGGTCGCGGCCCAGGTCCAGCTTGGCCGCCCCTTCCGGGCGTGCATCGTGTTGAAATAATGCCGGATCGTGACCCCCATCAGGAACACGAGGCTGGCAATCAGCCAGTTCCATTCCGTCGCGAACACCAGCGGGTAATGGTTCGACAGCATCAGGAACAGCACCGGCAGCGTCAGGTAGTTGTTGTGCACGCTGCGCTGCCGGGCGATCCGGCCATATTTCGGGTCGGGCTTGCGCCCGGCCTTCAGGTCGGCGACCACGATCCGCTGATTGGGCATGATGGTCATGAACACGTTGCCGCTCATCAGCGTCGCGGTGAAGGCCCCCAGATGCAGCAGCGCCGCCCGGCCCGAGAAAACCTGCGTGTAGCCCCAGGCCATCGCCACCAGCAGCCCGAACAGCAGCACCATCAGCCGCGTGTTGTCCATCCCGAAACGTGTCTTGCACAGCGCGTCATAGGCCAGCCAGCCGAACAGCAGCGAGCCGACCGATATCGCGATGGCCTGCCACACCGGAATGTCCAGCACCTCCGGGTCGACCAGATAGAACTCTGCCCCCAGGTAATACACCAGCACCAGCAGGGCGAACCCCGATAGCCAGGTGGCATAGCTTTCCCATTTGAACCAGGTCAGATGCTCGGGCAATCGGGCCGGGGCGACCATGTATTTCTGCACATGGTAGAACCCGCCGCCGTGCACCTGCCATTCCTCGCCCGAAACGCCTTCGGCCATCCCCGGCGCCTTCTGCAAGCCCAGATCCAGCGCGATGAAATAGAACGAAGACCCGATCCACGCCACCGCCGTGATCACATGCGTCCAGCGCGCCGCGATCTGCACCCATTCCCACAGCACGACCCAGTCGTAAACCGCATCCGTCATCATCCCAGTCCCCCGGCCCCGCGCAACTCACCAACCGACCGGGATCATTCGATAGTCGTCGGCAGAAATCCACCCGGTGCGCCCGGGCCAGACGCGATCATCCGCGCAAATGCAGCGCCTGTCCACCAATTGGGCAGCGCGGGCGGCGCATCGGCCCCTGCGGTTCAGAAATAGGCGATCAGCCGCCCCAGCGCCGCCACGCCCAGCCACAACAGCAGCGACACGCCTGCCGCCAGCCGCATCTGCAGTGTCGGCACCGCCCCCAGCGACGCGCCCCGCAACATCCGTTCGAGCCAGACCACATTGCCCAGCGCCAGCAGGATCGCCAGAACCTTGACCTGGAACACCGGATTCACCGCGATGTGGCCCGCCTCCGGCAGGAACAGCATCACCCCCGTGCCGATCTGCACCAGCAGGAACAGCACCGCCAGCGGCCGCACCCGCGCCACGAAAGACCGGATCGCGGAAACGCTGCGCTCACGCATCGCCACGATGTCCATCGCCGCCACCGAGGCGAAGAACAGCATCAGCCCCGTGACGTGCACCACGTTGGCCAGCGGGTAGAGCCAAACCGACCGCCGCATTTCCCCGGCCACGCCCGAGGCTTCCAGCCCGGCAAGCAGACCTTCCATGCGTCAGCGCAACTCGTAGCGCCGACCGTCGACCTCGACCCACTCGGCGCGGATCTCGGCCGTGCCGTCGCTTTTGGGATAGCCATGGGCCGTCACTTCGACGCCGACCTTCAGCACCGCCTCGGTCGCCCCGCGCGCGTTCATCCGCGTCAGCGGCGCCAGCGTGATCAGCCACGGCGCGCCGTCATGCGGAACGGTCATCTCGCCATGCGGATTGCCCAGCGTGATGTCCTCGATCTCGCCTGCGATGGTGATCGGGGCATCGGCATTGTAGGATCCCCAGCCGTGGTGCGCGGTAGCCGGCACGGCGGCCAGGGCAATAATCAGGAACGGCAAAGCACGTTTCATCTGCGCCTCCTCTTTCCAGTCGGTGCCGTGATGGTATGCGCCTGCGAAAATCCGTCAAGCGGGCCGCCCCGCATCCCCGCGCCGGTGCGGCAGGTTTTCGCCGCGTCAGCTCCCCCGATAGGTCGAATAGGCAAAGGGCGAAATCAGCAGCGGCACATGGTAATGCGCGCCCGAATCCGTCACGCCGAACCGTATCGGAATCTCGTCCAGAAACAGCACGCCGTCGCCCGCCTGTCCCGATGCGCGCAGGTAGTCCCCCGCACAAAACACCAGCTCATAAACACCCACAACCATCTCCTGGCCCGCCAGCATCGGCGCATCGGTGCGCCCGTCGGCGTTGGTCACGGTTTCCCCGATCTTGCGGTGGCTGTTGCCCGTCACCCTGAACAGAATGATCGTCACCCCCGCCGCAGGCTTGCCCCGCGCAGTATCCAGCACATGCGTCGTCACCCGGCCACCAACTGCCCCTGTCATCCCCCGCCCCTTCCGGTCATATCTGCCGCAGTCTGCCGCGAATTGCCGCAGGAATCGACCGCCGATTTGCGACTCGCGTTTTCCGGTTGCATTTTCAGGTACGTCCGCGATCTTTCACCCTGTCCAGCGAAGGAGCCTCCCCGTGAACCGCTACCCCCGCGACCTTCTGGGCTACGGCGCCAATCCCCCCGATGCCGCCTGGCCCGGGGGCGCGAAAATCGCCGTCTCGCTGGTGCTGAACTACGAGGAGGGCGGCGAGAACAGCATCCTGCACGGCGACGCCGCGTCCGAGGCGTTCCTGTCCGACATCGCGGGCGCCGCCCCCTGGCCGGGCCAGCGGCACTGGAACATGGAATCCCTTTACGACTACGGCGCCCGCGCGGGCTTCTGGCGCCTGCACCGGCTGTTCACCGGCCTGGGCATCCCGGTCACGGTCTACGGCGTCGCCACCGCGCTGGCCCGCAGCCCCGAACAGGTCGCCGCCATGCAGACCGCAGGGTGGGAAATCGCCTCGCACGGCCTGAAATGGGTCGAGCACCGCGACATGCCCGAGGCCGACGAACGCGCCGCCATCGCCGAGGCGATCCGCCTGCACTCCGAGGTTACCGGTACCCGCCCGCACGGCTGGTACACCGGGCGCTGCTCGATCAACACCGTGCGGCTGACCGCCGAACAGGGCTTCGACTGGATCTCCGACACCTACGACGACGACCTGCCCCACTGGCGCAGCGCAAACGGCCACGACCAGCTGGTGATCCCCTACACGCTCGAGGCCAACGACATGCGCTTCGCCACCGCGCCGGGCTACATCACCGGCGAGCAGTTCTTCCAGTACCTGAAGGACAGCTTCGACACCCTCTACGCCGAGGGCTGCGAGGGGCGGGCAAAGATGTTCTCCATCGGCCTGCACTGCCGCCTGATCGGCCGCCCGGGCAAGATCGCGGGCCTGCGCCGCTTCCTCGACTACGCGCAGGCGCACGACGGTGTCTGGTTCCCCCGGCGGATCGACATCGCCCGCCACTGGGCCGCCACCCACCCGCCGGCACATCGCGAGCGCCCCTCGCAGATGAACCGCACCGCCTTCGTGCGCCGCTTCGGCGGCATCTTCGAGCATTCCCCCTGGGTCGCGGACCGCGCCTTCAACCTGGAACTCGGCCCCGCACATGACAGCGCGACCGGCCTGCACGGTGCGCTGACCCGCGTCTTCCGCAGCGCCACGCCCGAGGAACGGCTGCGCGTGCTGACCGCCCACCCCGACCTTGCGGGCAAGCTGGCGCAGGCCCGCCGCCTGACCCCCGAAAGTGCCGGCGAACAGGCGCAGGCCGGCCTCGACGCCCTGACCGACGCCGAACGCGTGACGTTCGAGGATCTCAATGCCGCCTACGTTACCCGCCACGGCTTCCCCTTCATCATCGCGGTGCGCGATCACACCAAGGCCACGATCCTGCACGCCTTCCAGACCCGCCTGACCAACGACCGCGACACCGAATTCGCCACCGCCTGCGCCCAGGTCGAACGCATCGCCGCCCTGCGCCTGACCGACCTGTTCCGCGAGGAGTCCCCGAAATGAACCGCTACCACACCCCCCCCGGCGGCCTGCCGCCCCAGACCAGCCTGATGACCGGCCGCGCCGTCTTCACCGACGCCTACGCCTTCCTCCCGCGCGGCGTGTTCTCCGACATCGTCACCAGCCTGCTGCCGGGCTGGACCCACACCCGCCTCTGGCTGATCGCCCGGCCGATGTCGGGCTTCTCCGAAACCTTCAGCCAGTACGTGATGCGTGTCGGCCCCGGCGGCGGCTCCGACACGCCCGACCCCGAACCCGGCGCCGAAAGCGTGATCTTCGTCACGGCGGGCGAGGTCTGGCTGTCGCTCGACGGAATCGAACACGACCTCGGCCCCGGCGGCTACGCCTACATTCCGGCGGGCTGCGCCTGGCGGCTGCACAACGGCGGCCCGCACGTGGCCAGTTTCCACTGGATTCGCAAGCTTTACGAGCCCGCCCCCGGCATCGCCCCACCCGCCGCCTTCGTCACCTCCGACCAGGATATGACCCCGGTCGCCATGCCCGACACCGAAGGCCGCTGGGCCACCACCCGCTTCGCCGACCCCGCCGACCTCGCACACGACATGCACGTCAACATCGTCACCTTCCAGCCCGGCGGCGTGATCCCGTTCGAGGAGACCCACGTCATGGAACACGGGCTCTACGTGCTCGAAGGCAAGGCGGTCTACAAGCTCAACCAGGACTGGGTCGAGGTCGAGGCCGGCGACTTCATGTGGCTGCGCGCCTACTGCCCGCAGGCCTGTTACGCCGCAGGCCCCGGACCGTTCCGCTACCTGCTCTACAAGGACGTGAACCGCCACGCCCGCCTGCGCGGCCCCGGCGCCTTCGGCCCGCCCCGATGAAAGCGCCCCCCTCGCCCTACTCTCTGCGAATTCTTCTGTTCACAAATATCCCACGGGGGCTCGGGGGTGTGAAACCCCCGGTCCGCCCACGGCCACACAGGACCGCCATGCCCGGCACCCGCACCGCCCCCTTCCCCATTCACCTTTGCTGTTGTGTAAGCAATTATTTCACAGTGTCAGCATTTATTCGGGTATAGCTGGTTTCAAGTAGGAAGAGTTGGGAAGTCCGGAGGCTAGCCCGAATGGGTCGGGGTTGTCCGGGGTCAGGGTGGAGGTTCGGGTTATGCACGAGGCCCGCGCCTTTCAGCCGGACAATCGCCTTGGTCTTCGGGTGGAAGAGGAAGCTCGGGGACAGGTAGCGGTATTCCCGGTTGCCGATCAGCTCGCGCGCGGTGGCCGTCCATTCCACCCGGCCCCAGAGCCCGCCCGCCGCGATCTTCAGTTCCTTGATCCAGCCCGCCGCCGGAACCGGGCCGTTCAGCTTGGCTTCCGGCCGGTCGTTCTGGTGTTCGTAGTCGATCGGCAGATCGACGCCGGCCGACTGGAAAGCCAGCACCAGGGCGGCCGGGTCCGCCAGATCGAATTCGCGCCCGTCGCGCCCGGTCATCCGCCCTTCCGGGAAGAGCTGCACCCATTCGGGCGCGGAACCGCCCGGCGCAAGGGCGCGGTCGCAGATGCCAAGGGCAAGCCCGGGCATGGCGTCAGGCCACATACGGCGTGACGATCAGTTCCGCCGTGCCCTTCCAGGGGTTCGACCCGCCGCCGTCCTTGGTTTCGGTGTTCAGCAGGTGCAGCGCCGCGCTTTCCAGGGAAGGCGGTACGACCAGGACAGTCGGGGTCACGCCCAGGATGCGCCCGCCGTCGCTCTTGAAGTCCATCATCGCCGCCCGCGCGGCGGCGTAGTTCTCTTCGGTCAGGTCGGCCTTGGAGCCGTAGGCAAGCTGCCAGAGGCCGAAGCCCGCATTGACCCGCGCCCGGACGCCGTAGACGTATTCGTCGTTCATGAACACATGTTGGTCGTTGGTGCCGGTGATCGACTGGAACTCGTACTTCTCGCGTTCCTGCCAGATGATCGGGCGCATGGCGCGCGACGTGTCCAGCAGGAACCAGGGCGCGCCCGATCCGGCCTGCATGTTGCTGACCGAAACCGGCGCGGCCCCGGCGTCCAGTTCAACCGGGTGATCGGTGTCGAAGAAGTTCTGGCCGTCGAAACAGTTGGTGGTGAAGCCCGCCTTCAGCAGGCCGAAGACCAGCTCTTCGGGGTGACGGCGGCTGTCCTGCCCCATTTCCGCGAACATCGGCTTGAAGAGCCCGAGCTTGTCGTCGGCAATGTCGGTGCGACCGACCGAAACCGTCGCCTCGAACTTGCGGTTCGCGATGGTGAAGCCGTGCGCCTTCAGCCCGTTGACGTAGCGCCCCCCGACCCATTCGCGCAGGCGGGGGAACATGCCCAACCAGCCATAGGTCTCATCGCGGCTGGCACTCGGCACCGTCATGGCGATCTTGTCGGCATGGGCCGGGGCGGCGGCAAAGGCATCGGAATAGACGGTCTTGAAGCCCCGAAAGGCAAGGTCCAGCGTTTGGCTGTCGATGATCACGGCGGTAGGCCCTTCCTGTCATGGCGGCTCAGCGTCCGTTGTACCCTGAATTCATGGGCACCTCGAAAAATTGCCGTGACGACGCTGCCTTTGTAGGATGAAGGGGGCGTTTGGCTACTGGAGGATAACGATGGCGCAGATGGGGTTCTTTGATCTTTCAGACCGTTACGCGAGCCTTGATGCCAAGCGGGACCCGTTGGTCGAGATCGACGCCATCGTGCCTTGGGAGGAGTTTCGTCCGACGCTGGAGCGGGTCTGGCGGAAGCCTGAGGCGGAGCGGAAGTCGCGGGCAGGGCGCAAGCCGATGGACGCGGTGGTGATGTTCAAGACGCTGGTGCTGGGCGCGCTCTACAACCTGTCCGATGACAAGATGGAGTATCAGGTGCGCGACCGGCTGTCCTTCATGCGGTTTCTTGGTCTGGGGCTCGAGGACCGGGTGCCCGACGCCAAGACCGTCTGGCTGTATCGCGAGGGTCTGGCGCAGGCGGGTGTGGTCGATGCGCTGTTCAAGCAATTCGACGGGTATCTGGCGCGGCAGGGTTATATCGCGCGCGGCGGGCAGATCCTGGACGCCTCCATCGTGCCGGTGCCGCGCAACCATAACAAGCGGGATGAGAACAAGGCGATCAAGAACGGCGAGGTGCCGGAGGGCTGGGCCGACAAGCCCGCCATGCGGTCGCAGAAAGATACCAATGCGCGCTGGACCAAGAAGCACGGGAAATCCCACTACGGCTACAAGAACCACGTGAATGTGGACCGTCAGCATAAGCTGGTGCGCCGCTACCATGTCAGCGATGCAGCGCTGCATGACAGCCAGGCAGTGGATCACCTCCTGATGCAAGGCAACACCGGCTCGGACGTCTGGGCCGATCCGGCCTATCGGTCCGAGGAGATGGAGGCCAAGCTGCGCGCCCAGGGCCTGAGGAGCCGCATCCACCGCAAGGGAAAGCGCGGCAAACCGCTGAGCGAGCAGGGCAAGGCCAGCAACCGGACCAAGTCCGCCGTACGCGCCCGGGTCGAACATGTCTTCGGCGCACAGACCAACGACATGGGTGGGACGCTGGTGCGCACCATCGGCATCGTGCGTGCGAAGGCCAAGATCGGGATGAAGAACCTCGCTTACAACATGCGCCGCCTCGCCCAGCTCCGCCGCCTGAACCCATGTCCGGCGTAATCCGGGGCGCGGACTTCAGGCCGAAGAGGCCGCGGCCCGCCATAGCCGGGCGGAATGGCCCCCAACTACGCCGCCGAAAACTACAGCAAGCCGCTTCCCGCAGCCTTCAGGCCGCCAAACCAGCCCTGAACAGCGGAGAACAAGGAAAAATCGAGGTGCCCTCATGATAGTCGCTGAATGCCTTGTGGTCCCGATCATGCTGATAGGTGGTGTCGCGGGAGTGGTGGAAATTTGAAGGCGGCGTAATCTCCGGGTGAACTGAAACCCACCCAGTCGGCGGCGCCAACCGCCAGGGAGATCACGCCATGAACGACATTACCGACAGCTCGGCCTTTTCGCTACTGCCCGACACGACCGGGTATGACCCGATCGAGGAGCGCCTGCGGGCAAGCGTCCGCGCGACCATCGAGACCATGTTTGAAGAGGAACTGGCCGAGTTTCTCGGCCGCATGCGCTACGGTCGCGGCGACGAGAAGGCGAAGGGCTATCGCCACGGGCACCGCGAGCGGCAGCTGACCGGCACCTTCGGCACCGAAACGGTGCGCGTGCCCCGCGCCCGGGTCGAGGACGAGGACGGCAAGGCTAAGGAATGGCGCTCGAAGGCGCTGCCGCGCTACCAGCGGCTGACGAAGAAGGCCGAGGCGCTGATCGCGGCGGTCTATCTTGCCGGGACCAACACCCGGCGCGTCAAGCGGGCGCTGTTCGGGCTGTTCGAGGGCGCCGTCAGCAAGGATGTGGTCAGCCGGGCCTGGCGCAAGGTGAAGGTGGATTGGGATGCCTGGTCGGCCCGCAGCCTGGCCGACGAGGACATCGTCCGGCTGATCCTCGACGGCACCGTGATCCGGACCCGGCTGGACCGCAAGGCCACCAACATCTCGGTGCTGGCGGCGATCGGCATCCGCCGCGACGGGCAGAAGGTATTGTTATCCATCAAGAACATGGGCGGAGAGAGCACATCTGCCTGGCGCCAGTTCCTCGACGACCTTGATGCCCGCGGTCTGAAGCGGCCCGAATTCGTCATCGTCGATGGCGCTCCCGGGCTTGAAGCCGCTCTGGTCGCGCTCTGGGGCGAGGCTCTGCCGATCCGGCGCTGCACGGTCCACAAGCACCGAAACCTGCTGGCGCACGCGCCCAGGCACCTGCACGACGAGCTGACCGAGGACTACCGCGACATGATCTGCGCCGACACCGCCGCCGGGATCGAGACCCGCCGCAAGGCATTCCTGCGCAAGTGGCAGCTCAAGTGCAAGGCCGTTGCCGACAGCCTTGAAGAAGCAGGGGACCGGCTCTTCAGCTTCACCCGCCTCGATCCCTCGCAATGGAAGTCGGCCCGGACCACCAACGCCATCGAACGGCTGAACGAGGAGTTCCGCCGCCGGATCAAGACCCAGACCGTGCTGCCCTGCGCCGAGACCGTGCCGATGCTGCTCTGGGCGCTGCTGGCATCCGGTCAGATCCAGATGCGCAAGGTCGACGGCTGGGAGACGCTTTCCCAGCCCCTCGACCCGATACCTCTTGACGCAGCCGCCTGAGAAACCGAACCTTCACATGCCCGGACCACACCGCCAGGGAATTTCCACAGCATTCGCGACACGACCTGCTGATACACCGCGCGCATTTCTGCAAAACGTTGAACCCAATGGCTGTTCAGCCGGAAACACTCTGTCAGCGAAGCTTTCGGGATGACGGACCCGGCAGCAAGTGTCAGTTGCCGAAGTTCCGACGCACACAAGCGGATGACTTCCCGGTCGGACGTGCCCTTCATCATCGGGCCGCGCGCCGTCCGGTCAATCCGTTCTTCGATCCGTGCCTGCACGTCATCGGCCAGGCCGCAGCCTTCGTCCCAGGCGCGGGTGATCAGGACACGGGTCTTGCCCTTGTCCGCCCGTGTCACCGGAGTCAGCGCCGCCGTACCGCCGGTTTCCGCGGCGCGCACCCAGTCGCGGAGTGTGTTCTCGGCAAACCGTGACCAGCCATCGCCAATTTGGTGCTGTTCCGCCGCCGCCACCCGAAAGGCTGCCGCCCGTTCGGCCGAACCCTTCGGATGGGTCAGAATCGGCGCGATGATCCGCTGCCTGTCCGCCGCAATCCGGAAGTGATGATCGGCCGGGCGGGTGTTCAGGCGCGGTTTAACGAGAGTTGAAGGGGCGGTTTCGGAGAGGGACAGAAGCGCGATAAGCTCGGGGCTTGCGCACTCCGGAAGCAAGTGAAGGACAGTACCGCCCGCTCCGCCAGGCTGCCCGGCAATTTCGATCAATGGCAGCCGATGACCGCGCCACGACCCTTTGCTGAATGCCCGCCTGGCAACGCGCTCGCCGATGCCTGCTCGGACCGCAAACTCGCTGGCCGCGATAGAAATCACTTCGGCTGCTCCTTCAGACCGAGCGCAGCCGCGATTTTCTCCGCTACCCCATAGTGACCCTTGTTGTGGCCGTAGATCACGGCTTCGACGTTTCGGACCTTGAACCCGTTTTCTTCAGCCCATTGGGGGATAGTCTTCCCCTCGTTCCATAGGCGGGCTTTGATGGGAGAACGCTTCTTTGACATCGGTGCGGCCTGTGTCACGCTACACAAACTGCACAATTACACAGAATACACAAATGGCAACGCGCAGAACAACAAAGAACGGAATTGTTCTGTTCAGCGACAACCATCTTGGCCGGTGCCGGCAACCACCTTGGCCGGTGGGGCTGAACGGAAGACGGGCATGCCCGTCTGGAGGGCAGCCCCACCGGCTTGATTGATTTCGGGGAAGGTGCTGGTCGCTGCGGGTTGGTAAGCCGGGTTCCTCTGCCGTCAAACGGAGGATCCGGGTTGGCCTACAAACCCATCAACGACCAGCAATTGAGATTATACATGTCCGACCTCCGATATCACAGTCAGCGCACGTCGGCCGCCCGCGCCGGGTTCAGTGAGCGCACGGCCCGACGGTTCGATGCCAATCCGACGCTGCCCTCGAACCGCAAGATCGTTCACGGGCGCACGGTGGCCGATCCCCTCGAAGGCTTTTGGGAGGGCGACATCCTTCCTTTGCTGGAGAGGGACAGCACTTTGCAGGCCGTCACCCTGCTGCGCCACCTTCAGGGCCTGCACCCGCTGGCCTTCCCCGATGACCGGCATCCGGCGCACCCTGGAACGGCGGGTGCGGCAGTGGCGGGCGCTGAACGGACCCGAGCGCGACATCATCTTCCGCCAGACGCCGGAGCCGGGCCGCATGGCCCAGTCTGACTTCACTCATGCCGAGGAGCTGGAGGTGACGATCGCGGGCCAGCTATTCCCGCATCTGCTTTACCACTTCGTCATGGTCTACAGCCGGTGGGAGCATGTCGGGGTGGTCCTGGGCGGGGAGAGCTTCACGGCCCTGGCCGAGAACCTGCAGCAGGCGCTCTGGTCGCTCGGCGGGGCACCACAGGAGCATCGCACCGACAGCCTCTCGGCCGCTTTCCGCAACCTGACGGCTGACCAGCGCCAGGATATCACCACGCGCTACAATGCCTTCGTCGGCCATTACGGCATGGAGGCCAGTCGCAACAACCGCGGCGAGGCTCATGAGAACGGCGCGGTGGAATCCCAGAACCGGCACCTCAAGAAAGCCATCGAACAGGCGCTGATCCTGCGCGGCAGCCGCGACTTCGCCAGCATTGAGGACTACCGCCGCTTCATCGACATTCTGGTGGCACGGCGCAACCGGCAGCGGGCGGCGGCCACGCAGGTGGAACGGGCGCATCTGAAGCCCCTGCCGCCCCGGCGCACCACCGACTTTACAGAGACCGTGGTTCCGGTCACCCGCACCAGCGGCTTTCTGGTCAAGAGCATCTTCTACAGCGCCCCGTCGCAGCTGATCGGGCAGCGCTTGCGGGTCCACCTTTACGACGATCGCCTTGAGGCCTTTCTCGGCAGCACCCTGGTCGTCAGCCATACAAGGGCGCGAGGTCGCGGCGATGGCCATCGCGTGCATGTCATCAACTACCATCACGTCATCCATGCGCTGCGGCGCAAACCGCAAGCCCTGTGGAGTTCGATCTACCGCGACAGCCTGTTCCCGCGAACCGAATACGCTGCAGCCTGGCAGGTGCTGCAGCGTGATCTGCCCCGCCGCGACGCCTGCCGCCGCATGGTCGACCTGCTGTTCATCGCCCACGACCGGGCCTGCGAGGCGGAACTGGCACATCTGCTGGCAGCAGAATTGGACGCGGGCCGGGTGCCCGATCCCGGACCTCTGGCATCCTGCCTGAACCCGCGGCAAACGGCGCTGCCGAGAGATGTTGCCGTCGCCCATCCCTCGCTCGACAGCTTCGATGCCCTTCTGGGAGCCTGCGCATGACCTCCCGCGAGATCGACATCCACACGCTGCCCGGCATGCTGACCGCGCTGCGCCTGCCCAGCTTCCACAAGCTTTGGGCCGACATCGCCACCCGTGCCGACACCGAAGGCTGGCCCGCTGCCCGCTTTCTGGCTGTCCTCGCGGAATACGAACTGGCCGAGCGCGACATGCGCCGCATTCAGCGCCACATGAACGAGGCACAGCTACCGGCTGGCAAGACGCTGGCGACCTTCGACTTCAAGGCGCTGCCAACCCTGCCGCGCGCCCGGATCGAGGCCTTGGCGGCCGGCGACTGGCTGGAGGGTGGCGGCAATCTGATCGCCATCGGCAATTCCGGCACGGGCAAAACGCACATTCTCTGCGCGATAGGCCATGCCCTGATCGAGCGGGGACACCGCGTGTTCTATACCCGCACCAGCGATCTGGTGCAGCGACTTCAGGCCGCCCGCCGCGATCTGGTGCTCGAAGCCGCGCTCGCCAAGCTCGACAAGTTCGACCTGATCATCCTCGACGACATCACCTACGCCCACAAGGATCAGGCCGAGACAGGCGTGCTCTTCGAGCTGATCGCCCGGCGCTACGAATGCCGCAGCATCGCCATCGCCGCCAACCAGCCCTTCAGCGGCTGGGACCAGATCTTCCCGGACAAGGCGATGACCGTCGCCGCCATCGACCGGCTGGTTCATCACGCAGCGATCCTGGAGATGAATGCCGAAAGCTTCCGCCAGCGCGCGGCCGCCTCCAACAAAGAGGCGCTGAGCAGACCGCCAACGACAACCATCGCCGACAACAAGGACAAAGGAGAAGGCTGAGCGAAAAACAATTCCAGATACGCCAACCCAGCGGCCTAAAACCGGCCAACGTGGTTGACGGTCACGGACATGCTGGTTGACGCGCTACATTGTTCGAAGAATTCGCTTTCTTCGTGGTGAGAACACGCAGGAAGAGTTCAGTCGCAAGGTGGGAATTTCCCGCTCGGCACTGGCCAACTATGAGTCGGGCAGGTCTCTTCCGAACGAGTACGTGCTTGCGCAGATTGCTGCCCGTTGCGAGATATCCGAGTCGTTCTTTGACGATGCAGACTTGACGCCAGGATTGAATGGCGCCGCGCTGCTAGGGAAGATTGTCGAAGGTACGCCGGACTGGACGGATGACGAGTTGGCGATGGTTCGGCTTTTACGCCTAGTTCCAGCTCCGGTTGCTGCGAAGATCGCGGCCGACTTGGTGGAAGCCGCAACAACGACCGAACTTTCAGGCATGATCGCATCGTTCGGAAGCCTGACCAGGGACGTTGCTACAGTAATGGCGGTGCAGGCACGAGGCGGCCTTTTTCGAAAGGGATCGGTGGACCTGACCGGCGATGCGCTCGCACAGATGGCCCGTAAGCGGGACGAGGCCGCCGATGCCATCAACCGGCACTACTTAAATGCGCCATCCTCGCAGGACGATCAGGGTCCGCTATAGGGTCCGCAATCGGCCGCACACCTAACAAAATCAATAGCTTACGGCTTGCGCACCGGGCAAGTAATTGCACCGGAATGCTGCCTACTTAACCACCTGAAAATCCACATGAAAACGGCACCCTTGCGGTTCCCCAATCATTGCAGCAGATTACGGAATAATTTCGCGCGTTCCATTGCCCAAATATCCCACGGGGGCCCGGGGGTGTGAAACCCCCGGTCCGCCCCCGGCCACACAGGACCGCCATGCCCGGCACCCGCACCGAACCCCCTTCCCCATTCACCTTTGCCCAAATATCCCACGGGGGCCCGGGGGTGTGAAACCCCCGGTCCGCCCTCGGCCACAAGGACCGCCATGCCCAGCATCCGCACCGAGCCCCTCACCGCCGAAGCCTTCGCCCCGTTCGGCGACGTGCTCGATGCGACCGGCGATCCCGACCGGATGATCAACCACGGCCTCTGCGCCCGTTACCACGACCGTGCCCGGCTCGACTTCGGCCCCGATGGCCGCCCCGGCCTGTCGGTATTCCGCGCCGAACCCCGCTCCCTGCCCTACCTGCTCGATCTGGTCGAGCGTCACCCCGACGGCTCGCAGGCCTTCCTGCCGATGACCGCGCATCCGTTCCTCGTCCTCGTTACCGAAGCCCCCTCCACCACGCCCCGCGCGTTCCTGACCAACGGCGCGCAGGGCATCAACCTGCACCGCGGCACCTGGCACGGCGTGCTGACGCCGCTGCACGCCCCCGGCATGTTCGCCGTGCTCGACCGCATCGGCACCACCCCGAACATCGAGGAACACCTCTACCCAGACCCGTGGCTCGTCACCCTCTGACCGCTTCCCCCCGCAAGGTGCCCTGCCCGCAGCCGGTCGCCGCCGCGATCCTGCAACGATGCGCTGCCGCCTGCGGTTTCCGGACGACTGCGGTTCTGGCGGGCTCCTCCTCACCGTCGGCCATGCCCCCGTCGACGACGAAATCCTTCGGCAGGTCGGCTTGCTGAACATCGCAACGTCGGCCGGGGGCTGTGGCCCTGTGTGCCCTGCTCGCGCAGCCCGTTGCCACGCGGCCCCCATCGTTCTTTTCGCTGCAATCCCCGCCAGAAACGTCCGCACCCTCTGCCTGCGTGCCGAGCCGGGTCCGGTTCACGCCAGCCGGCGCCGCTGCCTTGCCGAAAACCCTCCTATAGCGCGACTTCGGTTGCCAGCCCCCGCTCGACCGCGCGGCGCACCGCCTCGGCGGCTACGGCCAGATCCTGCAACCCGACCCCGGTTCCGTCAAAAAGCGTGATCTCGTCCGCCGACCGCCGCCCCGGATGCGCGCCGTTCACCACCGCCCCCAGCGGCGTGATGGCCCCGGCATCCAGCAGGCCCGCCGCCACGGCATGCTGCGCCTCTCCGATGGAAACCGCCTGCGCCACCTCGTCGGTGAAAACCGAAGCCCGCGCCAGCAGGGCAGGCTCCACCTCCTGCTTGCCCTTGGTGTCGGTGCCCATGCAGGCCAGATGCGTTCCGGGGCGGACATGAGCATCGCGCAGACTGGCTGCGGGGCTGGAGGTGATGGTGATGATCACATCGGCCCTCGCCCCCAGCTCCTCCAGCGAAACCGCCTCGAACGGCAGGCCCACATCGGCCGCCGCCTCGGCCAGTCGTGGCAGCATCTCGGGGTGCAGGTTCCAGCCCAGCACCCGATCGAAGTCGCGCACCTTCGCCGCCGCGCGCAACTGGAAAGCGGCCTGATGCCCGGCGCCGACCATGCCCAGCACCCGCGCATCCCGGCGTGCCAGATGCGTGATCGACACCGCCGAGGCGGCCGCCGTGCGCAGCGCGGTCAAGAGGTTGCCCCCGACCATCGCCGTCGCCTGCCCGGTCTCGGGCTCGAACAGGAACACCGTGGACTGGTGGTTGGTCAGCCCCCGCGCCATGTTTCCGGGAAAATAGCCGCCCGATTTCAGCCCCAGCACGCCCCCGGCCCGGTCGATCCCGGACTTGAAGCCGTAAAGCCGCCCCTCGCCCAGCGCCTCGCGCACCACGGGGAAGTTCTCGGCCTGTCCGGCGGCCATCGCGGAAAACACCGCCTCGACCACGCGATAGGCATCATCCGGCGTGATCAGGCCGTCGATCAGCGTTTCGGGCACGATCAGCATGTGTGGCGATCCTGTCTGCTTGATTTTTCGTAGAAAAATCGGGCGCGCTGGCTCCCGGGGGTCTCAATACGCCTTGCCGCGCGCCGAGACCGGCCAGACCACCTCGACCTTGCCGCCCCGCACCCCGACATACCAGTCATGCACGTTGCAGGTCGGGTCGCAGTGGCCGGGCACCAGCCGCAGCTTGTCATTGACCTTCAGCACCCCCTGCGGATCGTCGATCACGCCATGCTCGTCCGAGCACTTGACGTATTTCACGTCGTCGCGCCCGAAGATCACCGGCAGGCCGCTGTCGACCGACTGCGCCTTCAACCCGGCATCGCAGATCGCCTTGTCGGCCTTGGCATGGCTCATCACGCTGGTCAGGATGAACAGCGCGTTTTCCCATTCGCCCCGGTCGATCCGCTGGCCGTCCCTGTCGAGAATCCGGCCGTAATCGGCATCCATGAAGGCATAGCTGCCGCATTGCAGCTCGTTGTAGACCCCCGAGGCGCTTTCAAAGTAATAGCTGCCCGTCCCGCCACCGCCGACGATGTCGCAGGTGATGCCTTCGCCCGCCAGCGCATCGACGGCATCCTTCACCATCGCCACCGCCGCCGCGATCTTCGCCTTGCGGTCCTCGTAGCTGTCAAGATGCTGCATCGCCCCCTGATAGGCCTGGATGCCAGCAAACTTCAGCCCCGGTGCGGCGTCAATCGCCCTGGCCAGCGCCACCACGGCGGGCGTGGTCACCACCCCGCAACGCCCGGCGCCGCAGTCGATCTCCACCAGGCACTCGATCTCGGTGCCATGCCGCTGGGCTGCCGCCGACAGGTCGGCGACGTTGGCCAGATCGTCGACGCAGCACAGCGTGCGCGCCCCGAGCTTCGGCAGCCGCGCCAGCCGGTCGATCTTGGCGGGGTCGCGCACCTGGTTGCTGACCAGCACGTCCCTGATGCCGCCGCGCGCGAAGACCTCGGCCTCCGACACCTTCTGGCAGCACACCCCGACCGAGCCGCCCAGCCGTTCCTGCAACAGCGCCACGTCCACCGACTTGTGCATCTTGCCATGCACCCGGTGGCGCATCCCCGCCTTCCGCGCGAAATCGCCCATCTTGACGATGTTGCGCTCCAGCGCGTCGAGGTCGAGCACGAGGCAGGGCGTCTGGATGTCGGCCTCGTCCATCCCCGGCAGCGCCGGAATGTCGTAGCCGACCTCAAGCCCGTCAAGTTTCACGGTCGCATTCATCTCAGCCTCCTCAGCCCTGCATCCAGGGCAGCTTGTCCAGATCGACATTGCCGCCGGTCAGGATCACCCCGACGCGGCGGCCCCGGAAAACCTCGGGCGCGTTCAGGATGGTGGCCAGCGGCACGGCGCAGCTGGCTTCGATCACGATCTTCATCCGCTCCCACGTCAGGCGCATGGCGGCGATGATCTCGGCCTCCGAAGCGGTCAGGATGTCGGTGACATGGGCCTGCACGAAATGCCAGGTCAGATCCTTCAGCGGCACCTTCAGCCCGTCGGCCACCGTGTCGGGCGCGTCGTCCGCGATGATGTGCCCGGCACGGAAACTGCGCGCGGCATCGTCGGCCTGCGCCGGTTCGGCGGCATAGATCCGAACCTTGGGCGCGATCGCAGACAGCGTGAGGCAGGTGCCCGAAATCATGCCGCCCCCCCCGATCGGGGCGATCACCGCATCCAGCCCCTCGACCTGCTCCATCAGTTCGCGCGAACAGGTCGCCTGCCCCGCGATCACCCGCGGGTCGTTGTAGGGATGCACGAAATCCGCGCCCGAGGCCGCCACCATTTCGGCAAACACCGCCTCGCGCGAACTGGTCGAGGGCTCGCATTCCACGATCACCCCGCCATATCCGCGCACGGCATCTTTCTTGGCCTGCGGTGCGGTGCGCGGCATCACCACCTGGCAGGGAATGCCGCGCCGCCCGGCGGCATAGCTCAGCGACAGCGCATGGTTGCCGCTGGAATGCGTGGCCACCCCGCGCGCCAGCTTGTCGTCGGACAGCCCGAACACCGCGTTCGACGCGCCCCGCACCTTGAACGCCCCGGCCTTCTGGAAGTTCTCGCACTTGAAGAACAGTTCCGCCCCGGTCAGCGCGTTCAGATAGCTGGAGGTCAGCACCGGCGTGCGGTGAACATATGGGCGGATCCGCCCGTGCGCCGCCAGCACATCATCAAAAGTCGGTATCTGCATCGTCTCGTCCTTCCTGCGCCCGGAACACGCACCGCGCCCCCGGTTTCTTCTTGGCACAAATACCCATCCTTCGCCCGCCCCGCGCACCGTCGCTGGCAGGTCAGGCCGCTTTTGCCACCCCGGCCGCCCCCGCCCGGTAACAGTCCTGCGCCGCGGCCACCCCCGACCCCAGCCGCACCGGCCAGCCCAGATCGGCCATGCACATCTCGGCGGTGGCAAGGCCGGACAGCATCATCACATCGGTCAGCATCCCCAGATGCCCGATGCGGAACACCTTGCCCGCCACCTCCCCCAGCCCGACCCCGAAAGCCACGCCGTAGCTCTCGGCGGCCACCCGCACCAGGTCGGTGCCGTTGCAGCCCTCGGGCACCACGACCGCCGTGACCGTGTCGGAATACAGGTCCGGCGAAACCGCGCAGGGTTTCATCCCCCATACGGCCACCGCACGCCTTACGCCTTCGGCAATGCGGCTGTGGCGGGCATAGACGGCGTCCAGCCCTTCCTCCTCCAGCATCTCGATGGCGGTCGCAAGCCCCGCGATCAGCCCCACGGCCGGGGTGTAGGGGTAGCCGCCCGCCGCATGGGCGCGCTGCATGTCGGCAAAGTCGAAGAACGTGCGCGGCAACGCAGCCCCGGCCATCGCCGCCAGCGCCCTGGGGCTGGCCCCGACGATGGCAAGCCCCGCGGGCAGCATGAAGCCCTTCTGGCTGCCCGCCACCGCCAGATCCACCCTCCAGCCATCCGTCTCGAACGGCATCGACCCGATCGACGACACGCCATCGACCATCAGCATCGCCGGATGCGAGGTGGCGTCCATGGCACGCCGGATCGCAGCGATGTCGGACCGAACGCCGGTCGCGGTTTCATTGTGGGTCGCAAGAACGGCCTTGATCCGGTGGGAGCGGTCAGCGGCCAGCGCGGCCTCGATGGCCGCGATGGGCGCTCCCTCGCCCCAGGGCGCCTCGATCACCTGCACGTTAAGCCCGTGGCGGCGGCACAGGTCGATCCAGCGATGGCTGAACATCCCGAACTCTGCCGCCAGCACGGTGTCGCCCGGCGACAGGGTGTTGGTGATCGCGGCCTCCCACCCCCCCGTGCCGGTCGAGGGGAACAGGAACACCTCGCCCTCCGTCATGCCGAGAACCCGCTTCACCCCCGCCACCGCCGGGCGGAACAGCTTGCCGAAGGCGGGCGAGCGGTGGTCCATCGTCGGCACGTCGCACGCCTTGCGGATGCGTTCGGGGATGTTGGTCGGGCCGGGAATGAACACGGGGTTCTGCGAGGACATGGGCAACACCTTTCCGGACATTGCGGGGATTTTCTCACGTTAGCCCCCGGCACCCCGGCGCACAATTTTTTCGTCCGGCGCGGCGCGTCGCCCGCCGACCCGGGTTTTCCCTTGCAATTGCAGGGCTGCCGCGTTTTTCATCAGGTGAATTGGTTTTTCACATCCGAGAATAAATCCCGCGAAAGGCCCCTGCCATGGCAACACGCTTGCCCGATGCCCCCGCCTCGCGCCCGCGCGGCCGCCCGAAATCGTTTCACGACAAGACCGAACAGAACACCGTGCAATCGCTCGACCGGGCGATGGGGCTGTTGCAGCTTCTGGCGGGGTCGTCGGGACTGACGCTGTCGGATCTGGCCGAACGCTCGGCCCAGGCCCCGGCCACGGTCTATCGCGCGCTGGTCACGCTTCAGGCGCATGGCATCGTGGAAATCGAGGAGCCGGGGCAGCTCTGGCATGTCGGCGGCGGCGCGTTCCGCATCGGCTCGGCCTTCCTGCGCCGCACCAAGGTGGTCGAGCGCGCCCGCCAGCCGATGGACGCGCTGATGCGCGACACCGGCGAGACCGCCAACCTGGGGGTGGAAAGCGGCGACCAGGTGCTGTTCCTCAGCCAGGTCGAAACCCACGAGGCGATCCGCGCCTTCTTCCCGCCCGGCACCAAGGGGCCGATGCATGTCTCGGGGATCGGCAAGGCGCTGCTGGCGTGGCTGCCCGAAGACCGGGTGCGCCAGATCATCGCGCGGCAGGGGCTTGCAAGGTTCACCTCGCTGTCGATCACGTCCGAAACGGCGCTGCTGCGCGATCTGGCCCGCACGCGCGAGCGCGGCCATGCCATCGACGATCAGGAACGCGCCGAGGGAATGCGCTGCGTCGCCGCCCCGATCTTCAACGCCCATGCCGAACCGGTGGCAGGGCTGTCGGTGTCCGGCCCGGCCTTCCGGGTCGGGTTGTCGGATGCGGGGCGGATCGGCGCACTGGTGCGCGCCGCCGCCGACCGGGTGACCGAAGCCACGGGTGGCGTGCGGCCCTGACCCGGGCCGCCTGCGCACACTACAGCGCGGCCGCTCGGGCGTGGAGATGCTCCACCAGTCCCGGCTCCAGTTGCAGCCGCGCGGCCAGCATCGCAAGATAGCCGCGCTCGGCCGGGGCTTCCGGATCCACCACCAGCAGCGAGGCGGCATAGACCTCGGCCGCCTCCTCGGGCGTGCGGGCCAGCGCCGCGACGCGCCCGACATCCAGCGGCGCATCAAGCTCGGCGCTGATCAGGGCATGTGCCTCGGCGCCCAGTCCAAGCTGGTCAAGCTGAATGCCGATGCGGCTGCGTTCCATCTTGGTCACATGGCCATCGGCCTTTGCCGCCGCCACCATCGCCTGCACCAGCCTTTGCGACAGGTCGTTGGCGGCAAAGGGGTCGCTGGGCAGGAAGGCCGTGCCTTCGGGGGCGGGCAGCGCCAGGGGGCCGGTTTCAGGGGCCCCGGCGGACTTGCCCGCCTGCCAGTCCTGCCAGGCCTTGTAGGCCAGCCCGCCGACCAGCGCGGCCCCCCCGACCTTCAGCGCCGATCCGGCCAGCTTCCGGGTGCCGCTACCGCCCACAAGGATGCCCAGCAGCCCGCCGGCAATCGCGCCCTTGGTCAGGCCGGACTGGCCGTCCCATGCGCCTTTCGCCTTCGTCGCCATGCCGCCCAACCCGGCGCCACTTCCCTGGCCAAGCCCGCCCAGCAGCCCGTCCAGCAAGGATTTCGCGTCTTTCATGTCGTGCTCCGTCTTCTCCACCAGCGCCGGATATGGGCGTGCGTTGCCCCGCGATCAATGGCAGACCTGCCTGACGCCGGGCTGAACCGGCTGGCGGGTCGGGCGCATATTTTCCGACAAAAAGAATCGGTCTTTACAAGCCGAAGCGAATCCGTCACCTTTCACGGGTCCAAGCCAACCTTCGAGGGCAGCCCGGACGCGCAACCCTCGGAGGATTCCACACCATGACCCCGCTGTTTCCCGGCCACTCCGTCCACCCGCACCACATCCCCGATGCCGACCTTGCCGCCCTGCTGCGTCAGGCGTTTGCCGGGCTGCTGCCGCGCGGCGGCCTGGCGCTGCTGCTTGACCGGCTGGAGGGGCGGGCATGACGGCCCCGGCCGGGCCGCAGGCCGATGCGGTGCCGATGCATGACGCGCTGCGATTGACCGGCGGCGGGGTGCTGGCCGGCATCGTGCTTCACGGGCAGACCTACAGCCTGCGCATCACCCGGGCGGGCAAGCTGATCCTGACGAAGTGACCGCCGCAGCGCACCGGGCCAGGCGACGCGGCGCCGGGCTTGGCCGTCAGGTCGGTTGCCGGGGCGCTGCCGGGCGGGCCCCGGATGTCGTGGATGGCTGGCACCTGCACGGAGTGACCCGAGGCTGGCCGGGATGGCCACGCCCGCAGGCCGCCTGAAGGTATGAACGCGCAACAGGCGACCCGTGCCGCCCGCGACGCGGCAACCGCCGAAACCGGCACGGCACTCGGCCCGGCACCCGGGGTGGCGCCGGGGCTCAACGCCGCCGATGGCGACCGCACCGCCCCCCTTTCAGTCGAGCCGGAACAGCTTGTCGCGCGCCGCAGCCCCGTGCAGCAGGGTCAGCCGCGTCTTGGCCACGCCCATGGCCTTTGCCAGCAGTTCGGCCACGGCGCGGGTGGCCTTGCCGTCCTCGGGCACGCAGGTGACATAGACCCGGATCACCCCGCCCTCCTCCACCACCGCATTGCGCGAGGCGCGCGGCGTCACGCGCACCGCGATGCGGGCGCCGGTCACGGCCAGATGCGACAGGGGAGCAGCAGACATGCGGGTTTCCTCTGGCACCGGGTGTAGCGCGCCCCTAGTCTGGGCGCAAACGGAGGACTGTCATGACCACGGGCTTTTTCTGGGATGAACGCTGTTTCTGGCATGGCGGCGGCAACTATGCGGGCCTGATGCCGGTGGGCGGTCTGGTGCAGCCGCTGCCCGGCGGGTTGCCGGAAAACCCGGAAACCAAGCGGCGGCTGAAGAACCTTCTGGAAGTGACCGGCCTGATGCGCGACCTCGCGCCCCGTCAGGCCGACGCTGCCACTTGGGAAGACCTGTTGCGCGTCCACCCCGAAAGCTACCTGACCGCCTTCAAGGCGCTGTCGGATGCCGGGGGCGGCGAGCTTGGCCTGCGCGCGCCGTTCGGGCCGGGCGGGTTCGAGATCGCGGCGCTGTCGGCAGGGCTTGCCAAGGCGGCGCTGCTCGACGTGCTGACCGGGCGGATGCGCAATGCCTATGCGCTGTCGCGGCCGCCGGGCCACCATTGCCTGCCCGATTTTCCCAACGGCTTCTGCCTCCTGGCCAATATCGCCATCGCGGTCGAGGCGGCGCTGGCGGCGGGCCTCTGCCGCCGGGTGGCGGTGGTGGACTGGGACGTGCACCACGGCAACGGCACCGAGGCGGTCTTCTACGCCCGCCCCGAGGTGCTGACCATCAGCCTGCATCAGGAAAACAACTATCCGATGGACACCGGCGCCCTGGACGCGCGCGGCGCGGGCGCCGGCATCGGTGCCAACATCAACATCCCGCTGCCGCCCGGCACCGGCCATGCGGGCTATCTGGAGGCGATGGCGCGGCTGGTCCGCCCGGCGCTGGCGCGCTTTCGCCCCGACGTGATCGTGGTCGCCAGCGGCTATGACGCCGCCGCCATCGACCCGTTGTCGCGCACCATGGCCACCGCCGAAACCTTCCGCCGGATGACCGCCAGCATGATGGAGGCGGCGGCGGACCTGTGCGCCGGGCGACTGGTGCTGGTGCACGAGGGCGGCTATTCCGAAACCTATGTGCCGTTCTGCGGCCATGCCGTGCTGGAGGAGCTGTCGGGCAGCAAGACCACCGCGCCAGACCCGCTGGCCCGCACGCTGCACCTGCGCCAGCCGGGGCCGCGCTTCGATGCCTTCCTGTCCGGGCTGATCAACGAGATGGAGGTGCTGCTTGCCCCTGCGTGACCGCCGGTCCGGCCGGGCACCCAAGAAAATTAAGCAATTTTCTTGCAAAAATCTTGTTTCAAGATTTTTGGCGCGCCCCGCCGCCTGTGCTCAGCCGCTGCGCAGGCCGGTCTCCACCAGCATCCCGCGCCGCTTGGCCTCGTAGTAGTAGCCCTTGGAATACCACATCACCGCCCGGTCGCGGTTGCCGTTGGCCACCAGCCAGGCGCCGCGCAGGTATTTCACCCCGTATTTCAGGTTGGTGTCGGCATCCAGCAGGCCCTGCGCCGGGCCGCGGTAACCCATCGTCTGTGCTGTCTGCGGCAGGATCTGCATCAGCCCGTAGTAAGGCCCGTTGCGCGCGCCCGGATTGTGGCTGCTTTCGCGCAGCACCACCCGCTGCACCAGATCGACCGGCACGTCATGCGCGTTGGCGTGGTGCTGGATCAGGCGGCGCAGTTCCGGTGTTTCGTTGGGGTAGAGATCGCCGCGGCCCATGCCGCCGTCCCGTGACGGGCGGCCGCAGGCGGCAAGGCCGCAAAGCATCAGGGCAAGCGCGGCGCGGCGGTCAAGGGCTGGCATCGGCGTCTCCGGTTGGTCTGTGCCGTCATAGCCGCCCTTTCCGCCCGGAAAAAGCCCCCGCGGGCCGGGGAATGGCCCGGAACCCGGCCGGGCGGGTGCCGAACGGCTGTTTTCTGCCATGCGCAGCTTGACCCTGCACCGCCGATCCCCGACATCCTGTGGCAAAAGGAGAGTCCGATGCCCCCCGACATTCTGCCCGACACGTCCGACCTTGCAGCACCGCCGTCGCCCGCGCTCGATTTCCTGCTGACCCGCCGGTCCTGCCCGCCCAAGCTGCTGGCCCTGCCGGTGCCAACGGCCGCGCAGTTGCTGCCGCTGCTGACGGCCGCCGCGCGTGTGCCCGATCATGGCAAGCTGGAACCTTGGCGCTTCATCGTGCTGCAAGGGGCGGCGCTGGCGCGGCTGGCCGATCTTGCCGAGGCGCGCGCGGTGGCGCTGGGAAAGGACGCCGAGCAGACGGCCAAGGGGCGCGGGCAGTATGATCAGGCGCATCTGGCGGTGGTGGTGGTTTCCAGCCCGAAGGCATCCGACAAGGTGCCGCCGGTGGAACAGCTGCTGTCGGCGGGGGCGGTCTGCCTGGGGCTGGTGAATGCGGCGCTGGCCTCGGGCTGGGGCGCGTGCTGGCTGACCGGCTGGCCCGCGCATGAGCGGGGTTTCGTGACCGCGGGGCTGGGGCTGGCCGCCGGGGAAAGCGTGGCGGGCATCATCCACATCGCCAGCCCGACCGTGACGGTGACCGACCGCCCGCGCCCCGACGTGGCCGCGCTGACCACCTGGGTGTCCGCATGATCTTCGCCGACTTCCTGCGCGCCCTGCGCCAGCTTGGCGACCGCCGCTTCCGCCGCGTGCTGTTGCTGGGGCTGGCGCTGACCCTCGCGCTGCTTACCGGCGTCTATGCCGCCTTTCTGGTCGCGCTGCAGGCCTTTACCCCCGACATGATAGAGATCCCCTTCGTCGGCCCGGTCGGCGGTATCGACACCCTGGTCAGCTGGGGGTCGGCCGTGTTCATGCTGGGGCTGTCGGTGTTCCTGATGGTGCCGGTGGCTTCGGCCTTCACCGGGCTGTTTCTGGAGGATGTGGCCCAGGCCGTCGAAGACCGGCACTACCCCGCCCTGCCCCCCGTGCCGCGCCCGAAGCTGATGGATTCGCTGATCGACACCGCCAACTTCTTTGCGCTGATCCTGGCGGTCAACCTCGTGGCGCTGCTGCTCTACCCCTTTGCGGGGCCGTTCGTTCCGGTGCTGTTCTGGGCGGTGAACGGGTTTCTGCTGGGGCGGGAGTATTTCACGCTGGTCGCGATGCGCAGGCTGGGGCGGCCGGGGGCCAAGGCGCTGCGCGCGCGCTATCCGCTGCAGATCTGGCTGGCGGGCACGCTGATGGCGGCGCCCCTGTCGGTTCCGCTGCTGAACCTGCTGATCCCGATGCTGGGGGCCGCGACCTTCACCCACCTGTTCCACCGCCTGAACGGCGAACGCGGGGTGTAGCGTCAGTCGGTGACCGGCGCGCCGCCCCCGATCACCGGCGGCGAGCCCATGCGGCCCATCCAGTCGAAATCGCGCACTGTGATCACTCCTGAAAGGATGATGGCCGACAGCACCGCCCAGACCGCCACGGCGATCAGCGTGGTCAGCCGGGCCTTGCGCACCACGACGTTGCCCGCCGGTGCCGAGGCGGGCGTGCCGGGCACCACGCTGCCCGCCTCGCCCTGCGAGGTGACGCGCAGCGGCAGCACGATGAAGAACACCATGAACCACACCACCGAGAACAGAACGATGGCGGCGGTGATGGTCATCAGACCTGTTCCAGTTCCACAAGGCAGCCGTTGAAATCCTTGGGGTGGAGGAACAGCACCGGCTTGCCATGCGCCCCGATCTTCGGCTCTCCGCTGCCCAGCACCCGCGCACCCGAGGCTTTCAGCCGGTCGCGGGCGGCAAGGATGTCGTCAACCTCGTAGCAGATATGGTGGATGCCGCCCGCGGGGTTCTTGGCCAGAAACCCGGCGATCGGAGAATCCTCGCCCAGCGGATACAGCAGCTCGATCTTGGTATTGGGCAGTTCGATGAACACCACCGTCACGCCGTGGTCGGGCTCATCCTGCGGCGCGCCGACCGAGGCGCCCAGCGTGGCGCGGTATTGCTGGCAGGCCGCGTCCAGATCGGGCACGGCGATGGCGACATGGTTCAGGCGACCGATCATTGCGGGGGTCCTCGGGCTGGGGATCTGGGGGCGTCATGCGGGCGGCAGGGGCAGGGTGCAAGGGGGAAGGGCCGGGAAAAGCCGCGGCAGTTTACCCGGCATTAGGCATTCTCGGGCTTCAATGCGGGCTCAGTGCTGAAAGGTGCCCGATGCCCCAACCTGATTCGCATTCCCCGCATGGCCAGCCCGTGTTTCTGCCCGCCGGGGCCACGGCGGCACGGACACTGATGCCGCGCGGCACGCAGCCTTTGCAGGGGTTGACCTTTCTTGTGGTGGAAGACAGCCGCTTTGCCTGCGATGCGCTGCGGCTGATGTGCCAGCGGTCGGGCGCGCGGATGCGCCGGGCCGAAAACCTGCAGGCGGCGCGGGCGCATCTGCGGGTCTATCGGCCCGATGTGGTGATCGTCGATCTTGGCCTGCCCGACGGGCGCGGCGAAGGGCTGATCCGCGATCTGGCGCGGCTGGGATCGCGGGTGCCGGTGCTGCTGGGCACCAGTGGCGATGCGGGCGGGCGGGCGGCGGCGCTGGCAGCCGGGGCCTCGGGCTTTCTGGAAAAGCCGCTGGAAAGCCTCGCCGTGTTCCAGCGCGCCATCCTCCGCCATATGCCTGACCGGGACTGCCTGTCGTCGGGCCTGGCCGAGGCAGAGGTGCCGCTTGCCCCCGACCCGCTGGCGCTGCGCGACGACCTGGCGCGCGCCGCCGGGATGATTGCCGCCGGGCCGGATGCGGTGCAGCGGCGCTATCTGGCGGGGTTTGTCGGCGGTCTGGCGCGCAGCGTGCATGACGCGACGCTGGAACAGGCGGCGGTCGATGCCGCCCGCGACGAGGCGGGGGCGGGTCAGGGCACGGCCCGCAGGCTCGACCGGCTGGCGGGGCTGCTGGCGACCCGGCTTGACCATGCGTTGCCCGCTTTCGCGGTGAAGGGGCGCAACGGCATGGGCTGACCGGGGCTTGCGGCCGACCAGCGGCGGCGGTCGGCCGGGCCGGGGCTTTGCCCGCCGACAGCGGGCCGGGTTGCGCCGGACCCGCTGCGGCAAAGAGCCTACCCGTCGCAACGGGCTGCGGGATGCGACAGCGGGCTGTTGTGTGCAGGCTGCGCCGCGGGTTGCTGGCCGGGGGATGCGGAGCGGATCGGCGTGACGGAGAAAGCGCAGCCCTCGGGCGGCGACCGCAACGCGACCCCGAACCGGACCGTCCGGTCAGTCGCGCAGCGCCGGGTCGTAGCCCGGCCGAACCAGGCGCGTCAGGTCCGACAGCCGCTCGCGCTGCCGCCCCGTCGCGTCGAAGTTCACCGGCGACAGCCAGGCGTCATAGGCTTCGCGAAGGGCGGGCCATTCCTTGTCGATGCAGGCAAACCACGCGGTATCGCGGTTGCGGCCCTTGACCATCGCGGCCTGGCGGAACACCCCTTCATAGGAAAACCCCAGCCGCTGCGCCGCCCGGCGCGACGGCAGGTTCAGCGCGTCGCATTTCCATTCGTAGCGGCGGTAGCCCGCCTCGAACGCCCAGCGCATCATCAGATACATGGTTTCGGTCGCGGCCCGCCCGCGCTGCAGTTCCGGGGAAAGGCAGATGTGCCCGACCTCGATCGAGCCCGCCTCGGGCGCAATGCGCAGAAAGCTCGCCACGCCGCCGCAATGCCCGGTTTCCAGATTGCGGATCGCGTAGAACAGCGGGTCGTCGCTGCCCGTGCTGTCCTTGACCCAGCGGTGATAGCGCGACGACGACCCGAACGGTCCGTAGGGCAGATAGTCCCAGACTGAATCGTCGGCGCTCAGGGCGCGGTGCAGGTCGGCGGCGTGCAGATCGGCGTCCAGCCGTTCCAGCCGGACGTGGCGGCCTTCCAGCGGGCGGCCGTCGGGGCGCGGTGGCGCCACCCAATCGGGAACGGGGTCCCCGAACATCCGCCTGTCCGCCATGCGCCGCGCCTCCGCCATCCGTGTTCGACCTTGTTATGCAGGGCGGCACGGGCGATGGCAACCGATCCGCCACGGCCCCGGAACTGCGCGCCCCTGCCCCACCCCTGGGTGCCGGGCCGCGCTGCGGGAACTGCTTCTCCCCGCACGCCACACTGGGGTGTCGGGTTCAGCGAGGCGCTCGGGCGGCGGGGTTCGCGGACGATCCGGTTCGACGCGGCGATGCCCCGGGCGGCCAACCCGCCCGCAGGGATCAGCGACCCCGCGGGTCACGGCATCGGGCCGGCCTTCATTCCCGGCGCGCATCATTCGACACGAGGGCCCGTTGAAGCTGCCGGATCAGCACGCCGCGGGATTTCTCGTCCGGACAGGCCCGCAGGTCCTCGCTGATCCTGAGAAGCAGCCGGGACACGTCATTGTGCCAGTCCATGTGCCCGACCTGCTGGGGCAACAGCCGCGGCGTCACCGCCGCATCCAGGCTTTCGCACCCGGTTGCCTTCAGCGCAAAGCCTGCGTCGAGCGACGGGATCACGACATCGCCGGGGTCCACGACGCCCGCAAGGCGTGCCGCAAGCGCCGCCATGGCGGCCTCTTCGCCATGGACCAGAAAGACCTGATGCCGGATCGGAAGCCGGGCCTTGATCCAGTTCCGCAGTCCGGTTCCGTCGGCATGGCCCGAATAGAGGTCAAGCGATCTGATCCGCGCCCGCACGACA
Source organism: Paracoccaceae bacterium Fryx2 (assembly GCA_032334235.1). Taxonomy (NCBI): domain Bacteria; kingdom Pseudomonadati; phylum Pseudomonadota; class Alphaproteobacteria; order Rhodobacterales; family Paracoccaceae; species Paracoccaceae bacterium Fryx2. The sequence continues at coordinate 1,076,787 of JAVSGI010000003.1, forward strand.
AACTCCTCGCCCTGGATCCGGACGGACGTTGCGCCGTCCTGAAGGATGCGGCCCAGCGTGCCCACGGCCTGAAAGCCGGTGAAAAGCACCGTGCCTTCGTTGCGCCAGAGCCAGTTCTTCAGCCGGTGGCGGATCCGCCCCGCATCGCACATGCCCGAGGCGGCAATGACGATGTGGAACCCCTGCACGCGGTCCAGCGCCATGCTCTGTTCTCGGGTTTCGGTGAAGTGCAAGTTCCTGGACCGCAGCCCCTGCATCAGGACGGCCCCCTCCTCCAGGTCGCGGTGGTGCTTGGCGAATACATGGGTCGCCCTGGTTGCCAAAGGGCTGTCCACATGGATCGGGATCGCGGGCAGCGCGCCCTCGGCCATCAGGCGGGCCAGATCGCTGATCAGCTCCTGTGCCCGTTCGACGGCAAAGGACGGGATGAGAAGCGCGCCGTGGGGATGCATCGCCGCGCGGACCTCCTCGCACAGCAGCTTGCGGCGACGGTCTGCGGTCGCGTCGATCCGGTCGCGGTCGCCATAGGTGGATTCGCAGATGACGTAATCCAGCCCGCTCGGGCCTTCGGGGTCGGGGTGCATCAGCTTGTAGTCCGGCCCGATATCCGCCGAGAACAGAAGGCGCATGGGGGCGCCTTCGGCCTGAGACACCTCGATCTCGACCGAGGCGGAGCCCAGAAGATGCCCGGCATTCCAGAACCGCGCCCGAAGGCCGGGCAGCACGGCGAACCACGCATCATAGGGCTGCGGGCGAAACAGCGCGAGGCAGGTCTTCACATCGGCCTGGTCGTAGATCGGCGAGACCCTGCCGCGATCCCGTCGCGCGGCGCGCCGGTTGAACTGCTCGACCTCGATCTCCTGAATATGCGCGCTGTCCGGCAGCATGACCCCCGCCAGATCGACCGTGGCCGGAGTGGCGTGGATCGCACCGGAAAACCCGTGCCGCACGAGTTTCGGCAAGAGGCCGGAATGGTCGATGTGGGCATGGCTGAGGATGACGGCCGCAATCCTGTCGGGCGCAAAGGGGAACGGCCGGTAGTTGAGCTCTTTTTCCGTTTTCGATCCCTGGAACATGCCGCAATCGATCAGGATCTGCCCCTGCCCGGTTTCCAGCCGGAAGCAGGACCCGGTGACCGACCGTGCGGCACCGTGAAACGTCAGGCGGGGATGAGACATTCGGTGGTTCCCTTGTGGATGGTCCGGCGCGGCGGCCATCAGGATTGATGAACATAGGTGCCGGGGGCGGGCCCGACCGGCTTATAACCCCTGTCTGCCGCCCCCATGGGCGGTGGGGAAGACATGTCCCCGCTGTGCGCCGACAGCCATTCGGCCCATTCCGGCCACCACGACCCGGCCTGCGGTGCCCGCTGCTCCAGCCAGGCGTCGGGGCCGACGTAAAGCGCGCCGGACGGTCGGCAGCCAAGGCGGTAGTGCCGCCCCGGATGACCCGGCTCCGACAGGATGCCGCTGTTGTGGCCGCCATTGGTCAGCACGAAACAAAGATCGCAATCCGTGAAAAGTGCGGTCTTGAACACCGACCGCCAGGGCGCGATGTGGTCGGTTTCGGTGGCCACGACGAACATCGGCACCGCGATGTCCTTCAGCGCGATCACCCGGCCTTCGACGGCGAAGCGCCCGGCGGTGATGCGGTTTTCCAGGAACACGCCGCGCAGGTATTCGGAATGCATTCGTGCGGGCATCCGGGTGGTGTCGTTGACCCAGACGGTCATGTCGGTCGGCAGGTCGGGTTCGCCCAGCCAATAGCGGCGGGTGGCGCGCGTCCAGATCAGATCATCCGACCGGATGGCCGCAAAGGCGCCCGACATCTGGGGCCGGTCAAGATAGCCCTTCGCCCACATCATGTCCTCCAGAAAGGCCACCTGGCTTTCGTCGAGGAACAGCAGAAGCTCGCCCGCCTCGGCGAAATCGACCTGCGCGGCCATCAGCGTCACCGAGGCCAGCCGGTCATCGCCGTCGCGCGCCATCGTGGCCGCGGCGATGGCCAGAAGCGTGCCGCCAAGGCAATAGCCGTTGGCATGGACCTTCGCGCCCGGCACGATGGCGTTGATCGCGTCCAGCGCCTGCAGGATGCCCAGCTTGCGGTAATCCTCCAGCGACAGGTCCGCCTGTTCCGCCGTCGGGTTGCGCCACGAGGTGCAGAAGACCGTGTAACCCTGCCCCACCAGCCAGCGGATGAACGAGTTTTCCGGCGACAGATCAAGGATGTAGTATTTCATGATCCAGGCCGGGACGATCAGCACCGGCTCGGCCCGAACCTTGTCGGTGGCGGGGGAATACTGGATCAGTTCCATCAGGTCGTTGCGAAACACCACCTTGCCCGGCGTGCAGGCCAGCACCCTGCCAAGCGCAAACGCCTCCGGCACCGGGCGATGTTCCCGCTTCAGGATGCGGCGGGCATCGTCTGTGAAATGCGCGGCACCCTCGATCAGGTTCCGGCCCCCGGTTGCACGGGTCTTTTCCAGGATCTCGGGGTTGGCGAGCGGAAAGTTCGACGGCGAGACGGTGTCCAGCAGCTGCCGCATGATGAAGCCCGTTCGCTGCGCGTTCTGGTGGCGCAGGCCCGGCAGGTCGCTCGTGGCTGCCTGCCACCAGTCCTGCAGGCCAAGGAATGCCTGGCTCCACAGCGCGAATGGCCCGCTGTCCCAGCCCTCGTGCGACCAGCGCGTGTCGTGGGGGCCGGGCTTGAAGGGCTTTTCCGGCGCCGTGCCCAGCGGGCCGGACAGCGCGAACTGCCACAGCTTCAGCCAGTTGCCCTGCGCGCGCTCGGCAAGTTCCATCTGCCGCCCCGGGGCGTGGGCAAGGTGCAGGACCCAGTCGCTCCAGGCGTCGATCGTGGCATGGGGCGAAATCCCCCCGGTAAGCTGCGCAAGACCGGCCCTCGCGCCATGATCAAGCTGCGCGTGGCGGTGCGGGTCGCCCGCAGCGGGCGCCGGCTTGCCGTGCGGCCCCGCAGGGGGCGGGATCACGGCGGGAAGCTGCGGTAGGGTCTCTACTGCGGTTTCGGGCTTCGGACGGCTGGGCTTGCGTGTCATGCGGCGCGGGCCTCCTTCGGTCTGAGGGGCGAAAAGTCGGCGGGGGTGATCGTCTCACGTTCCAGCAGCAGCCGCGCCCCGGCCTCAAGGTCGGGCCGGGCGTCGTTCAACAGCGCAAGCGCCCGCTGATAGGCCGCATCCAGCAGTTCGCGCACGGCCAGATCGACCTCGCGGGCGGTGGCCTCGGAATGGTCGCGCGGGGTGAAGCTGACGTGCTCTTCACCCAGAAATCCGCCGCGGTCCTGTTCCAGCACGGCCTGGCCCAGCGCCTCGTGCATACCGAAGCGGGTGACGATCTGGCGCGCGATGTCGGTGGCGCGGACAAGGTCATCCGCCGCGCCGGTGGACACCTCGGCAAAGCGGATCTGTTCGGCCGCGCGGCCCGCCAGCAGCATGACCATGCGGTTTTCCAGTTCGGACCGGGTGATCAGGAAGCGGTCTTCGGTCGGCCGGGTCATGGTATAACCCAGCGCCCCGATGGTTCGGGGGATGATGGAAACCTTGTGCACCGGATCTGCCCCCGGCAGGAGGGCGGCGGCAAGGGCGTGCCCCATCTCGTGCCAGGCGACGGTTTCGCGCTCCCTCGCGTTCAGCAGGCGCCCCTTGCGTTCCATTCCCGCGACGACCCGTTCGAGGGCCGAGGTGATGTCGGCCATGGTGACGGCCTCCCCCTCGCGCCGGGTAGCGTGAATCGCGGCCTCGTTCACCAGATTGGCAAGCTCGGCCCCGGTGAAGCCCGGGGTCAGGCCCGCCACCGCATCGACATCCAGTCCGGGATCGACCGCGACCTTGCGCAGATGCACGCGCAGGATGGCGGCGCGGCCGGTCTTGTCGGGACGGTCCACCACCACCTGCCGGTCAAACCGCCCGGCCCGCATCAGCGCCGGGTCAAGGATCTCGGGCCGGTTGGTGGCGGCGAGAAGCACGATCCCGTCACGCGGATCGAAGCCGTCCAGTTCCGCCAGAAGCTGGTTCAGCGTCTGCTCCTTCTCGTCATGCCCGCCGCCAAGGCCGCCGATGCCGCGGCGGCGGCCCAAGGCATCCAGCTCGTCGATGAAGATGATGCAGGGTGCCGCCTTGCGGGCCTGATCGAACAGGTCGCGCACCCGTGCCGCGCCGACGCCGACGAACATCTCGACAAACTCGCTGCCCGAGATCGAAAAGAACGGCACCCCGGCTTCGCCCGCGACCGCCCGGGCGAAAAGCGTCTTGCCGGTGCCGGGCGGGCCGGTCAGCAGGATGCCCTTGGGAATGCGTGCGCCAAGCCGGCCGAACTTCTTCGGCTGCTGCAGGAAATCGACGATCTCCTTCAACTCGGCCTTTGCCTCGTCAACCCCCGCCACGTCGTCGAAGGTGACCCCGGTGTCGCGTTCGACATAGACCTTGGCGCGCGACTTGCCGACGTTCATCATCCCGCCCATGCCCTGCCTGTCGATCATCCCGCGGAGGAAAAAGCTCCACAGCGCAAAGATCAGCAGGACCGGCACCACCCAGGACAACAGTGTCGCCAGAAAGGTATTCTGCACCGTGCCGTCGAATTCTGCCTTCGAGCGTTCAAGCCGCTCGGTCAGTTCGGGCGGCACGATGTTGGTGATGAAATGCGTATGGCCATCAATTGCATCGATGTAGCGCCCGTCGATCTGTTCGGCCCGCACGGTGACAGAGGCGATGCGCCCGGATTCCAGATGTGCCAGGAAGGTGCTGTAGGGAATGCGCTGGGTGACCTGAGCCTCCGACAACCACGATTGCACCAGCATCAGGCCCATGAAGGCCGCCACGAAATACCACAGGTGCAGTTGCTGCTTGCCTTCCATCGCCATGCTCCTTCGGTGGGGTTCAGGCCGCCATCATCTCGGCCAGATAGGTCACGGCCTTTGCGGGGGTGGCCAGTCTCGGATAGTCGGCCTCGGGGATCGGCAGGCCGAAGCGTTTGTGCAGGGCGCTGACAAGGTTCAGGAAGTCCATGGAGTCAAGGCCAAGGTCATCCTGCATGTGGTCATTGTCGCCGATGCTTGCGGCGTCAAGATCGGGGGCGATGGCGGTCAGGTCAGCGATGAAGGCGCTGCGAAGATCCGAGGGGGTCATGGGTGTGCGGGCTCCTGCAACAGACGGTCAATCTCGGCCAGAAACAGCGCACCACGGCGGCCGTCGCTGACCCGGTGATCGGCGGCGAGCGTGGCTGTCACGCCAAGGCGCGGCTCCACGCGGGCCCCGAGCAGCATGGGCCGCAGGCGCGGCGCGCCAAAGCCCACCAGCGCCACCTGCGGCGGGTAGATCACGCCAAACAGCGCATCCACCCCGCTTTCTCCCAGCGAGGATATGGTGATCGTGCCTTGGGTGATCTCGCTGTTGCGCAGGCGGCCGGTGCGGGTGCGGGCGATCATGTCCCGCATTGCCGCCATGATCGCGTCAAGGTCCATGGCCTGCGCGTCTAGGATCGCGGGCGCGATCAGCCCGCCGCCCCGCAGCGCCACGGCCAGCCCGCAATGCACCGCGGCCGACGCGGCATATGGCTCGGCCTCGAACCGGCCGTTCAGTTCCGGCACCCGGGCCAGCGCCCGCACCGTGGCGCGGACCAGAAGCGCGCCCATCAGCAGCCGCCGGTCCGGGGTGCGGTCCGCATTCCGGGCGCTCAGCCAGTCCTGCGCGGTCTGGAGGTCGATCTCGTGGCTCAGGTAGTAATGCGGGATCTCGCGCTTGGACCGGCTCATCGCGGCGGCAATTGCCCGGCGCATCTCGGCCATGTCGAGGCCCGGCCTGGGTGTCGGACGCACCTCCCGCGCCAGTTCGGCAGGCGGCGCCAGTTCGGCAGGCGGTGCCGGTTCGGCAGGCGGCGCCGGTTCGGCAGGCGGCGCCGGGCCGGGCGGGGCGTGGCGCTCGACATCCGACAGCAGGATTGCGCCGCCGGGGCCCGACCCGGCAACGTCCCCCAGGGCGATCCCGCGCGCTGCCGCGTGGGCCCTTGCGGCGGGCGATGCCAGAACGGCCCCGCGCGGAGCGGGCGCAATGGCCACCGGACCCTGCGCGGCAGGTGCGGGGAGCGGTTGCGCGGCGGGTGCGGCGGGCGGTGGTGCGGCCGGTGCGGGGGGCGGTTGCGCGGTGGGTGCGGCGGGCGGTGGTGCGGCAGGTGCGGGGAGCGGTTGCGCGGCAGGTGCGGCGGGCGGCGGCGCGACCGCGGGAACCGGCGGCGGCGCGGCAGGTGCGGCGGGCTTTGCCGGCGCCGGGGCCGCGCCGACCCGGGCTTCGCCCCCAGCGCCCAGCCGCGCCAGTGGCGCGCCCACGGGCAGGGTCTGGCCCGGTTCGGCCAGCAGGGCGCCGATCTCGCCCGCCTCGAAGATCTCGATCTCGATGGCCCCCTTCTGGGTCTCGACCACCGCGACGATATCGCCCTTCGCCACCCGGTCGCCGGGCTTGACCAGCCATTCGACCAGCTTGCCCTCCTCCATGTCGGCCCCGAGCGAGGGCATGGTGAAAATGCTCATCGTGCAACCCCCGGCATCGCCTTCACCGCTGCGATGATGTCGGCCACCTGCGGCAGGGCGGCGGTTTCGAGATGCTTCGGATAGGGCACCGGCACCTCGGCCGAACAGACCCGCGCCACCGGCGCATCCAGATGCCAGAAGCACGCCTCCTGAACCCGCGCCGCGATTTCGGCAGACAGGGACCCCGTGCGCCAGCCCTCGTCCACCACCACGGCGCGGCGGGTGCGGCTGACCGAGGCGATGATCGTGGCGTCATCCAGCGGGCGGAGCGATCGCAGGTCGATCACCTCGGCCTCGATCCCGTCTTTCGCCAGCGCCTCGGCAGCCTCCAGTGCCTTCCACAGCGAATAGGACCATGAAATCACCGTCACGTCGCGCCCCGGTCGCCGGATCACGGCGCGGTCGATATCCACCGCGCCCGCATTCCCGGCGATCCTGCCGGCCATGTTGTAAAGCATGACATGTTCCAGAACGATCACCGGGTCGGGGTCTTCCAGCGCCGTCGCGAGCATTCCCCGCGCGTCTTCCAGCGTGGCGGGGGCCACGACGCGCAGGCCGGGGATGTGGGCGAAGAACGCCTCCAGCGAATGCGAATGCTGCGCCGCCAGTTGCCGCCCCGCGCCGGTCGCCATGCGGATCACCAGGGGCACCCCGAACTGGCCGCCAGACATGTGGCGGATGGTGGCGGCGGTGTTCAGGATCTGGTCCAGCGCCAGCAGCGAGAAGTTGACCGTCATGATCTCGACGATCGGCCGCATCCCCACCAGCGCGGCCCCGATGCCTGCCCCGGTGAACCCGGATTCCGCAAGCGGCGTGTCGCGGATGCGCTCGGGGCCGAATTCCGCCAAGAGGCCCATCGAGACGGCATAGCACCCCCCGTAGGCCCCGATATCCTCGCCCATCATGAAGACGCGGTCATCGCGCAGCAGCGCCTCCGTGATCGCCGCCCGGCAGCACTCGCGGTAGGTGCTGTCAACGGATGCGGCGGGGGCATCGGGTTCGGGCGGTGCGGGCCGGGTTTCCGCCATGACATGGCGGGTCAGATCCTCCACCGGTTCCCAGGGGGCCTGTTCGCAGGCGGCCACGGCATTGCGAAGCTGCGCCTCGACCTCGGCCTCGATGGCATCGACCTCGGCTTGATGCAGAAGGTTGTTGCCGAGCAGCCAGGATTGAAACCGGGTGATCGGCGCGCGCTTTCGCCATTCCGCGACCTCGTCCTTGTCACGGTATTTCTCGGCGTCGAACATGGAGTGGGGCCGCGTGCGGTAGGTCCGGCATTCCAGAAACTGCGGCCCGCCGCCTGCGCGGATCGCCTCGACCAGGCGCCGGGCCGCCGCTTCGACCGCCACCACATCATTGCCGTCCACGCTTTCGGCCGACATGCCGTAGCTGGCGGCCCGGCCGGCAAAATCGGTGTTCGCCTGAACCCGCGCCACCGCCGTGCCCATTGCGTAAAGGTTGTTTTCCAGCGCGAAAAGGACCGGCAGCTTCCAGAGCGCGGCGAGATTCATCGCCTCGTGAAATTCGCCTTCGGCCAGCGCGCCGTCCCCGAAGAAGCAGGCCGTCACCCGGTCGCCGCCCTGCATCCGGTCACCCAGGGCCAGGCCCACGGCCAGGGGCAGACCGCCCCCCACGATGGCATTGCCGCCGTAAAGGTTGGTTTCGGCATCGAAGAGATGCATCGACCCGCCGCGCCCGCCCGCGCAGCCGGTGGCCTTGCCATACATCTCGGCCAGGGCGGATTCCATGCTCATGCCGCGGGCCAGCGCATGGCCATGCTCGCGGTAGGTCGAAACCACGCGGTCACGCGGCTCAAGGGCCGCAGCGATGCCGACGGCCACGGCCTCCTCACCGTCGTAGAGATGCAGGAACCCGCGTATCTTTTCCTGCGTGTAAAGCTCGTAGCACTTCTCCTCGAACCGGCGGATGCGGATCATGCCCCGCAACAGGTCGCGGGCATGAGCGTGGTCCAGCTTTACCCTGGTCATCGTGCATCCCCCTCCAGCGTGGACAGGTCGCCCTCGGGCAGGCCAAGCTCGCGCGCCCGCAGCAACCGTCGCATGATCTTGCCCGACCGCGTGCGCGGCAGGCTGTCGCGAAAGACGATCTCGCGCGGGGCGACCGCGGCGCCGAGGCGCTTCCTTGCGTGGCCGCGCAATTCGCGTTCCAGCGCCTCGCCCGACGCGAACCCCGCCTTGAGGGTGACGAACGCCTTGACGACTTCGCCCGCCGTCTCGTCGGGCACGCCGATCACCGCGGCCTCGGCGACGGCGGGGTGTTCGATCAGCGCGCTTTCCACCTCGAAGGGGCCGATCAGGTGGCCCGAGGACTTGATCAGGTCATCCGCGCGCCCGACGAACCAGTAGTAGCCGTCGCCGTCGCGCATCGCCAGATCGCCGGTCAGATACCAGCCGCCCGCAAAGCATTTGGCAAAGCGTTCCGGCTGCCCGAGATAGGCCCGCATCATCGAGGGCCAGCCGGGCCGCAGCGCCAGTTCCCCGATCGTGCCGTCGGGCTGTTCGGTCACCGCGTCTCCCTCACGGGACACGATTCCGGCCTCGATTCCCGGCAGGGGCTTGCCCATGGCGCCGGGCTTGATGTCCATCTCGGCGGTGTTGCCGATCATGATGCCGCCGGTTTCGGATTGCCACCAGTTGTCGTGGAACGGCAGGCCGAAGACCTCTTGCCCCCAGACCACGCATTCGGCGTTCAGCGGCTCGCCCACGCTGGCCAGAAACCGCAGCGCCGAAAAGTCGCGGCTTCTTGCGGCCCCGGCCCCCGCACGCATCATCATCCGGATCGCGGTCGGGGCGGTGTACCAGACCTGCACCTTCTCGCACTCGAGAATGGTGTACCAGCGGTCGAGGTCGAATTCCGCCTCGTCCACCACGATGGTTGCGCGGTTGCACAGGGGCGAGATGATGCCGTAGCTCATCCCCGTGACCCAACCCGGATCGGCGGTGCACCAGTAGATGTCGCCCGGGCGCAGGTCGAGTGCGAGGCGCCCGGTCTCGGCATGGGCGACCACCGCCTGATGGACATGCACGACGCCCTTCGGCAGGCCGGTGGTGCCCGAGGTAAAGTGCAAGAGCGCCATGTCCCCGGGCATGGTCGCCACGGTGTCGAAACTGGCAGGCGCCTCTGCCATCGCAGGGCCAAGCGCCACGCAGCCTTCGGGCGCGGTGTCGCCGATGATCAGCACCAGTTTCAGCCCCGGCATGTCGGCCCGCCAGTCCGCGACCTTGCGGCGGTACTGCGCCTCGGTCGTCACCAGCACGCAGGCCCCCCCGATCTCCATCCGCGCGCGAACGGGTTCCGGCCCGAAGGCGGCAAAAAGCGGGCTGACCACAACCCCGGCCTTCAGCGCCCCAAGGGTTGCGGCATAGAGCGCAGGCACCCGGCCGGACAACAGGAAAAGCCGGTCGCCGCGCACGATGCCATGTGCAAGCAGCACATTGGCAAAACGCGCCGCATCGGCGGCCAGTTCGGCATAGGAAAAGGTCTGGCGCCCGCCTTCGCGCCCCAGCCAGACAAGCGCGGTCTGATCGCCATGCCCCGCAAGGACATGGCGATCCAACGCTTCGTGCGCGATGTTCAGCCCCCCGCCGGGCAGGCCCGCAAGGCGCGACCGCGCCGCAGTCCACCCGGTTTCGATCGGGGGGCTTTCACGCCGGGTGCCGGGCTTGCGGATGACGGGCCTGTTCATGCGTGCTCCAATGCTTGTCGAACGTGCACTTCATCTTTCGACCTCGCGACCCATCCGGTGGTGCGCCGGATCAGCCAGACCATCACCCCGCCCGCATCGGCCCTGGCGCAGGCCGGTCCCGGCGCGGCGGCGAACCGGGCGTGACGGGCCCTGTCCCTGCATTCCGTCGGCCGTTATCCGCACCGATCAGGGCAGTCGCAGGGCGGACATCCCGAACACCACCCGCTCCGGGCGGCTTTCCAGGCCGAAGCACAGACGATGATGCACCTGGCGGCGGGGGGCTTTCCGCGCGGCCCTGAAGACCGCCCTGATCACGCGCGAACTTTCGGAAAGGGGCATGGCGTCTCCTCTCTTCTTCTTGCGATACGGTATCACATTCATCCCATGCACGATCCACAAAGTCGCCGCCTTGATCCGTGTCAACGCGTGGCCCTGATCGTGGGCCCGGTTTTGTGCCATCCCCAGCCGGGTTCTGCCGCCAGCGTTGCGTGCGATGATGTGCGGCCTTGGGTGATCCAGTCTGCCAAGCATCAAAATAATATCTAATTGACAAGAAAACGCGGCGCGACCACAGTTTTTTCGGGGTAGCAACGCAAGAAGCTTGCGCGAAACTGCTGCCATGAGGACAACGATGCACGACCGTGATTCCGCACCGGTGGCCGCTTGCGGCAGCCCGAGCATTTGTGCAGGCGGGGGTTCAGCATGATTCCGGCCTGCCTGACCTTCATGGCGCCGGGTATAGGTGGCTTCTTCACCGTTGTGGTCATCATCGGCCTTGCGATGGTCGCGCTTTGGGTGCGCGGGCAGGCCTACTTCTTCGGCAAGGGCTATTTCATTCTCGGCAATCTGGGAATGCTGGTCTGGCTGTTGGCCGCACTGGCGGAACTGCAATCGGAAACGTTGTCATGCAAGGTGGTCTGGGCGACCCTTTCCTGGCCCGCGATTGCCCTGGTTCCGACCGCCTGGGCGCTGTTCCTGTGGCACTATGCCTTCGGCATTCGTGACGGGTTCGCCATATGGGAAAGGGTGGCGCTGGTCGCCGGGCCGGTGGCGATCACGCTCGCGGCGGTGAGCAACCCCTATCATGGCCAGTTCTACACCCCAGAGACGCAGATGATGATCCGCGACGGCAGGCCCTCGGTGCTTTATGACCACGGCCTGCTGTTCCAGCTTTCCGCGGTCTATCTCTACCTGTTTCTGGTGGCCTCGACCGGGATCGTGCTGGCCGGTGCCTTCCGCGCGCGCCGGGCGCACCGGGCCTATTTCCTGCTGCTGTCCTTCATCACCGTGGTGCCGATGGCGGCCAATCTGGCCTATGTTCTGCTGGATTTCACCGTGTTCGGCTTTGACCCGACGCCCTTCGCCTTTTCGGTGGTGCTGTTCCTGATCACCTGGCTGATCTTCACCAACCGGCTGTTCGACCTGACGACGGTTGCGCGCGACCTGCTGTTCTTCAACGTGAAGAACCCGGTTCTGGTGGTGGATCACGCCGGCATCGTCGCCGGGGCCAACCCCGAGGCGCTGCGCCTGTTCCGGGGGGCGGGCGCACGGCTCGGTGGCAGGATCGCGGACTGGCCGCACATGGCCGCCTTTGCCGATCTTGGCACGGCAGACGCCGCGCGGGCGCTGCCCCGGATGCTGGTGATCGACGGGCGGCATCTGGAGGTGCAGATCACGCCGATCGCCCGGCCGATGGGGCGGGATTCGGCGGCGATGGGCGCGGTGATCCTGCTGAACGACACGACCGAGCTTTACCGCATGAACGCGCAGCTCCGGACGGCGCTCAGCGTCAACGAGGTCCGGCTGAACCAGATCATGGCGCTGCGCGACGATCTGGAACGCCAGTTGGTGCTGGACCCCCTTACCGGGCTCAACAACCGCCGCGGCATGGAGGAGACCTTCGAGAAGTTGTGCAATGCCGCCCCCCCCGACGGCGACCGGCTGGTGATGGCGCTGCTGGACATCGACCATTTCAAGTCGATCAACGACCGTTTCGGACATGCCGTCGGTGACCGGGTGCTGCGCGACTTTGCACGGGTGCTGCGCGCCCGGATCGACCCGGGCTGGCCGGTGTTCCGTGTCGGGGGCGAAGAATTCGTGGTGCTGTTTCCGGGTGCCGGCCTGACAGAGATCGACGGTCTGCTGCACAAGCTGAGACAGGATTTGTCGGTCGGCCAGTTCACCCGCATCACCGACCCGGCGCAGGTCACGTTTTCCGCGGGTCTGGCGCTATGGCCGCAGGACGGCACCACCTTCGGGGCGGTGTTCAAGCGCGCAGATGACCGGCTTTACGCGGCCAAGGTCGGTGGCCGGAACCGCACCGTGCTGCGCGACGATACGGACCGGATTGCCGCCAATGATGCGTTCTGACCTGCCCGCCCCGGGAAGGCTCTCGCCGCCCGCCATGGGTTCGCTTCTTGATGCATCTGCCTTGACCCCTTCGGTTTGCTCGATGAAGCTGGGGACGCGCAGCACGACATGCCAAGACGATCACCGGCACGAAAAACGGCAAAGGAAACGGAAGATGACGGCAGACCTTCAGGTTGTTCCCGCACGCAAGGGCCGGGCGGTGCGTCTTGCGCAAGGGCAAGCGATCCAGATCATCAACACGCACGGTCAGCAGGTTGTCGATACATGGTGCTTCAATGCCGATGACATGTCTGAATTCATGTCGATGGAACACCTGCACGCAGCCCTTCAGGGGATCTTCCCCGCCCGGGGCGATGGCCTGACGACAAACCGTCGGCGGCCCATTCTGACTCTGGAGGAAGACACATCACCGGGCCGCCACGATACGGTCATCGCCGCCTGCGACGTGCATCGCTATGCCTCGCTCGGCTGCACGCAATACCATGACAACTGCACCGACAACCTGCACGCCGCCCTGGGGCAGCTTGGTCTGCGGGCGGCTGATTGCCCCGCCCCCCTGAACCTGTGGATGAACATTCCCGTGGGCCCCGACGGCAAGATCACGTGGGGAGAACCGCTCAGCAAACCCGGGGATCATGTGACCCTGCGTGCCGTCATCGACTGCATCGTGGTCATGTCCACATGCCCTCAGGACATGATCCCGATCAACGGCGCCGCGTGCAAACCGACCGAGGTTCATTACCGTCTGCTTGACTGACCGGCCATCACGCCAAGCCCTGAGTCTTCGGGCAACCGCCCGCGAAACCTTGTCGGGCAGCTTCGACAAACCGGCGAACGCCGGTCGCGCGGCCGCCCGCCGCTTCAAGGCCGCCGCAAGCTTGCTGGGCTTCATGGCCATCTTGCCGATCCGGCAGAGGCTCCGCCAACTGTCAACCGGCCCTGCTTGGCCCGTGCCGGAACGGCGCACAGTCCCGCCCGTTGGGCAAGGTCGCGAGCAGGCGGGCAATCCCGCTGGCCAGCGGAACCTCGGGCCGAAAGCCCAGGGAAGCGGTCGCAAGGTCATGGGCGATGTTGGACGGCCCATCGCTGACTGACCCGGCAAGCGCGCCGGGGGTGCGAAAGGCAATCCTGGCGCCAGGCCGCAGGCTGGCCGCAATGGCGGCAACGTCGCGCATCGGAATTCCGGGGCCGGCGGTGATGTTGCAGATCCGGCCGCCGGGCGTTTCGACCTCGGCGGCGCGGATCAGCGCCTGCACCGCATCATCGAGATGCAGGTAATGAGTCATCTCGGCGGGGTCGGCATCAAGCGTCACCGGATGGTCGGCGGCCATGCCGCAGAGCAGCGTTTCCAGCCGCGTCGGGGTGCGGCGGCCGGGGCCATAGATCCAGGACAGGCGAAGCGCCATGGCATCAAGGCCGTGTTCACGCACATAGCCCAGCACCGCCTGTTCCGCCGCGACCTTGCTCGCGGCGTAGACCGAGCGCGGCTGCGGCAGGGTCGCTTCGTCCACCCGGCCCGGGGTGGCGCCGTAAACCTCCGAGGTCGAACAGATGACAACCCGCGCGACGGCATGGGTGCGTGCGGCCTCCAGCACATGGGCGGTGCCCTGTGCGTTGATGCGCCAGATTTCCAGCGGCTGATCGGCCATCACCATCGGGCCCGAAACGGCGCCGCAATGCAGGATCGTGGCGAAGCCGCCGCTGCGGCACAGAGCGTCGACCTGCGCCGCGTCCGTCACGTCGCAGGGGTTTTCAAGGTCGCCCATGTCGCTGGCGACCACGTCGACACCCATCGCCCGCAGGCGGGCGACGAGGGCGGTGCCCAGAAATCCGTGCGCGCCGGTGACGAGGGTGCGGCCAAGCGCCCGGGTCATAGCGCGGCCGCGACTTCCGCGACGAGGTCGGCCGTGCTGCGCTGGCGGCAGTATCCCTTGATCGCGCGGATCGAGGCGTCGTGGCGGTCTTGCGTGTAGGTGGCGCAGGCGTCGGGCACCAGCGTGACGAGGTAGCCCAGGTCGCAGGCGTCGCGCACCGCCGATTCGACGCATTGGTCGGTGACCACGCCGCACAGGATCAACTGGCGCTTTCCCAGACAGCGCAACAAATAGTCGATGTTGGTGGAAATGAAGACGCTGGAAGAGTTTTTCCGCAGCACGATCTCGTCCGCGCCCGGCGCGATGTCGGCGCAGACCTGCGCATCCCACGAGCCCCTTGCCACTTCAATTCCGGAAATCTTGTAATCGAAGCTGCGGTCGCGACCATCGGCGGTCAGGTTCTCGATCACGGCATAGATCACCTCGATGTCGGCGGTGCGGCAGGCTGCTTGCAGGCGCTGCATGTCGGGCATCGCGATTTTTTCAAGCCGATCAAGGTAATAGTCGTATTTCCGACGTTCTGCGGCGGGAAGGTCTGAAGGACCTGCCGCAGCTTCTGGTGGCGCAGCACTGGCCCTTCCTGCCGGCGTTGCTGGCGGGGGGGCTGGCGGCCGCCGCCGTGGCGGTGGTCGTCGGGTTCCCGGTGCTGCGGCTGCGCGGGCACTACCTTGCGGTCGCGACGCTGGGCCTGATCTTCATCGTGCAGAGCTTCGCGGTGAACTTTTCCGGCCTCACGCGCGGGGCGCTGGGGCTGAGCGGGCTGACGGCGCTGACCTCTCTGTGGTGGGTCTACCTGTTCGTGGCGGTGACGATCTATGTCGCATGGACGCTGAAGCATTCGTCGCTGGGCAGGTCGATGCTGGCGATCCGGGAAAATGAACTGGCAGCCGCCTGCCTCGGCATCCGCGTCGCGCGCACCCGGGTTCTGGCCTTTGCGCTGGGGGCGCTCTTTGCCGGGGTGGCGGGCGGGCTGTGGGTGCATCTGGTGACGCTGATCAGCCCGAACTCGTTCACCTTCCTGATGTCGTTCCAACTGGTGGTGATGGTGGTGCTGGGCGGCACCGGCAGCATCACCGGCGCGGTGATCGTCGCGGTTCTGCTGACCGTCACCACCGAGTTCCTGCGCCCGCTGGAGGAGGCCACGAACCTGTTCGGTGCCAGCCAGATGATTGTCGCGGTGGTTGTGCTGCTGGTGCTGATCTTTCGCCCGATGGGCCTGTTCGGCACCGCCGAGCCCGATCTTTTCCGCGCGTTCGCCAAGGCCGCGAACCGCACCGACCCCCGACCCAACTCCAACCCCTGAGAAAAGGAGAAGAACGATGTCCAACTGGAAGGTGAAGTTCGCAGCCCTGGCGGCTGCCGGAATGGCGATGGCCCTCCCGGCCATGGCGCAAGACAAGATCGGGATCGCGGCCCTTTACAACGTCAGCTCGGGCGGGCTTGCCTCGCTGGACGGGCCGTCGCTGAACGGCGTTCAGCTGAAAGCCAAGATGATCAACGAGGCCGGCGGCCTGCTGGGCGGCCGCATGATCGAGGTCACCGCAATCGACACCAAGGACGACACGCGCGAGGCGGCGACCGCAGGCCAGCGCGCCGTGGCCATTCCGGGCCTGTCGGCGGGCATCGGGCACAGGGACAGCACCTTCGCGCTGGCCTCGGCACCGCTGTTCCAGACTGCGGGGATCCCGTTCGTGACCTCGGGTGCCACGTCGCCCGACCTGCCCGCGATGGTGGGCAGCGAGATGTTCCTCGTGCCCTTCGGCGATGACGTGCAGGCACATGCGATGGCGGATACGCCCATGACACGCTGGGCCTGCGCAACCTCGCGGTGTGGACCGACAACGGCATGGACTACACCACCGGCCTGTCGAAATACTTCGTCGAGCGCTTCACCGCGCTGGGTGGCACCGTCGCGATCTCGGATGTCTACATGACCACCGACACCGATTTTTCGGCGCTGGTGGCGCGGCTGCAATCACCGCCGGGGTGGACGGCGTTTTCGCCTCGTCCGGCCCCGATACGGCAGGCGTGATCGTCAAGCAGATCCGCGAGGCGGGGCTTGCGCTGCCGATCCTGGCGGGCGACGGGTTCGACACCGACCTTCTGGTCAGCGTGCCGGGGCCGACACTGGCAACCAACGTGTATTTCACCAACCATGCCTATGTCGGGCTGGAAACCGGCCCTGCCGACACCTTCCGCGCCGCCTATGAGGCGGAATACGGCCGCCCGCCGGAAAATGCGTTCGCCGCACTGGGGTATGACGCCATGGGGCTGGTGGCAGACGCGATCACCCGCGCCGGATCGTCCGACCCCAAGGCCGTCTCTGCTGCGCTGGCCGCCACAAGCAACTATGCGGATGCGGTCACCGGGGCCATCGCCTACATCGACGGCAGCCGCGTGCCCAGCAAGCGGGTCGCGATCATGCAGGTGGATGCGGGCAAGATCACGCTGAACACCACCGTCACGCCCAGGAGCTGAGGCGCACCAATGAAGGGGCAGCCCGGCCGTCGCCCGACGGGCGGGCTGCCCCGGCAAACCGATGGAGTGATTTCGCGTGCAAGTCCGATCCCTGCTGCTGCATCCCGATGACCCCCTGCCTTGGGGCATCGAAAACCCCGATGGTGCCTCGGCGATCCTGTTCGTGTCCGACCACGCGGGGCGCGCCATCCCGCGCGCCCTTGGCGATCTTGGTCTGGACGAGGCAGAGATTGGCCGCCACATCGGCTACGACATCGGGATCTACGGGGTCACCACGCATCTGGCCCGCGCGCTCGACGCGACCTATGTGTTCCAGCCCTATTCGCGGCTGGTGAGAGACTGCAACCGCGTGCCGGG
This sequence comes from Paracoccaceae bacterium Fryx2, assembly GCA_032334235.1. Lineage (NCBI taxonomy): Bacteria > Pseudomonadati > Pseudomonadota > Alphaproteobacteria > Rhodobacterales > Paracoccaceae > Paracoccaceae bacterium Fryx2. The sequence goes on from JAVSGI010000003.1 coordinate 1,094,109, forward strand.
AAAGCCGCGATCCGTCCCGCTGGTCAGCGATGGCACCACCATTCCCGGCAATGCCGGTCTTTCGCCCGAGGAGCTGGAACAGCGCGCCGCCGAAGTGCTGCGGCCCTATCAGGATCAGGTGGCGTCCCTGCTGCAGGCCCGAAAGGCCGCGGGTCGGCAAACCGCACTGTTCGCCATGCACAGCTGCACCGAGATGCTGCGCGCCGACCCCCGGCCCCGCCCGTGGGAGATCAGCGTGATCGCGGATACCGACTGGCGGATCGGCACCGCGCTGGTAGAGGTGCTGCGCGAGAAGACCGGCTTCTGCGTCGGCGTGAATGAACCCTACACCGTGAACATGGCGGCGGATTACACCGTGCCTGTTCACTGCGAAAGGACCGGGGTGCCCTATGTGGAGATCGAGGTCCGGCAGGATCTGATCGGCGATGCGGCGCGGCAGCGCCACTGGGCGAAAGTGCTGGAGGGGATCTTCCCCGAAGCGGTCGCCCGATCCGGCATTCTGGCGGGATAGGGCAGATGCCGGAACATTCCGCCATGTCGATTCAGGATCAGGTGCGCCGCGAGCTTGCCGAGTTCACCGATGCGGAACGCCGGGTGGCCCGGGCGTTGCTGGGCGAATATCCGATGGCGGGGCTGGAAACCGTGGCGCGCCTTGCACGTCGGGCAGGCACCAGCGGGCCGACGATCCTGCGCTTTGTCGGCCGGCTGGGCTTTGACAACCATGCAGCCTTTCAGGATGCGCTGCGATCCGAGATCCAGGCCCGGCTGCAAAGCCCGCTGGCGCGATATGACAGACTGGCGGAAGACGCCGGCGACGCCCCGACCCCCGACCCCCGACCCCCGACCGGGTTGCACAGGCCATTCGCCAGAACATCGAGATGGCCGCGCAGGATGTGCGCAAGGATCTTGACCGGATCGTCGCGCTGCTTGCCGACCCCGACCGCACCATCCTGTGCATCGGCGGCCGGTTCAGCTGGTTGATCGCGGCCTACATGCACCACTACCTACGCGAGCTTCGCCCGGGTGTGCGACTGGTGCGCGACGGTTCCGCGGTCGTGTCGCGAATGCTGTGGAAATTCCCTGGCGGTGTGGTCCGGGCATGTGAAGGTTCAGTTTTTCAAGCTGCGAGGTCAAGGGGCATCGGGTCGAGGGGCTGGGAAAGCGTCTCCCAGCCGTCGACCTTGCGCATCTGGATCTGGCCGGAAGCCAGCAGCGCCCAGAGCAGCATCGGCACGGTCTCGGCGCAGGGCAGCACGGTCTGGGTCTTGACGCGGCGACGGAACTCCTCGTTCAGTCGCTCGATGGCGTTGGTGGTCCGGGCCGACTTCCATTGCGACGGGTCGAGGCGGGTGAAGCTGAAGAGCCGGTCCCCTGCTTCTTCAAGGCTGTCGGCAACGGCCTTGCACTTGAGCTGCCACTTGCGCAGGAATGCCTTGCGGCGGGTCTCGATCCCGGCGGCGGTGTCGGCGCAGATCATGTCGCGGTAGTCCTCGGTCAGCTCGTCATGGAGGAGCTTCGGTGCATGGGCCAGCAGGTTTCGGTGCTTGTGAACCGTGCAGCGCTGGATCGGCAGAGCCTCGCCCCAGAGCGCGACCAGAGCGGCTTCCAATCCGGGGGCGCCATCGACGATGACGAATTCGGGCCGCTTCAGACCGCGGGCATCAAGGTCGTCGAGGAACTGGCGCCAGGCAGATGTGCTCTCTCCACCCATGTTCTTGATGGATAACAATACCTTCTGCCCGTCGCGGCGGATGCCGATCGCCGCCAGCACCGAGATGTTGGTGGCCTTGCGGTCCAGCCGGGTCCGGATCACGGTGCCGTCGAGGATCAGCCGGACGATGTCCTCGTCGGCGAGGCTGCGGGCGCACCAGGCTTCCCAGTCCACCTTCACCTTGCGCCAGGCCCGGCTGACCACATCCTTGCTGACGGCGCCCTCGAACAGCCCGAACAGCGCCCGCTTGACGCGCCGGGTGTTGGTCCCGGCAAGATAGACCGCCGCGATCAGCGCCTCGGCCTTCTTCGTCAGCCGCTGGTAGCGCGGCAGCGCCTTCGAGCGCCATTCCTTAGCCTTGCCGTCCTCGTCCTCGACCCGGGCGCGGGGCACGCGCACCGTTTCGGTGCCGAAGGTGCCGGTCAGCTGCCGCTCGCGGTGCCCGTGGCGATAGCCCTTCGCCTTCTCGTCGCCGCGACCGTAGCGCATGCGGCCGAGAAACTCGGCCAGTTCCTCTTCAAACATGGTCTCGATGGTCGCGCGGACGCTTGCCCGCAGGCGCTCCTCGATCGGGTCATACCCGGTCGTGTCGGGCAGTAGCGAAAAGGCCGAGCTGTCGGTAATGTCGTTCATGGCGTGATCTCCCTGGCGGTTGGCGCCGCCGGCTGGGTGGGTTTCAGTTCACCCGGAGATTACGCCGCCTTCAAATTTCCACCACTCCCGCGACACCACCGGTTCCGCCGCCTGGGCCGACTACCTTCTGGATGTGCGCGAGGGCGACATTGTGGTGGTGTTCGACTTTCGCCGCTACCAGCGCGACGTGCTGGAGTTTGCCCGGGGGGCTGCGGCCCAGAAGGCCGTAATCGTGCTGGTGACCGACATCTGGTATTCGCCCATCGCCGCGATTTCGGATTTCGTGGTCGCCTGCCCTGTCAGCATCCCCAGCGCGTTCGACAGCGGGGTGGCGGGCCTTGCGATGGTGGAGCTGATGACCGCCGGCCTGGTCGAGGCCCTGGGCCCGCATTCGAAGGCGCGGATATCCACGCTGGAAACCCTGCGCAAGCCTTTCAACCTTGGCCCCTGAGCCCGCAACAACCCTGACCGGAGAAGCCCGATGCGCGACCCTCTGACGATGGTCTGCTACACCGACCTTTCGGGTCAGGTGCGCGGCAAGGGCTTGCCCGGCCGCCAGATCGAAAAGCGCCTGAAGGGCGGCATCGGCTGGACGCCCAACAACATCATGTTCACGGCGCTTGGCACCATCGCGCCGGGGCTTTGGGATTCGCACGGCGACGTGATGCTGATGCCCGACGAGGCCACCGGGGTGGAGGTGGATTTCGGTGACGGCACGGCGGCGGAGCGGTTCTACCTGTGCGACGTTCGCAACACCGACGGCACGCCATGGGACTGCTGCCCCCGCAGCCTGCTGCGCGGCGCGGCGGCAGATCTGGCGCGAGAAACCGGGCACTCAAGGCCGATGCGGTGGTGCAGTCGTTCCTGCCCGAGACGCTGCTGAACGCCTACATCGCCAACAAGGAGGCCGAGTTCGCGCTCAGCCGCGACTGGTCGCCCGAAGAACTGTGCCGCCGCTATGCCGAGATCTACTGAAGCAGCAGACCGGGGGAACACATGGGAAAGCTGACAGGCCGCGTGGCCATCGTGACGGGGGCGGCAACCGGCCTCGGGCACGGGATCGCGCTGCTCTACGCCCGCGAAGGCGCCGACGTGGCGGTGCTGGACCGCAACGGCCCGGGTGCCGGAGCGGTGGCCGAGGCCATTGCCGGGATGGGGCGGCGGAGCCTGGCCATCGCCGTCGATGTCGGTGACGAGGCGGGCATGTCGGCGGCCATCGCGCAGGCGGTGGCCGCTCTCGGCCCGCCCGACATTCTGGTGAACAACGCCGGGATCGCCACCGTGTCGCTGCTGGAAACCATGCCGACATCGCAGTGGGACGAGATGATCCGCATCAACCTGACCTCGGTCTTCTTCGGCTGTCGCGCGGTGATGCCCCACATGCGCGCCCGCCGCTATGGTCGCATCATCAACATCAGCTCGCAACTGGCGCACAAGGGCGGCGAGGGCATGGCGCACTATGCCGCCGCCAAGGCCGGCGTGCTGGGCCTGACGCGCTCGCTGGCCTACGAGGGCACAGCCGACAACATCGTGGTCAATGCGATATGCCCCGGCCCGCTGCTGACCGACATGCGGCTGCCGCCGGAATGGTCGGCTAAGAAGACCGGAGAGTTGCCGGTCGGGCGGCAGGGCACGGTGGACGAAGTCGCGCCGACCGCCCTTCTGCTGGCCTGCGAGGACGCGGCCTATTACTTCGGCGCCACGTTCAACCCCAGTGGCGGCGACATCATGATCTGATCCGCACCCCCGGCTGCAGCAATCCTTCCCGAAGGCACACCATGACCGACACATCCGACATTCCGGCCCTTGCCGCACGGTTGCGGAACATCCCGACCACCATCGCCTGCGACATCCTGAAGGATCACGGGCTGGCCGAACGTGTAGCGGTCGGGCTTCTTCCCTTGACACCCGAGGCGACCATGGCAGGGCCTGTGCGGATGATCGAGTTCCTGCCGGGCCGCCCGGAAATCCGCCACCCCGGCCCGCCCGCCAACTTTGCCCTCGTCGATGCGTTGTGCCCGGGCGAAGTGCTGGTGCTGTGCGCAGGCGGGTCGATGCAGGGCGCGGTGCTGGGCGACATGCTGGCCGCGCGCGCGCGGCCTGCAACTGATCGGCGCGCCGCAGACGGAACCGCGCCTTCTGGCACCCGCCTGCCGGATCGAGCGGATGCTGGCACGCGCCGGTGCCTGGACCCCGCCGCACAGCCTTGATTGACCCGTTCCCGCGAAGGTGACCCATGCAACGCCCCGAAGACCTTGCCCTGACCCGCCAGCGCCCATTTGATCCGAAACGGACCTGCCTTTTGCGCATCGACACGCAGAATTACGTCTGGAACCCGGAGGTCGCCGCGCGCCACCCCTATTTCGACGAAACCCTGCGCCGGGTGGTGCTGCCGAACCTGCACCGCCTGCTTGCCGCCTTTCGCGCGGCGGGCGGCGAGGTGATCTACACCGTGATGGAAAACCTGACCGACGACGGACGCGACCGCAGCCTCGACTACAAGCTGTCGAAGGTCTTCATCGCCAAGGGGTCATGGGACGCCAAGGTGCTGGACATGGTGGCACCGGCGGGGGACGAGATCGTGATCCCCAAGACATCGCCGGGCGTCTTCAACTCGACCAACATCGACTATCTGCTGCGCAACATCGGCATCGATACGCTTGTGGTCACGGGTTTTCTGACCGACCAGTGCTGCGATCATACCCTGCGCGATGCCGCCGACCGGGGCTTCTATCCGGTTTGCGTCTCGGATGCCTGCGCCACACATAACGAGGCCCGGCATCTCGCCGCGCTGAAGGCCTTCGGCCGCTATTGCCGCACAATGACGACCGATGACATCGTGGCCGAACTGGCCGCTGCGTCGCCCCACACTGCCGCCTCGTGACCTTTGCGCGCGACCCGGCGGATAGGGGTGGTTCGGCCGGTTTGAACAGGGTCTGTGCCATGCGGTCTGCTGCCCCGGCGCCAGATCGCAATCACGGCGGGCCACAAGACTGGAACCTGAAGCCTGACGCACGGGTTGGCCGGACAGTTTGCCCGCGACGCGGAACGGGGCTTGCTTCTGTGTCGCGATGCGACAGGTTGGCGAGACCGGGGCCGAGCGGCTGAACGTGTTCCCCGCCCTGTTCCGCGTGCTGGTGACGATCAGCCCGAAACACGTCTGCCAGACCGGCGCCCGGGCGCAACATGCCCGGGCTCCGGCACCCGGAATGGCCGGTGCCGCACGGCCCGCCACCGGGGCGCCGCTTGCTCACATATTGGTCGCCAGGTTCGGAGACTGCCTTCCCCTTAATCGCAAGGCCGACATTTTACAGGCGCCGGTGGCACAGAACAGCCGCACTGTTCAGGCACTCCGAAAAACTGGCGGTTGAAGGCATGTGGCAAGACAAGGCTTTGGAACCTTTGGCGGGCCAAAGTTGTTATAGCGGCAGGGAAGGAATGCCTTGCCGATCATTGCAATCCGGCTCGGCAATTCCATTTCAGAGATGCATCGTACCAGAGTCCGAAATGACCCGCAGCTTATTGGAACCTCATCGAAGTCGGAACAATGAAACGTACAAGCAAGACATTGATCATTTCAGGCGCTTTCGCGCTGCTTCTGTTCGTGATCTTTCGCGCATCTGGGCAACCGCACCCGGTGATCTACCCCGAGTCGGGCAAGATGGATGCCCACCCCGGCGGCACCTTTTCGATAAGGTTCGCGAAACCGGTGCCTGTCGGAGTCACCGTGGCCCTCCGAGATTCCGACGGCAAGAGCATCGAGGTCGTGACACGCCAAAGTCGTGATGACAGGTCACTGCTGGTCGAAGCGGTGTCGCCGCTTGACTGGGAGACCAAGTACGAGCTCTGCCTTGTTCCGTCCAAAGGTGCGATCACACGTTTCCTGCCCGGCGGGCGAACGTCATGCTCAACCTTCCAGACGATGCCGATGCGGGTTTCCCAAGGCGCGGCGGATGCACCGATCCTTGTGGTAGAGGGGCGGGATCGGCCGGACAGCCGGTTTTTCACGGCGATCCTGCAGGCCGAGGGGCTGAATGACCATGCGAACATCTCGCTCGACAACCTGACCGAAAACGACCTTGCCGGTCGTGCCGTCATGATCCTCGACACTGCGGATCTGCCGCCTGCCCTGCACGCACCGCTGATGTCGTGGGTGAAGGGCGGGGGGCTGCTGATCACCATGCGTCCCGGAACGGATCTGAGGGATATCTTCGGTTTGCCGCAAACCATGGCCGGAACGCTGGACACAGCGCTTTTGCTGCCGGAGGCGCGTTCCTCGATATCTGTCGGCCTGTCTCGCGCACCGTTCCAGATCCATGGCCCGATCGACCTGATACCGGCCGATCCGGGAGCGACCGTTGCGGCGCACGGGCTTGCCGGGCTGGTCACCTCGGATGGGAAACCTGTTGGCGAACATGCCGTGAACTGGACGATACTCGGGGACGGTCATGTCGCGAGCTTTGCCTTCGACGTTGCCCGGTCGGTCATCCTGACGCGGCAGGGCAACCCGCTGTGGATCGACGAAGAGCGGGACGGGTCCGAACCGCTGCGACCTAACGACCTGTTCTACCCGGATTTCATTGACCTGGCCCATGCCGCCATACCAGCCGCGGACGAGCTTCAGCGTCTTCTGGCGAATCTGATCGTGTCACTGGCACCCGTTCCCCTGCCGCGTCTGTGGTATCTTCCGGACCAGCGGCGGGCGGCGATCATCATGGCCGGAGACGACCACGCCACCGACAACGGCGCACCGCGCCTGTTCAGGTCGCTGGATCAGCTGAGCGAGCCGGATTGCGATGTGGAGGCATGGGAATGCCGACGCGCGACCGCCTATTTGTCGGAGAATACGAAACTCGCCCCGGACCTTGCGGCGTACTATGCCAGCAAGGGGTTCGAGATCGGCGCACATGTCGATATTGGCTGCGAAAAGCCCATCACCCGTTCATCCCTCTTTAAGCTGCTGCACGAACAGATCACGGATTTCCAGGCTCTCTATCCCGACCTGCCGGCACAACAGACACACAGGATGCATTGCCTGTCCTGGACGGGCTGGGATGATGTGCCGAATGAAGGGCTCGGCATGGGCATCCGTCTTGACCTGAACTACTACACCTGGCCCCCGAAATGGATTGCCGGGCGTCAGATCTTCCTGACGGGGTCGGGGTTTCCGATGCCCTTTGCCCGGCGGAACGGCGATCCGATGGATGTCTATCAGGCGGCAAGCCACCTGGTGAACGAGTCCGGCGTGCCGCATGAGGACGGCATTGCCCAAATGCTTGAAGGGGCGCTTGGCCCGGACGAGTATTTTGGCGCTTTCGGCTCGCATTACGACTTCACGGATGACTATGAACAGCGGTTGATCGACCTCGCCACCGAGCGCGATGTTGCCCTGATCACCGCGCAGCAGATGCTGACCTGGCTCGATGGCCGGAACGGATCGCGCATCTCCGGCATGGTCTGGAACAATGATACTCTGACATTCGACACCAGTCTTGCGCCCGGTGCCGAGCGGGCTTCGGCCATGCTTCCCGAAAGCTTTCGCGAATTGCGTCTGGTGGACGTGACCTGCGGAATGGATCGGAAACCCCTGACGATGGCAAACATCAAGGGATTGGCGGTCGCCTTCTTCCCGCCGCAGACGGGAAAGTGCAGCGCAAGTTATCGACCCAGAGAGGAGGCGAGATTATCCGTCAGCCCTTCGACGGAACTCCTGCCCTGAAGCGGCATTTCTTTGGACCTGGTCGGAATTGAGCACGCCTCATGCTGTTGATGAGCGGCAGAAGCAATGACGGTTTTCTGCGGGCGCTGGCGTCGGCTGGTGGCGCGGCTGCACGATGTGCGTATTGCAAGAGGATTGCGACAAGGAAGACAAACCATGTCTTCGTTTGGAACCTCGGCCGACAGCGCCAAGCAGCGCCCGCTTGCACGCGCGCCTGGAATGCACCTTCCTGATCCTGCGATTGAATTGATCTGCCGTTACTGGGGCTCCGCAAACGTCACATCGCAGCTTCCGTCCCCTGCCCGATATTCGGGGGGAAGGTCATAAAAGTCGGTGCCCCCGCTTCACGCAAAAAGAAAGTCGGTTTCGACGAGGCTGGTCACCCCAATGAAGGTCACGGTGTTGATGCCGACGATACCGTCAAGCGCCGCACGCCCCAGATCGAGGATTGTGTTCATTCCATCCAGGATCACGCACTCATCATCATCGTCCAGCCAGCCAGATCCGTCGCTGTCGAGGTCAGCCCACGCCAGATAGGTGGACGAAAGATCCACGATGTCACCATCGGCGCTGCGGAAATCCATCACCGTGTCGAGCCCGTCGCGCAGGCCGAACACAAAGGTGTCTGCTCCACCCGTGACGCTCAGCAGGACGGGTCCGGTCTCATCGCCCGACGCCAGCGCCTCGCCATCGCCCCAAAGCACATCGCGCCCCGCCCCGCCCACAAGAATATCGTTGCCGCCAAGGATGGTCGCGGTATTGCTGCCGACCGCAACACCATCACCATACAGAACGTCATCTCCCGATCCGCCAAGAACGGTGTCATCGCCGCCAATGAGGGTTGCGACATAGCCGTTCACAGTGCCGTCGCCATAGACGGTATCATTGCCGGCACCGCCAAGCAGGAGATCCTGACCGCCGGTCAGCGTTGCCGGAGTCCCTGCGCCTTGCGCATGGCCGTCGCCGAACACAAGGTCGTTTCCCTTGCCGACGTTCACCGTATCGTCGCCGCCGTTCAAAGTCGCGGGCCCGCCATAGAGGACAGTCGCAGTCCCGTCACCATACACGGTATCGTTGCCGGCCGCCGTCCATATCTCGTCGTCGCCACCGTTCAGCAGCGCGAAAGCGTCACCGTCACCCTTGGCAAGGTCGTTGCCCGCTCCGCCAAACAGCCGATCATCGCCCCCGTCCAGAGTCGACCCGGTGCCGTCACCGTAGAGGGTATCATCACCCTGGTCACCGTAGAGCGTGTCCTGCCCGCCGACGACTGTGCTTTCCCCCCGCCCGAAAACCCCGCTGCCGTCACCATACAGCACGTCATTGCCGACGCCGCCCCGCAGGATGTCGCTTCCGCCTGTCAGATAGCCTGTCGCAAATGCGGAACCGGCTCTGCCGTCGCCATAAATCGTGTCATCGCCCGACCCGCCACCAATCGTGTCATCGCCGCCGAAAAGGTTGGCAATACCGCGCTCCATCGACACTTCGCCGTCGCCGAAGATGATATCATTCCCGGAGCCACCATCGATGACGTCGTCGCCGCCAAAGAGGTTCGCCTCGAAAATCGTGGTGTAGTTTCGCCCTTCGATCCGACCGTCACCCCAGATCGTGTCGTCGCCGGCATTTCCGTTCAGCCTGTCGCTGGCACCTGTCATGGTGGGCGCCGACGTGCCATCCGTTGTGATGTACCCTTCGCCATACAGCGCATCGTTGCCGCTGCCGCCAAGGATATTGTCGGTTGCGCCGACGAGCGAGCTCAACTCGGGGCTGGACGTGTCAACCGGCGCATCGCCCTGCACCACGTCATCGCCCCCCAGACCAAGGATCAAATCGGACCCAAGTGTGCCAAACAGCAGATCAGGGCCATTTGTCCCTTTGATTACAAGCCATTCCACCGAAAATCCCCCTGGTAACATCAAGATCTTCAGCCAGGAAACCTTGAAATATCCCCATGCGAAGACACCAACTACTCAACCCAGACAACACCCTTGCAGCCGCATCCGTCAATCATCCAAAAGGAGACTTTTCGGGCCATCGGGCAACTCAAAAGGGTAGTTGCAAAGTAGTGTCGTCGGACGAATGGGCAACAGGGCCGACTGCGCAGCTTCGCATGATCCGGTCGCGAACGATGCGGACGTTGGCTGGCGCAGCGCCCGGGCAGGTTCGGCGTCTGGCTCCGGTCGCCACCCGCGCCTGGCATGACGCACCGAAGCCCGCGCCACCGGAAGAGCGGCGGTTTCGGACATCTGACTGCCGCGACAAGCGGATTTTCCGCGCAGCAGCAGGACGCCGCCAGCAAGGAGCCGTCCATGGCCCGCAAAGCCCGTCAGTCCAACCCTTCCGGAACAACCAGGTTCCATCAGGGCGTCCCATGGTGGAACCGGGAAATGTTGGAGAGATGCGGCCCATCGCCAGGGAACCAATTCAAGGCCCGTCGCTTTATCCCCCATTCAGTCGGCGTCGCATGTCGCGTGCGGCCAGTCACTGTCCTGGCGTCCGTGTGGGCCGCTCAACGCATCGGAAAATCGCCTTGGCAAAACCGCTTTCGACACCGCTGAAGTCTGAAAACCCATCCCGGGCCGTCCTTGGCGGCGAGCCCGAAGTCCAGACGCGCGGCATCACGTTGACGACCCTTATCGTCATCGTGGCCGTCGCGACGATTCTTCATCTGGGGCAGGAAGTTTTCCTGCCGCTTTCGATGGCCGTTCTTCTTGCCTTCGCGCTGTCGCCCGTGGTCAGCTTTCTGCGCAATCGCGGGCTTCCCCATATCGCGTCGGTTCTTGCCGCGGTTCTGATGGCCTTCTTCGCCATCGGTCTCTTCATGCTTCTGAGCGCGCTGCAGATCGGCGTTCTGGTGCAGGACCTTCCCTCTTTTCAGGCAAACATCGTCCAGAAGCTGAATGCGCTGAAGGACTCGGGCGATGGCACCGGGCTGGTGGCGCGGCTCAGCGCGATGTTCGAGGCCATCAACGCCGAGATTTCGAACGCGGTGCCCGATGTGAATCCGCTCGCCAGCCCGGCAGTCGACAACTCTCCCTTGGCCGTCGAGGTGATCGAGCGACAAAGCGTCGTGGATGTTCTGAGTTCGCTGGTCGTCCCGCTGATCCGGCCGGTCGCCACGGCGGGTCTGGTGATCGTCGTCGTGATCTTCATGCTGCTGGAACGTGAGGAGATCCGGGACCGCTTCATCCGCCTTCTGGGCGCCCGCGATCTGCATCGCACCACGCAGGTGCTGGAAGAGGCAGGGGGGCGGGTCGGGACGTATCTGCTGGTCCAGCTTCTGGTGAATACGATCTACGCGATACCGATCGGGCTGGGGCTCTGGATGATCGGGGTGCCGAATGCGCTGCTTTGGGGGCTGTTGACGCTTGTGCTGCGGTTTGTCCCGTTCATCGGGTCTTTTCTGGCGGCGACGTTTCCGTTGTTTCTTGCCTTCGCGGCATCCCCCGGGTGGTCGGCGGTGCTCTGGACCATCGCGTTGTTTCTGGTCGTGGAACTGATCACCTCCAACATCATCGAGCCGTGGCTTTACGGGTCGCGGACGGGCGTGTCGCCGCTGGCCATCATCGTCTGTGCGATCTTCTGGACCTACATCTGGGGTCCGCTTGGCCTCGTGCTGTCGACGCCACTCACCGTCTGCCTGGTCGTGCTGGGTCGCCATGTGCCACAGTTCGAGGTGTTCGATATCCTGTTCGGGGATGAGCCGGTGCTCGCGCCGCATTCGCGCCTGTATCAACGGCTGCTGGCGGGCGATCCGATCGAGGCGACCTTTCGTGCGGAAGAGGCTCTCGAAGAACTCTACCTCGCCGAATACTATCGGGATGTCGGGATACCGGCCCTGTTGCTGGGCCAGATCGATTTCGAACGCGGGCTGCTGACGAGCGTGCAGGAAGATCGGCTGGCTTTGTCGGCAAGGCAACTGGTGTCGGAACTGGCCGTGTTCGTGACCGAAGAACTGAACGAAGCGGCCAAGGGCACGGCTGCAGCGGCCGCAGACGCGGCCACTGCAGACCTGGACGCGACCGAGACGGGGTCCGAAGCAGCCGCCGACGGTGGGTCCGCCAGGGTTCCCGCCTTGCAGAACACCGGGCTTGAGGGCGTCGGATTCAAGGTGCTGTCCATCGGCGGGCGCAGCAAGCTTGATGATGTCGCTGCGGCCATGCTGGCGCAGTCGATCGCCGCCGAGGGAGCGGAAGCGTCGGAATTGTCCTATATGGACCTGACGGCATCGCGCTTCGGCGCCATTTCTGCGACGGATGCAAGCTGCATCATCCTGAACTTTCTTGATCAGTCGCCGTCGCGGGGGTCACTGTTGCACGTGCGCCGGATCAAACGCGCGGTTCCGCATCTGCGCGTCGGGGTGATGATCTGGCAAATGCCGCAGGCTTTGGTGGACGCGGACATCACGTTGCGATCGGGACTGGGGCTGGCGTCGAAAGACAAGATTGCCGAGGCCGAAGGGCTGGGTTCGGATTTTGTCGTCACCAATCTGCCTGATGCCCTGGCGGCGGCGTTTCAGGACATCGCTCCGAAGCCCGTTGATGAGTTTCCGCGCATGAACCCCCAGCGAAAGTCGAAGCTTCGCCTGGCCGAAAAACAGAAACCCGCTGCGATTGGGCTGGAGCGGAACGCCTGAGCGCCGGGTGGACCCCGGCCCGAACGGCGACAGCGGCGGCACGATGATCGCGCCGAACGGTCGGCTCCGGGTCTCCGCTCCGGATTTTCGGCTCGCGTATCGGGCTTCAGGCTGACGATCCTGCTGCAGACAGGATCAATGGCGGTCGGCCCATCAGGCACTGCCGAGCCCGCTTGGCCCTCGGACGGCTGGTCAGGGCTTTCCGGCCGACATCGCGACGGTCGTCATCACGATGGGCCGTGCGTTTGTGGCAGGCATCGACCAGGGCCTCGAACCGGGCCATGCCGCGCACCCGCGCCTCGATCACATAATCCACCAGCAGGATCGAGTTCTTGGTGACGATTCCCATCAGCAGCAGCAGCCCGATCACCGACGGCATCGAGAAACTGGTGCCGGTGATGACCAGCGGGAATAGCGCCCCGCCAAGCGCCAGAGGCAGCGCCATCAGGATGGTGAAGGGCTGCAGGAAGTCGTGGAACAAGAGCACCAGCACGGCATAGACGCAGAAGATGCCGATCGCCATTGCTGCGGATTTCGCGGAGAATGGGCGCTGATTTCGCGCGATCGTGGGCACGCGTTTCGCGCCATTCTGGGCAGTCATTTCACGGGATCGTGGGCAGGCTGGCCGACGCTTTCATGGAGTCAGGCTTGAACGATTTGGTCAAGCTTTTTTGTGACGGCGGAGCGCCTGCGCAGGCTTTCACCTGAGAGGGTGAGGCGGTGTGCGTTGTGAACGAGGCGGTCGAGGATGGCATCTGCGAGCGTTGGGTCGCCGATGGCTTCGTGCCACTGGTCAACGGGGAGTTGGCTTGTGACGATGGTGGAAGCGCGGCCGTGGCGGTCTTCGAGGATTTCCAGCAGGTCACGGCGCTCCGGGGCGGTGAGGACGGCGAGGCCCCAATCGTCAATGATCAGCACATCCATGCGGGCGATGGTTTTGAGGATGCGTTCATGGCGGCCATCGCCACGGGCCAGAGCAAGGGCCTCGAACATGCGCGGCGCACGTTGATAGAGGACGGGCCGCCCATCCCGGCACGCCTTGTGGCCAAGGGCGCAGGCGATCCAGCTTTTGCCCAAACCGGTCGGCCCGGTTATCAGCAGGTTCTCGTGCCGGGCGATCCAGCCGCCATCGGCAAGATGCGCCATGACACTGCGGTCAAGACCACGTGGGCTGCGCAGGTCCAGATCCTCGACGCTGGCATCTTGGCGCAGAGCCGCAAACTTGAGCCGGGAGGCCAGTTTCTTGGTGTCGCGCTCTGCAGCCTCGCGGTCGACCAGCAGGCCGAGACGCTCTTCGAACGAGAGGGCGTCGAAGGCGGTTGACCTGCGTTGTTCTTCGAGCGCCGATGCAATGCCGGTCAGGCCGAGCGCCAACAGTCGGTCGTGGGTGGGATGGGTCAGCATTTTAGTCCTTTCTCAATGGTAATAGCTGCCGCCACGAATGTTGGCGTGCTGGAGGGGGGCGACCTCTTCGGAGCCTTCCAGGAAGGCGCGATCGAGGCCGGTCTTGAGGATCGAACGAATGGAGGTGACGGTGCGGGCCCGGATGGTCACACCCCGCTGGCAGGCCGCATCAACGCGCTCCGGCCCATAGGTTTTGACCAAGGCCAGCACACCCAGGCAGGTGCGGAACCCCTGTTCAGGATGGGGGCGGTCAGCCATCACCATCTCGCAAAAGGCGGCGACGGCGGGGCCGGTCTTGGTTGCCTGCGCCAGCATTCTGGCCGGGGTCCATTCGGCAAAGCGACGATGGGCCGATGGCATATGGTCGGCCACGGTGACATGGCTGCGCCGCCCCGGGGTGCGCACGTGGCTCGCAACCCTCTGACCACGATGGAATATCTCGACCGTCTGGCCGCTTGTGCGAACATCGACCTCTTGTTTGATCAGCGCGAAGGGCACGGAATACCATGAGCTGTCGACCTCAACGTGATAGTCGGGTGCCACGCGGGCGCGCTTCCAGCGGGCGAAGACATAAGGTTCGGGCGGTAGGGGCTGAAGATTGGGCCGATCCAAAGTGGCAAACAGATCGGCGCGGCTGGCGCCATAGCCGCGCATCACGCGCATGTTCAACTCGTCCAGCAGCCGCCGGATCGCCACGTTCAACTCGGCCAATGAGAAGAACCGGTGGTTCCGCAGCCGCGCCAGAATCCAGCGTTGTGCCACTTGGACAGCCACTTCCACCTTCGCCTTGTCCCGGGGTTTGCGCGGCCGGGCGGGCAGAACGGCGGTGCCATAATGCGCCGCCATCTCGGCATAGGTCCGGTTCAGCCCCGGATCAAACCGGTCTGCCTTGATCACGGCGGACTTCAGATTGTCCGGAACCACCGCCTTTGGCACGCCGCCCAGAAAGGCGAACATCCGGATATGCGCGAGGATCCAATCTTCCAACCCCTCCGATGCCACCGCCTCGGCATAGGTGTGATTCGATGCCCCCATTGCCGCCACGAACAGCTTCATGGCCCGCGCTTCGCCGGTCGTGGGGTCGATCACGTCGATGGTGTCGCCGGCAAAGTCAACGAACACCTTCTCGCCGCCCACATGTGTCTGGCGCATCGTCGGGCGCACCCGACCCTTCCAAGCCTCGTAATGCGTGCAAAACCAAGTATAGGCAAAACCCCCGGGGTGCGCGGCACGGTATTCTTCCCAGAGCAGCATCCGCGTCACCCCAGGGCGGCGCAACTCGCGGTCAATCTCCGCCCAGTCGGGCACAAGCCGCTCCGCGTCCGGCACCGTGGGCGGGGCTGGAAACAAAAGAAGTTCAAGGCTGTCGTCATCGATCCCCTCCGGCAAGGGCCACGTGAGCCCGGCATGACGCGCCCGTTGGGTGTAGCTTCCGACGCTCCCCTTGCTCAGACCGAGGGAAGCGGCAATGGACCGCTCGCTCAGGCCTTGCCCAAGCTTCAATCGCAAAACATCTCGTATCCGGCGCATGTTCAATCGTCCTGTCGGCATCAAGCCACCCCTTCATTCCTGAAGGCGCAACTATCCTCAATTTGCCGACCAGACCTGCCCGCGATCCCGCGAAATCAGTGCCCAGCTTCACGCGAAATGACTGCCCATGATCCCGTGAAATCGATGCCCACCATCAAGCGAAACACGCAGCCATTGCCGACGCGAAGCTGGTGAACAGCTCTGCCTGACGCTTCAGGCCGCCCTGTTCGGTGAAGCGCACGCCGTCGGGCATCTTTCGGCCATACGCCATAAGCTGGGTTCCTATGACGACGGGCGCTCTCCGATCCTGAACCTGCGCGGCTGAGTTCCCCCCCGAAATTCGGACAGTGACGGAAGCTACGTTCTGAAGTCTGCTGATCTCCAAGCACGAGGAGAACAGACGTGTCGAAACGCAGGAACCATGACGCGGCTTTCAAGGCCCGCGTTGGTCCAGCGGCCACCACGCTGGACGCAGGCTTCGTGGCCGGAATGCGCAGCTTTCCGGGCACCCCCTGCGACGGCCACCCCTTGAAAGACGCCCGACCCAGCATTGCTTGAAGGCCCTGCAGCGTTTCGTCAAGCCAAATCTGGAGGGTTCCGTCGGGGGGCAGCCCGCCTTTCGACAGCTGTGCCGGGTGCCGGGAACGTGAGAGCGGGCTTGCCGGGCTTTTCGTCTCTTGGTCGACAAGCCCAGGCTGACCGGGTGCCATGGTCATTCCCGGCCGGTCCGGGTAGCCTGTGCCCAGCAGCCACGATCAGGAGACCGCCCCTATGACCCGCCATCTGGCACTGTTGACCCTGCTCGCCACGATCGCCTTCGCCCTTTCCCCCCTGACCACCAGCGGCTTCAACGGCTTCACGTCCGGGCAGTTCCCGGTCCCGCAGGTCGACCCGGCGGTGCAACCGGCCGGCTACGCCTTCTCGATCTGGGGCGTGATCTATCTCTGGCTGATCCTCGGCGCGGGCTACGGCCTCTGGAAACGGGCGGACGATGCGGACTGGCAAAGGATGCGCCCGCCGCTGATCGCCAGCCTTGCGGTCGGCGCCTTCTGGATCCCGGTGGCCAACGTCTCGCCGATTGCGGCGACGGTGATGATCTGGGCGATGCTGCTCGGCGCGCTGATCGCCCTGATGCGGGCGGGTCGCGGGGACCATGGCTGGCAACGCGCACCGGTCGCGCTTTACGCCGGATGGCTTACCGCTGCCTCCTGCGTTTCGCTCGGGCTGGTGGTCGCGGGGCATGGCCTGATGTCCAGCCAGACGGCTGCGCTGCTGGCCCTCGCGCTGGCGCTCGCCGTGGCCCTCGCCGTCAGCCTCCTGCGCCGCGACACGCCCGCCTATGGCGTCGCCGTCATCTGGGCGCTGGTCGGGGTGATCGTCTCCAACCTGCAGCCGGTCAACGGGACGGTGATTGCCCTCTGCGTGCTGGGCATCGCCATTCTGTCCTGGTTCACCCTGCGCTCCTTGCGCCGGACCGTCTGATCGAAGCCTGACTCCGGACGAATTGCCGTGTTGCGTACTTCATGTGGCCAAGAGGCGTATCCCGCACCTTGGCGGCGATCTGGTCAAGGGCCTGGCCATCGGAGGCCTGCTCGTCGACTTCCCGAAATCGCAAACGCCACGGCCGTTGGCGAAGATGCCTCGCGCGATGAAGGTCGATCATCAACACCGCCCCGAAATCCGGGGGGCGATTCCGATGATCGCGTGCCCGCCGGGCGCCCGACGGCGCGACCTTCAGCAGCGGCGAGATTGCCGCCATCCTGAGCTGGCGCAAGGCGGACAGCGACGAGACGCACCGCCCCCGGATCCGGCGCGACACCCGGGAAGTCGTGCAGCCCGAACTGGCATACAAGGACGTGGTATCCCGCGGGGCGCAACGGGCCGCCGAAAGAAACCGGGGCGGGCGCGGGGGAGAGTGTCCGGGAATGCCGCCAGGACAAGCTGTTTTGCCCTGCGCGGCTTCTGGATGGCTTTATGGTCGCGCGCCAGGGCGTGTCGCCTCCAATTGGCACCATATCCTGCGGATACAAAGTAGTTCCGGCATTCCTGCGGCTGACTCGTCGCGGACTGCGCCGACCTGTTGCCAGAGGGCCTGGCAGGTTCTGGCGGCGGCTTTTCGGATCAGGGTCTTGAGCTTTGAGAACACCCTTTCGATGGGCTTCAATTCCGGCGAGTATGGCGGCAAGAAGATCAGGTCGTTGCCTTGGGCCCGCAGCAGAATCGCGGAATCACACTCCTCTAAACTCGGGAAGCCTGGATCGGAACAGTGGCAACACGCTGTAACGCTGCACTGTGGTGAAGCCATGGAAACGACACGGCGTACTGGCCTCCGGAAGGCGTCACAGGCAGCCGTGGCTTTCCCGGGATCGGACAACGTGAAGTGCTTCCTGCGCCATTCTGCAAGGGGCCCGCTGCTCGTCCTCCTGTTTGGCGCGGCCTCGCCAGCCAGTGCGACCCCCGAATACATCCTGCCCACACTGTTCGATGTCACCGGTGTTGCCGCCAGGGACGTTCCGGACATCCGTCTGGCGCCCGACGCCAGTGCGGCGATCATCGGGACTATCCCGCCGCAAACCCGTGATATCGAGGTGGTGCCGGTGGCCTGTTCGGACCGGATGTCGGACCGCGCCTGTGGGCTCGATGTCACGTTGATCCTTGAAGGCGCGGCGCGCCGGGGCTGCTGACCGCCGATTGTCCGGCGGGCTTTGTAATCCCGACCGGACGCACGGCCCTCACGGCGTCAGCAGGTATTTCGCTCCGGTAGACTTGCGGACATAGGCGGCCACGGTTTCCGGCTGCAGCGCCTCTTCGAGCGTGATCCGGGCGGTGTAGTGGCTGGCGAAGGTCGTCGCCATCTCGTCCACCACCCGCTGGCGCATCGCGGCAACCGTGGCCGGGTCGAGGCGTTGCAGGGCCTGGAACAGCAGCCAGCCCCCGATGCTCCAGCTGAAGCCGAAGCCGCGGTGCAGGGTCGTGGGGCCGGTATCCAGCGCGCCGTAGATGTAGCCCTGCTTGCGCACCGCCGAGCCATAGCGGTCATAGCCGGTCATGCCGCGCGCCGCGACCGCCTCCATTGCGTTCAGTATGATGCTGGTCATCTCGCCGCCTCCGATGGCGTCGAACGAAATCGTGGCCCCGGTCGCGGCAATCGCCTCGGTCAGGTCTGCGCGGAAGCTCTCGGCGCTGCTGTCGATGACATGCTCTGCCCCCAGACCCCGCAGCAGCGCGACCTGCCCGGGGCTGCGGACGATGTTCACCAGGCCGATGCCGTCGGCCTTGCAGATCCGCACCAGCATCTGCCCGAGGTTCGAGGCGGCGGGGGCATGGACGATTGCCGTATGCCCCTCGGCCCGCATGGTTTCGGTAAAGCCGAGCGCGGTCAGCGGGTTGACGAACAGCGCGGCACCCGCTTCGGCCGATGCGCCTTCGGGCAGCACCAGGCAATCCCTTGCCGCGATCAGGCGCAGGCGGGCATACATGGCGCCGCCAAGCATCGCCACCCGCCTGCCGACGAGATGCTGCTGATCGGACCCCGCCGCGATAACGGTGCCGGCCCCCTCGTTGCCCGCGGCAAGGGACTGGCCGAGCCGCGCCCGCATCGCGGGCATGGCACGCTCCGGGATGCGCGCGGTCAGCGCCTGGCCGTCCATCGCCAGCGTCGCCATGTCGGCCGGCCCGAACATCAAGCCCAGATCCGACGGGTTGATAGGGGCCGCCTCGACCCGCACCAGCAGCTGCGCCGGGCCGGGCTCGGCCAGGGTGACGGGCTCCAGATGCAGCCGCAGCGTGCCATCCGCCGTGACGGTCGATCTCAGTTCAAGGCTGTTGCGGTCCATGGGGTCTCCGATCCGGTTGGCACGATCCTCGCTTACGCAGGGGCCGGGCGCAACCGCCATTGATCCTGCGCGACAGCGCGACTGCGAGGCTGGCGGCTGTCATCCTGCGGGCCGGGTGGCGACCGAGGTTGTCTATCAGCGTGTCGATGGCAGGAGCGTGTGACGCCGGAAGGCGACGATTGCGGCTTCCTCACGCGGTTCCGCCGACCCGGTCTTCATATCCTCGACCGTCGCCCGCTTCCGCCACTTCGCCACCGTCCTGGGGTTGATGCCCAGTTCCTTGCTCAACTGCGCGAGCGGAGCTTGCGATCGCTGTACTGCTGCTCTGACGGCGTACGTGGTCGTGGCGCTCCCGTGACGAACCTGTCCCATGGTGCTTCCTTCCATTCCTTCGAAAGGATCACACCATCAAACCGTGGGAACAATCATCTCTAGTCTGCCCGAAATTGTCCAGCAAGCCGGCAGCAGCCCTGTCACAAAACTGAAGGCCGGCAGATACGCTATCGTCATCCCGGCTTGTTAGCGCACCCCTGTACTTGATCAACCGGGGAAAACCATGTTCCGAACGCTTTCGCTATCAATGCTGGCCCTTGCCACGTCGCTCACCGCAGCCCAGGCCCAGACCGAAGTCCAGTGGTGGCATGCCATGGGTGGCGAACTTGGCGCCAAGCTTGACGAGATGGTTGCCGCGTACAACGCCGGCCAGTCCGACTACAAGGTCGTGGCCTCGTTCAAGGGCACCTATGCCGAAACGGTGACCGCTGCGATTGCGGCCTTCCGCGCCAGGGAACAGCCGGCCATCGTGCAGGTCTTCGAAGTGGGCACCGGCACGATGATGGCCGCCAAGGGCGCGATCTATCCGGTGTACCAGCTGATGGCCGACATGGGCGAGGCTTTCGATCCTGCGGCCTTCCTGCCCGCCGTCGTGGGCTATTACACCGACACCGAGGGCAACCTGCTGTCGATGCCCTTCAACTCTTCGACCCCGATCCTGTATTACAACAAGGACGTGTTCGAGAAGGCCGGCCTGGACCGCGAGACCCCGCCGAAAACCTGGGCCGAGGTCGAGGCGTTCTCCGCCAGGATCATGGAGTCGGGCGCGGCGAAGTGCGGTTTCACCACCGGCTGGATCAGCTGGGTGCAGCTTGAAAACCTGTCGGCCTGGCACAACCAGCCGATCGGCACGCTGGAAAACGGCTTCGGCGGGCTGGGCACGGAACTGACATTCAACGGCCCGGCGCAGGTCAATCACTGGGAAAACCTGAAGAAATGGCAGGACGCGGGCGTGTTCCAGTATGGCGGGCCCGGCGGCGGCTCCGATGCCCCGCCGAAGTTCTACGCGCAGGAATGCGCGATCTACATGAACTCCTCGGCCAGCCGCGCGGGCGTGGTTGCCAATGCGAAGGATTTCGAGGTCGGCTACGGCATGCTGCCCTATTACGACGAGATCGAGGGCGCGCCGCAGAACTCGATCATCGGCGGGGCAACCCTCTGGGTGCTGCAGGGCAAGGACGAGGCGACCTACAAGGGCGCGGCCGACTTCTTCTCCTACCTCTCCTCGCCGGAAGTGCAGGCCGACTGGCACCAGTTCTCGGGCTATCTGCCGATCACCCAGGCGGCCTGGGATCTGTCGAAATCGCAGGGCTTCTATGACGCCAACCCCGGTACCGACGTGTCCATCAAGCAGATCACGCTGAATGCGCCGACGCCGAATTCGAAGGGCCTGCGCTTCGGCTCCTACGTCCAGATCCGCGACATCATCGACGAGGAGTTCCAGGCGCTGCTGTCGGGTGGCAAGGACGCCGGGACCGCGCTCGACGCCGTGGTGCAGCGCGGCAACGTGCTGATCCGCGAATTCGAAACGGCCAACAAGTAAGCCCTTCCGCGAAGGCCGGAAAGCCCGCGTGTCCCGCGCGGGCTTTCCTTTGCATTTCCCCACCCCGAACGTGAAGACCCCGACATGAAACGCACCGTTTTCGGCGATCAACTGCTGCCCTGGCTGCTGCTTGCCCCCCAGCTGCTGATCACGGCGGTATTCTTTCTGTGGCCTGCCGGTCAGGCGATGTGGCAAAGCTTCCTGCGCGAGGGTGCTTTCGGGCTGAAGACCAGCTTTGTCGGGATCGAGAATTACGCCGCGCTGTTCCGCGATGGCGACTATGTGAACGCCCTGCATGTCACGGCGGTGTTTTCCGTTTCGGTGGCGGCGCTGTCGATGGGCACCGCGCTGCTGCTGGCGCTGGCGGTGGACCGGATGCTGAAATCGGCCAATGCCTACACCACGCTGCTGGTCTGGCCCTATGCGGTGGCCCCGGCGATCGCGGGCATCCTGTGGTGGTTCCTGTTCAACCCGACGATCGGCATCCTGCCATGGGCGCTGGATTTCGTGGGCTATGACTGGAACCACGCGCTGCAATCGGGCGATGCCATGGTGCTGGTGATCGTCGCCGCAAGCTGGAAGCAGATCAGCTACAACTTTCTGTTCTTCGTGGCCGGCCTGCAATCCATCCCGCAAAGCCTGCGCGAGGCGGCGGCGATCGACGGCGCGGGCCCGGCCCGGCGGTTCTGGAGCATTACCTTTCCATTGCTGGCTCCGACCACCTTCTTCCTGCTGGTGGTCAACGTGGTCTACACGATGTTCGACACCTTCGGCGTGATCGACGCCACCACCGAAGGCGGCCCGGCGCAGGCCACCAACATCCTGGTCTACAAGGTCTACAAGGACGGGTTTCTCGGCCTGAACCTCGGCTCATCGGCCGCGCAGTCGGTGATCCTGATGGCCATCGTCATCGTGCTGACCGTGATCCAGTTCCGCTTCATCGAACGCCGGGTGCAGTACTGATGGTCGAGCATCGCCCCTTCCTGAACCTGCTCGCCCATGCCGTGCTGATCTGCGGCGTGCTGGTGGTGGCCTTTCCGGTCTATCTGGCGCTGATCGCCTCGACCCATGCCTCGAACGCCTTCGGGTCGGGGGTGATCCCGCTGCTGCCGGGGCGCGAGTTGGCCAACAACTATGCCATGATGCTTGGCACCGGCATTTCCTCGTCGGGTGCGCCGCCGCTGGCGGGCATGATGTGGAACAGCCTGGTGATGGCGCTGACCATCGCGGCGGGCAAGATCGCGATCTCGATCCTCTCGGCCTTCGCCATCGTCTACTTCCGCTTTCCGTTCCGGATGCTGGCCTTCTGGGTGATCTTCGTCACGCTCATGCTGCCGGTCGAGGTGCGGATCATTCCGACCTTCAAGGTGGTGGCCGATCTGGGGATGCTCAACAGCTATGCGGGCCTTTCGATCCTGAACCGCCCCGGGTTTACCGGAGGGTGGTTTGTTCAATGACTACGCGACCATATCGAGTGAGTTCAGGTTTGCATAGAACGCCTCCTCTGCTTCTGCGGGTGGGATGTATCCGATTGGGCCAAGCAGGCGGCGGTTGTTATACCAATCGATCCATTTCAGCGTTTCCCATTCGACCTCGCGCATTGATTTCCAGGGGCCGATCTGGTTGATGACCTCTGTCTTGAACAGGCCGATGACGCATTCAGCCAAGGCGTTGTCATAGGCATCGCCAACTGTTCCAACGGAAAGGTCGATCTCGGCCTTGGCCAGGCGTTCGGTGTATTTGATCGACAGGTATTGTGATCCGCGGTCCGAATGGTGGACCAAGCTCTTGTTATCCGGCGTCTTTCTTTGCCAGATCGCTTGCTCCAGCGCGTCGAGCACAAACTGGGTCTTCATCGATGTCGAGACGCGCCAACCGACAATACGACGTGCAAAGACGTCGATGACGAAGGCCACGTAGACGGTGCCGGACCATGTGGGCACATAGGTGAAATCTGAAACCCACAGCTTGTTCGGCCGATCCGCCATGAACAGCCGGTTCACCTTGTCGTCCGGGCAAGGCAGAGACGTGTCAGGATTGGTCGTGATGACCTTCTTGCCACGGACCACGCCCCTGATGCCCAGATGGCGCATCAATCGTTCCACGGTGCAGCGGGCGGCGTCTTCACCCTGCCGTCGCAAAACATGCCAGATCTTCCGCGCGCCATAGAGCTTGCGGTTGGCATCCCAGGCCGCGTCGATCTTGAGGCTCAGGGCGGCATCCGATTTGGCCCGGGCCGAGGCCCGGTCAGGATCACGCATGATCGCCCGCCGGTCATAAAAGGTGGAAGGGGCAAACTGCAGTGCCCTGCAGATCGGCTCGACCCCGAATGCCTCTCGGCTTTCCTCAATGAAAGCAGTCATTTGCGAAACGGGCGGTCGAGCTCCGCCTGGGCAAAATACGCTGAAGCTTTGCGCAGAATCTCGTTCGCTTGCCGCAGTTCCCGGTTCTCGCGCTCAAGCTCTTTGATCCGCGCGATCTCAGCGCTGGTAGGTCCCGGCCGTTCGCCACCATCGCGCTGGACCTGTCGCATCCAGACGCGAAGGCTGTCCGTCGAACAGCCCAATTTACCTGCAATCGCCGTCAGCGCCGCAGCCTCGCTCTGATAATCATCGCGGTGTTCCATCGCCAGCCGCACCGCACGCTCGCGGAACTCAGGTGAATACGGCTTCGAGGTCTTCTTCTTTGAGGTCTGTTCCATAACGGGCAATTCTCCGAGAGTTTTGCCCTCCGGTAAACCCGGGGCGGTTCAATCCCGCTGATCGCCTCGGCCACCGCGACCTTCCTGTTCCGCCAGGTGTTCCTGACCATCCCTGACGAGCTGATGGAGGCCGCGCGGATCGACGGCGCCGGGCCGATGAAGTTCTTCCGCCACATCCTGATCCCGCTCAGCCGCACCAACATCGCGGCGCTGTTCGTGATCCTGTTCATCTACGGCTGGAACCAGTATCTCTGGCCGCTGCTGATCACCACCGATGCGCGGTTCTATACAGTGGTTGCGGGCATCAAGCGCATGGCCGAAGTGGCCGACGCGGTGCCGCAATGGAATTTCGTGATGACCGCCGTGGTGCTGGCGATGCTGCCCCCGGTGCTGGTCGTCATCTTCATGCAGCGGCTCTTCGTCAAGGGCCTGACCGAGACGGAGAAGTGAATGGCCGCCATCAGTCTTGAGAACGTGGGCAAGAGGTCGTGTCGCGAATGCTGTGGAAATTCCCTGGCGGTGTGGTCCGGGCATGTGAAGGTTCGGTTTCTCAGGCGGCTGCGTCAAGAGGTATCGGGTCGAGGGGCTGGGAAAGCGTCTCCCAGCCGTCGACCTTGCGCATCTGGATCTGACCGGATGCCAGCAGCGCCCAGAGCAGCATCGGCACGGTCTCGGCGCAGGGCAGCACGGTCTGGGTCTTGATCCGGCGGCGGAACTCCTCGTTCAGCCGTTCGATGGCGTTGGTGGTCCGGGCCGACTTCCATTGCGAGGGATCGAGGCGGGTGAAGCTGAAGAGCCGGTCCCCTGCTTCTTCAAGGCTGTCGGCAACGGCCTTGCACTTGAGCTGCCACTTGCGCAGGAATGCCTTGCGGCGGGTCTCGATCCCGGCGGCGGTGTCGGCGCAGATCATGTCGCGGTAGTCCTCGGTCAGCTCGTCGTGCAGGTGCCTGGGCGCGTGCGCCAGCAGGTTTCGGTGCTTGTGGACCGTGCAGCGCCGGATCGGCAGAGCCTCGCCCCAGAGCGCGACCAGAGCGGCTTCAAGCCCGGGAGCGCCATCGACGATGACGAATTCGGGCCGCTTCAGACCGCGGGCATCAAGGTCGTCGAGGAACTGGCGCCAGGCAGATGTGCTCTCTCCGCCCATGTTCTTGATGGATAACAATACCTTCTGCCCGTCGCGGCGGATGCCGATCGCCGCCAGCACCGAGATGTTGGTGGCCTTGCGGTCCAGCCGGGTCCGGATCACGGTGCCGTCGAGGATCAGCCGGACGATGTCCTCGTCGGCCAGGCTGCGGGCCGACCAGGCATCCCAATCCACCTTCACCTTGCGCCAGGCCCGGCTGACCACATCCTTGCTGACGGCGCCCTCGAACAGCCCGAACAGCGCCCGCTTGACGCGCCGGGTGTTGGTCCCGGCAAGATAGACCGCCGCGATCAGCGCCTCGGCCTTCTTCGTCAGCCGCTGGTAGCGCGGCAGCGCCTTCGAGCGCCATTCCTTAGCCTTGCCGTCCTCGTCCTCGACCCGGGCGCGGGGCACGCGCACCGTTTCGGTGCCGAAGGTGCCGGTCAGCTGCCGCTCGCGGTGCCCGTGGCGATAGCCCTTCGCCTTCTCGTCGCCGCGACCGTAGCGCATGCGGCCGAGAAACTCGGCCAGTTCCTCTTCAAACATGGTCTCGATGGTCGCGCGGACGCTCGCCCTCAGGCGCTCCTCGATCGGGTCATACCCGGTCGTGTCGGGCAGTAGCGAAAAGGCCGAGCTGTCGGTAATGTCGTTCATGGCGTGATCTCCCTGGCGGTTGGCGCCGCCGGCTGGGTGGGTTTCAGTTCACCCGGAGATTACGCCGCCTTCAAATTTCCACCACTCCCGCGACACCACCGGGCAAGACCTATCCGGGCGGTGCCAGCGCCGTGCAGGGTGTCAGCATCGACATCCGGGATGGTGAGTTGCTGGTGCTGGTCGGGCCGTCCGGCTGCGGCAAGTCCACGCTGCTGCGCATGGTGGCCGGGCTGGAGACGGTTACCCAGGGCACGATCCGTATCGGGGACCGCGTGGTGAACGATCTGGAACCGGCCGACCGCGACATCGCGATGGTGTTCCAGAACTACGCGCTCTACCCGCACATGACGGTGCGCGAGAACCTCGCCTATGGCCTGAAGAACCGCCGCACCCCCCGCCCCGAGATCGAGCGCCGGGTGGCCGAGGCGGCGGCCATTCTGGAAATCGGCCCCTACCTTGACCGCAAGCCGCGCGCCCTGTCGGGCGGGCAACGCCAGCGCGTGGCGATGGGCCGCGCCATCGTGCGCGAGCCGAAGGCGTTCCTGTTCGACGAGCCCCTGTCGAACCTTGACGCCAAGCTGCGCGGCAGCATGCGGGCCGAGATCCGGCTGCTGCAGCGCCGCCTCGGCACCACCTCGCTCTATGTCACGCACGACCAGATGGAGGCGATGACGCTGGCCGACCGGCTGGTGGTGCTCAACGCAGGCCGGGTGGAGCAGATCGGCACGCCGCTTGAGGTCTATCGCCGCCCGGCGACGGTCCTTGTCGCGGCCTTCATCGGCTCGCCCGCGATGAACCTGCTTGAGGCCCGCCACGACGGTGACAGTATCGTGCTGGGTGACCTCTTGTTGCCCGCACCGCTTCCGGGCACCGGCAAGGTCACGCTGGGAATCCGGGCCGAGGATCTGCGGCGGGCCCCGCCCGGCACCCCGGGCAGCCTTGACCTGAAGATCACGTTCGTCGAGGAGCTTGGCGCCACCCGCCTCGTGCACGGCACGGTCGCCGGGCAGAACGTGACCTGCGTTCAGCCTGCCGATACTTCCTTGCCGGACGCGCTGCAGCTGACGGTCGATCCGGATGCGCTGCACCTGTTCGACGCCGTGTCCGGGCAGCGCATTCTGGCGAGGGGCTGACCTCCACTTGCCATTCCGGAGATCCCGGGAAATTCCCGAACCTGTTCCGGCAATCCATCTCTGTGGCTCCCAAGCCATTGATCCAGGTCACGGCAGGCTTTGCCCCCTTGGCCCGGTTCTTCGGTATATGAATAGCCGCAGGAGAACTCGGGCATGACGCCGAGTTCTGCGACCAAAACCCCCTGAAGAGCGCGGCCCGCTGACGCGTTCTGTCGCCTCGGTCCGGCGCATTCCGTTCAGTGCGTGTGTCCCGCATGGCTGTGGGCGGTTGCATCGGCCGCGCCGATCTCGACATCGGCGTGCAGGTGATGGCCGCCGACCACCACTTCGATCTCCAGTTCCGCTCCAGCGACCAGATCGGCGGGAACGGTGGTCCAGCGCAGTGCCAGCACTTTGGGGGCCAGATCGACCGCGGCTCCGGCTGGGATCGGCAGGCCGGGCAGCACAGTCCAGGCCTCGCCTGCGGCGCTGTAGCTGAAACCCACAAGTTCCAGCGGCCGGCCCATCGCCTCGCCCCCGGTCAGCAAGGCGTCGGCGGCGGTGGTGTTCTCGACCTCCATGTAGAACAGCGCATCCGCGCCGCTGGGGGTGGCGGGCGTCCAGACGTGCAGCGCGCGCAGCCCTTCGGCTTCGGCGACATGGTCATGGGTTTCGGCCGCGGCCGGGGCGGCAAACAGGGCGAGGGCAAGCAGACAGGCACGCATGGAAAACCTCTTTCAGGTGCGAAGGTCGGTCAGCAGAGGGCGGCGCGCGGCCAGCCACGCGGGCATTAGTGCCATGAACAGTGTCAGGCTGATGAACCCTGCCACCAGATGCACCTCGGGCCAGCCGGGGTGCGCGGTCACCAGCACGTCGGTGCGGGCCGTCACCACCGCCGACAGGGCGCGGGCCGCAACCCAGCCGAGGGCCAGCCCCAGCCCGGCCCCGGTCACGATCAGCGCCGCCGAATAGGCCCAGACCACCGCAAAGACAAAGCGGAGCGGCGCACCAATGGCCCGCAGCAGAGCGAGGCTGCGCGCGATCAGCCGCACGAGGATCATCAGCCCGATCAGCACGGACAGCGTGACCAGCACCTGCGTCAGCACCGCCATCAGCGACATCGCCGCCCGGACATCGCGCATCAGCCCATGCAACTGTGCCAGAACCGTGCCGGGGAAGAACGCCATCAGGTCGGCGCGGGTGAAGCGCGATTTCAGGGCATAGTTTCCCCAGATCTCGGTCGCGTGCACCAGAACGGCAGGGGTGCCGGGCATCAGTTCGGCCACGAAGGGCGGTCCGATGCGGGGGTCATCCGGCGCGTGGCCGTTGGCAAGGCCATGCACCGCCCAGACGCCCTCGACTGGCACCAGAATCGCGCGATCCCACGGGCTGCCGGTTGGGGCCATGCGGCCGGTGATGGTGTAGGCAGACCCGGCGTGGGCGTCGCCTTCCGCCGCCGGGCCGTGACCGTGCGCCGGGGTGAAACTGCCGCCCACCGCGACCGGGGCATAGGCCCCCGCAACCGCTTCCCCGGCGGTGGAGAACAGGCGGCCTTCGGCCAGAGGCCCGGCGAGGTGGGTCACGAAATCGGTGGTAGTGCCGACCACAGGCGCGCCCAAGTGGCTGTCGCCAAACGCGATCGGGGCGGCGAAGGCCACGCCGTCGGCCCCGGCAATCTCGGCATATTGCGGGCCGGTGACCAATGGCATGTCGCTGGGTTGCAGGTAGACGGCCGCCAGCATCAC
Organism: Paracoccaceae bacterium Fryx2; assembly: GCA_032334235.1. Classification (NCBI taxonomy): domain Bacteria; kingdom Pseudomonadati; phylum Pseudomonadota; class Alphaproteobacteria; order Rhodobacterales; family Paracoccaceae; species Paracoccaceae bacterium Fryx2. Next base: position 1,122,786 of record JAVSGI010000003.1, read on the forward strand.
CGTCACCTCGCTGCCCGGCGCGGCCACGATCAGGTCGAACTTTTCCGCCGCCCGTGCAGAGCCCTGCCGCAAGCCGCGCTCCTGCGCCAGAAGGCCGACACCAAGGCCGACCGACACGGTGATCAGCGCCACGAACAGCCCGTTGACCACGACAAAGCGGCGCAGCATCGCGCCGACCAGCGGCAGCGGGCGCAGGGCCCGCAGCACCAGCGCCCCCGCGAGGAAACCGGGCGCGATCAGCAGCAGCGCCAGCAGCGCATCCTGCACCGCGGGCGACAGGTCGGCCCAGAGGTCATGCATGGCTGTCACCGACGATCTCGCCGTCCGCCAGCGTGATCTGCCGCGTCATCCGGGCGGCAAGGGTCGCGTCATGTGTCACGGTGATCAGGGTGCGCCCGCCTTCGGTTGCCAACCGCACCAGATCGGCACCCAGCGCATCGGCATTGCCCCGGTCCAGCGCCGCGGTCGGCTCGTCGGCCAGGATCACCGGCGGGTCTGCGGCAAGCGCGCGGGCCACTGCGATGCGCTGCCGCTCGCCGCCCGAAAAGCTGTCCGCCGCCCGCGCGCCGGCCTGACCCAGCCCAAGCGCCGCCAGCCATTTGTCCGCCCCCGCGCGCATCGCGGCGCGGTCGGCGCGGTCGGCGAAGGCGCTGGCCAGCGCGGCATTGCCAAAGGCCGAAAGCTCCTCGAACAGATGACAATCCTGAAAGATCAGGCCCAGGGTCTCGCGGCGCATCCGGGCGCGGGCATCCTCGGTCAGCGCGCAGATGTCCTGCCCGCCCCAGAGCACCCGCCCCGAGGCCGGGCGGACAAGGCCGGACATCACATGCAGGAAGGTCGACTTCCCCGCCCCCGACGCGCCGCGCAGCGCCACGCTCTGCCCGCCGGGCACCCCAAGATGCGCAATGTGCAGAAGGTGCCGCCCCTCGCGGCTGGTCACGCGGAGGTTCTCGATCAGCAGGGCCGGTGCGGTCATCGGTCAGGCCCGCGCGAACGTGGCATCGACCAGACGAACCTTGGAGTAAAAGCCAAGCTCGGGGTCCACTTCGTCACCGAGTTCCAGCACGCCGGTGACATCGATCGGCACGTTGAAGGGCACGACATCGACCACCCGCTTGGCATAGACGGCCAGAAGGTCATCGGGCCACGGCATTCCGGGTTCGCAGAACGGGCAGACAGCCATCGGCGTCTTGGTCAGCACGAAGAAAACTGAATCTGCCTTCAGAGGCGGCGCCATGAACCCCTCGATGGTGACGCGGGCGCCCTGCGACGACAGTGCCCAGTCGGAAAAGCTGAGATCCTTGTTGTAAAGGTCACGCAGCTTCATCTGCGCCCCGTCGGCGGCAAGGGCCGGAACGGAGCGCGCCAGAACCACCGCGGGCAGGGCGGCAAGAAAGGTGCGGCGAATCATCATGGTCTCCCGTCTTGGGCTGTGGTGCCAGCAGGCCCCGGTTTCCCCGGGGCCTGCGTCACAGGGCCGGCAGATTACTCTGCGGTGACGGCGTGGTTCATCACGTGGAAGATCACGTTCTGCTCGATGGTGCCGCCGAACAGGTGCGCCCAGGGGCCGCGGGCGAAAACGGTCACGTCTTCGCCGGTGTGGGTTTCCGACGACATCGGAACCAGCGCCTGTTGCAGGTAGTCGGGGTCGATGGCCTGCTCTTCGGTCACGTCGGGACGCGAGCCCGAGAAGGTCTTGTCAGCCTGTTCGACCAGAACCGAACCCGCGCCGTTCAGGAAGCCCGCGACGGTGTAGGGCTTGCCGTCGGCGGCCAGGTTCGGCTTGCCGTTATGCTCGATTCCGGCTTCATTTTCTTCCATGCACAGGCCGAGGATGTTCGAGCCGCGACCGCAATAGCCGTTGAAGGTGATCGCATGTTCATGGTCGGCGGTGACGAGGATCAGCGTGTCTTCCGGGTTGGTCAGTTCCATCGCCTTGGCAATCGCATCAGCGAAGGCCTTGCCGTCCACCAGCACACGGTGCAGGTTGCCCTCGTGGTTGGCATGATCGACGCGACCGGCTTCGACGGCAAGGTAGAAGCCGTTCTCGTTGGTCGACAGGCCCTTGATCGAGGCTTCAACCATTTCGGCCAGCGACGGCTCGCCGGTGCGGTCAAACTCGTATTTCATGTGGCTGGCTTCGAACAGGCCCAGAACCGGGGCGTTGTTGCCCATGGTCAGCGCGGCGAAGTCGTCCTGGCCGAACACGACCTGCGCACCTGCGGCGGTCGCCTCGTCCACCAGGTTGCGGCCGTCGGTGCGCTTGCCGGTCTTGCCTTCTGCGTCGGTGATGTCGGTCGGCAGGAAGTGCGCGCGCCCGCCGCCCATGGCGATGTCGATCACGCCGGCCTTCATCTGATCCAGAAGCTGGCTGGCAATGTCTTTCTGGTCGCAGCCTTCGGGCACGCCGGTGTTGTCTTCCCAGTCGCGGCTGACGCTGCGGGCATAGACCGCCGCAGGGGTGGCATGGGTGATGCGAGCGGTCGAGATCACGCCGACCGACTTGCCCATGTCCGACACGATTTCGGCGAAGGTCGTGGTCCCGGCGGTGGCACCGGCGGCGCAGTCGCCGACGTTCACGCTGTCAAGGACGTTGATCATTCCGTTCTTGCCCTTGACGCCGGAGTTCATCGCCATGGCCGTCGGGGCGGAGTCGGGCGTCTGGCCGTTCGAGGAATAGGTCTTGACCAGCGCGACGTGCGGGAAGGTTTCCTGCGGCTGGATGTAGTCGTCGCCCAGACCGCCGGCCTGCTGGCCCGAGAACAGGCGGATCGCATAGTTGGTGCCCACACCGTTGCCGTCGGCGGTGAACAGGATCACGTTCTTGGCCTTGGCGGTGTTGGGCTGGACGGCAAGGCGTTCCGCAACGGTTGCCTGCCCGGCCTGGAACCAGGCGCTGCTGGCCTGCGGCAGGTCTTGCGCCGAAGCAAAGGATGTCATGCCGATGATTGCCACCGTGGAAAGTAGGATCTGTTTCATGGTCGTGCTCCTGAAGAAACTGGGCAGATCCTAGAAGGGACATATGACAGGCATGTGTTTCTCGATGCCATTTCGTGTGCTTTCAGATCCATGCTGTAAAATGACATTGCAGGGCGCCCCCGAAATGATCGCCATGTCGGTATGACCGTTCCCGAGGGGGGCTGGTGCCGACTGGTGGTTCGCCTCCACGATCTGTGCATTGAAAAGAGGGTTGCGAAGGATCGCAGAGCCTCAGGCACAAGGGAGACGCACCATGTCGGAATATAGCGCGTTCGTTGGCCTGGATTTCCTCAAGGGCACGATCGCGGTGGCGGTGGCCGATGCCGGTCGCGATGGCGAGGTCAGGTCCTGGGGCGGGATATCCAACGCGCCGGATGCTGTTGCCGACATGCTGCGCAAGCTTGGCGGGCGGCATGGACGGCTTCATTTCGTCTGTGAAGCCGGACGTTGCAGCTACGGCCTCCACCGTCAGATCGGCCACGGAACACCATTGCCAGCGCAAACACCGCGCAAGCCGGGGGATCGGATCAAGACCGACCGGCGTGACGCGATCATCCTGGCGCTGCTGTCTCGGGCAGGCCATCATCATTCGCGTCAAAAGCGGCCCGGAAAAAGAACGAGTGAAACCATGCCGTGACCCCAGCATGACCCGAAATCCATAGTCAGTGGTGGCTCACTTCTCGATGGAAAACTTGGCTCAGTTCTGGGTGGAAATCAACAAACCGGTCATTGGCAGGGGTCCTATGCAGGGTTTCGTCGACCCCACCCTGCACCGGAACCATGTCAATTTTGTCAATCTGCAGCCGCGCCCTCGCCGCTGCGGGCATGGATGCAAAAACCTGTGCGCGGGGGATGGTGCGGCCTGCCGATACCCTCGCTGTCGCTTTAGGGGTTCGTTCTGAAATGAACCGAGGGAGAATCATCTCGACAGACCGCAAGGATCTCAATAGCTTGCAACGGTGTCATTTCCTGTCAGGGCCAGATCATGTCCTTCGCCAAAGCCTCCGACCTCCTCCGGCTTGCCGAAATGGCGGCGTCGCGGCACATGGGTGTCGGGTTGCAGGACATCGAAGATATGTTCCGTGTCGACCGCCGCACCGCCCAGCGCATGACCAAGGCGCTGGAGGACTGCTTTCCGAACGTCGAGACCCACGCCGATGACCAGCGGCGCAAGTTCTGGAAGCTGAAGGCCAGCGATGCGCGCATGATGCTGGCGCAGGGCATCCGCGACAGCGAACTGGCGGCGGTGGAAATGAGCATCCGCAGGGCCGAGCGCGAGGGTGCCACGAACGAGGTCAGGGCCCTGACCTCGCTACGGGACCGTCTGCTGTCATCCATGCCCGGCCCCCATGCCCGCCGGGCCGAGGCCGATGCCGAGGCGGTGCTGGAAGCCAACGGCTTTGCCTCCCGCCCCGGGCCGCACGTCCGCAGCGACCCCCTGATGCTGGCCACCATCGCCGAGGCGCTGAAGGGTCCGCATGTCCTGACGATCACCTATGCCGGAAGCCGCGACAACGGCCTGCGCGAGCGGGTGCTCGAACCCTACGGGCTGCTGCTCGGCACCCGGCGCTACCTGGTCGCAAGGGTGCAGGGCGGCGACGGCCGGATCCGGCACTTCCGGCTGGACCGGATCGCCTCGGTCCGGCTGGAGCCGCAGTCCTTCCTCCGCGACCCGGGGTTCAACCTGGAAGACCATGCGGCGCGGGCCTTCGGCTCCTACCACGCCGAACACGAATACGGCGAGGTCGTCTGGCGCTTCACCCCCGCCGCCGCCGAAGTGGCGCGCGCCTTCGTGTTCCACCCCCGCCAGGAAATCAGCGACGCGCCCGACGGCTCCCTGACCGTCCGCTTCCAAGCGGGCGGCTGGCTGGAGATGGCATGGCACCTCTATCAATGGGGCGATGCGGTGGAGGTCCTGGCACCCGAGGAGCTGCGGACGCTGACCGAGACCGCCCGACGCCGCGATTTCAACGCGTTGCCGTGATCGGTGGAGCGTTGACCAAGCCCATGCCGGTTCGTTCCGGCAGAAGATGACGTTCAGGCCGGAAGCATGAGCAAAGGCTCATCCTTTTCATCGGCGATTTCTCCAAGATAGACGGGGCCGGAAATCCTGTTTGCGATCAGGCTGTGTGCCAGTTCCGATTGCGATCCGATCGACACAACACTGTCACGCAATCCCTGCACCAAGACTTCGGCCTGGGGTAGTGCCATCCTTCGCGCCTCGGCATAGGAAACCGCATCCCTTGCACTCTGGACACAGAGTCGCGCGAGGGCATCGGGGGAAAGCGTCTGGCTGAGATTGAGAAATCGTTGTGCGCGTCGTTCGGCCAGTTCTCTTTCAGCTTCCAATTCGTCGATTCTGTAAAGGGCGCGCAAACCGGCCTCATGGCATAGTCAGATGGCAGCAGCCAATGACCACAGCAGTTCCATGTCGTCCGATGTCACGGGGCCCATTTGCATCGTGTCGGATTTCTGCTGGAAATGTGCTTCAAGCCGCCCTGCCGAGGTGGCAAGCGCCTGTTCGGCAGCCTCTGCGGCCGTCACCTTGTTTGACCGGGCCGACAATGTGTCGACGGCGTCCAGCTGTGTCCCGACATCTGCAAAGATCATGCGGATATCATCCGAGCGGCGATCCGTCGTAACCCGATCTATCCTGGTTTCGATTTTGCCGAGATGGGCCTCGATGCTCTTCAGGCGTTGCAGCATCACGGCAAAACCCACGACAGACACCCCAAGCCCAAGGCCGGAAACCGCCAGTGTCCCAATCTGAAGATTCTGCAGGGCACCTCGAAAAATTGCCGTGACGACGCTGCCTTTGTAGGATGAAGGGGGCGTTTGGCTACTGGAGGATAACGATGGCGCAGATGGGGTTCTTTGATCTTTCAGACCGTTACGCGAGCCTTGATGCCAAGCGGGACCCGTTGGTCGAGATCGACGCCATCGTGCCTTGGGAGGAGTTTCGTCCGACGCTGGAGCGGGTCTGGCGGAAGCCTGAGGCGGAGCGGAAGTCGCGGGCAGGGCGCAAGCCGATGGACGCGGTGGTGATGTTCAAGACGCTGGTGCTGGGCGCGCTCTACAACCTGTCCGATGACCAGATGGAGTATCAGGTGCGCGACCGGCTGTCCCTCATGCGGTTTCTTGGTCTGGGGCTCGAGGACCGGGTGCCCGACGCCAAGACCGTCTGGCTGTATCGCGAGGGTCTGGCGCAGGCGGGTGTGGTCGATGCGCTGTTCAAGCAATTCGACGGGTATCTGGCGCGGCAGGGTTATATCGTGTAGCGCGTCAACCAGCATGTCCGTGACCGTCAACCACGTTGGCCGGTTTTAGGCCGCTGGGTTGGCGTATCTGGAATTGTTTTTCGCTCAGCCTTCTCCTTTGTCCTTGTTGTCGGCGATGGTTGTCGTTGGCGGTCTGCTCAGCGCCTCTTTGTTGGAGGCGGCCGCGCGCTGGCGGAAGCTTTCGGCATTCATCTCCAGGATCGCTGCGTGATGAACCAGCCGGTCGATGGCGGCGACGGTCATCGCCTTGTCCGGGAAGATCTGGTCCCAGCCGCTGAAGGGCTGGTTGGCGGCGATGGCGATGCTGCGGCATTCGTAGCGCCGGGCGATCAGCTCGAAGAGCACGCCTGTCTCGGCCTGATCCTTGTGGGCGTAGGTGATGTCGTCGAGGATGATCAGGTCGAACTTGTCGAGCTTGGCGAGCGCGGCTTCGAGCACCAGATCGCGGCGGGCGGCCTGAAGTCGCTGCACCAGATCGCTGGTGCGGGTATAGAACACGCGGTGTCCCCGCTCGATCAGGGCATGGCCTATCGCGCAGAGAATGTGCGTTTTGCCCGTGCCGGAATTGCCGATGGCGATCAGATTGCCGCCACCCTCCAGCCAGTCGCCGGCCGCCAAGGCCTCGATCCGGGCGCGCGGCAGGGTTGGCAGCGCCTTGAAGTCGAAGGTCGCCAGCGTCTTGCCAGCCGGTAGCTGTGCCTCGTTCATGTGGCGCTGAATGCGGCGCATGTCGCGCTCGGCCAGTTCGTATTCCGCGAGGACAGCCAGAAAGCGGGCAGCGGGCCAGCCTTCGGTGTCGGCACGGGTGGCGATGTCGGCCCAAAGCTTGTGGAAGCTGGGCAGGCGCAGCGCGGTCAGCATGCCTGGCAGCGTGTGGATGTCGATCTCGCGGGAGGTCATGCGCAGGCTCCCAGAAGGGCATCGAAGCTGTCGAGCGAGGGATGGGCGACGGCAACATCTCTCGGCAGCGCCGTTTGCCGCGGGTTCAGGCAGGATGCCAGAGGTCCGGGATCGGGCACCCGGCCCGCGTCCAATTCTGCTGCCAGCAGATGTGCCAGTTCCGCCTCGCAGGCCCGGTCGTGGGCGATGAACAGCAGGTCGACCATGCGGCGGCAGGCGTCGCGGCGGGGCAGATCACGCTGCAGCACCTGCCAGGCTGCAGCGTATTCGGTTCGCGGGAACAGGCTGTCGCGGTAGATCGAACTCCACAGGGCTTGCGGTTTGCGCCGCAGCGCGTGGATGACGTGATGGTAGTTGATGACATGCACGCGATGGCCGTCGCCGCGACCACGCGCCCTTGTATGGCTGACGACCAGGGTGCTGCCGAGAAAGGCCTCAAGGCGATCGTCGTAAAGGTGGACCCGCAAGCGCTGCCCGATCAGCTGCGACGGGGCGCTGTAGAAGATGCTCTTGACCAGAAAGCCGCTGGTGCGGGTGACCGGAACCACGGTCTCTGTAAAGGGCACCTCGATTTTTGACTGTTTTCGCGGCAACGGCATAGCAGGTTCTGCCCGAAGCGCGGCAGCGACCTTCAGCTGACCGATTGTTGCCTTGGTTTTTATGATCTGCCGCCCATTTCGCCTCGCGGACCTTCGGTTCAGGGCCGTTTTTAGCGATGCGCGGGGCGATCTGCGTCCTTGGCCGACCGTTTTCAGGCTGGGTGCGGGTTGATGCGACCCAGTTGGCCGAGGCGGCGCATGTTGTAGGCGAGATTCTTCATGCCGACTTTGGCCTTCGCCCGCACCAAGCCGATGGTGCGCACCAGGGTGCCGCCCATGTCGTTGGCCTGCGCGCCGAAGATGTGCTCAACCCGGACCCGCACGGTGGATTTGGTGCGGTTGCTGCCCTTGGCCTGGTCGGTCAGCGGCTTGCCCCGATTGCCCTTGCGGTGGATGTGGCTTTTCAGTTTTAAGGCGCGGAGTTTGGCCTCCATCTCCTCGGACCGATAAGCAGCATCCGCCCACACGCCAGACCCGGTGTTGCCCTGCATCAGCAGATGATCCACTGCCTGGCTGTCATGCACAGCGGCGTCGGTGACGTGGTAGCGCCGGACCAGCTTATGCGTGCGGTCCACATTCACATGGTTCTTGTAGCCGTAGTGGCTCTTGCCGTGCTTTTTCGTCCAACGTGCGTCCACATCCTTTTGCACCCGTTTCGCTGGCTTATCAGCCCAATCCTCGGGGACCTCGCCCTTCTTGATCGTTGCGTTTTCATCGCGCGTGTTGTGATTGCGCGGCACCGGCACGATGGAGGCGTCCAGGATCTGACCGCCGCGCGCAATGTAGCCCCGCCGCGCCAAATGACCGTCAAACAACCCGAACAACTCCTCCACCTTGCCGGCCTGCGCCAGCGCATCGCGATACAGCCACACCGTCTTGGCGTCGGGCACCCGGTCACCAAGGCCCAACCCCAGGAAGCGCATAAAGGAAAGCCGGTCGCGGACCTGATATTCGATCTGATCATCCGACAGGTTGTAAAGCGCGCTCAGAACCAGCGTCTTGAACATCAGCACCGCATCTATCGGCTTGCGCCCCGCGCGGGACTTGCGATCCGCAACAGGCTTGCGCCAGACCCGCTCAAGAGCCGGACGAAACTCCTCCCACGGCACGACGGCATCAATTTCGACCAGCGGATCCCTTTTGGCATCGAGGCTCGCGTAACGGTCCGAAAGATCGAAAAAACCCATCTGCGCCATCGTTGCATCCCCAATGCCAGTTCACTGTCTCACCATACCGAAGTGCGGGGGATGGGGCAATTTATAGAGGTGCCCTAAAGTCGGTGGTGCGCCGGCGCGGCAGGGGCTTCAGATGCGCCCGTTCCACCTGCGTGGCCGCCGCCCGCTGCCGGTTGCGCCGTGCCACCAGAATGTCGATGAAGCGGCGGTAGTCCTCGATGCTGGCGAAGTCGCGGCTGCCGCGCAGGATCAGCGCCTGTTCGATGGCCTTCTTCAGGTGCCGGTTCTGGGACTCCACCGCGCCGTTCTCATGAGCTTCCCCGCGGTTGTTGCGACTGGCCTCCATGCCGTAATGGCCGACGAAGGCATTGTAGCGCGTGGTGATATCCTGGCGCTGGTCAGCCGTCAGGTTGCGGAAAGCGGCCGAGAGGCTGTCGGTGCGATGCTCCTGTGGTGCCCCGCCGAGCGACCAGAGCGCCTGCTGCAGGTTCTCGGCCAGGGCCGTGAAGCTCTCCCCGCCCAGGACCACCCCGACATGCTCCCACCGGCTGTAGACCATGACGAAGTGGTAGAGCAGATGCGGGAATAGCTGGCCCGCGATCGTCACCTCCAGCTCCTCGGCATGAGTGAAGTCGGACTGGGCCATGCGGCCCGGCTCCGGCGTCTGGCGGAAGATGATGTCGCGCTCGGGTCCGTTCAGCGCCCGCCACTGCCGCACCCGCCGTTCCAGGGTGCGCCGGATGCGGTCATCGGGGAAGGCCAGCGGGTGCAGGCCCTGAAGGTGGCGCAGCAGGGTGACGGCCTGCAAGGCGCTGTCCCTCTCCAGCAAGGGAAGGATGTCGCCCTCCCAATAACCCTCGAGGGGATCGGCCACCGTGCGCCCGTGAACGATCTTGCGGTTCGAGGGCAGCGTCGGGTTGGCATCGAACCGTCGGGCCGTGCGCTCGCTGAACCCGGCGCGGGCGGCCGACGTGCGCTGACTGTGATATCGGAGGTCGGACATGTATAATCTCAATTGCTGGTCGTTGATGGGTTTGTAGGCCAACCCGGATCCTCCGTTTGACGGCAGAGGAACCCGGCTTACCAACCCGCAGCGACCAGCACCTTCCCCGAAATCACTCAAGCCGGTGGGGCTGCCCTCCAGACGGGCATGCCCGTCTTCCGTTCAGCCCCACCGGCCAAGGTGGTTGCCGGCACCGGCCAAGATGGTTGTCGCGCAACAATATCGCGCGCGGCGGGCAGATCCTGGACGCCTCCATCGTGCCGGTGCCGCGCAACCATAACAAGCGGGATGAGAACAAGGCGATCAAGAACGGCGAGGTGCCGGAGGGCTGGGCCGACAAGCCCGCCATGCGGTCGCAGAAAGATACCGATGCGCGCTGGACCAAGAAGCACGGGAAATCCCACTACGGCTACAAGAACCACGTGAATGTGGACCGTCAGCATAAGCTGGTGCGCCGCTACCATGTCAGCGATGCAGCGCTGCATGACAGCCAGGCAGTGGATCACCTCCTGATGCAAGGCAACACCGGCTCGGACGTCTGGGCCGATCCGGCCTATCGGTCCGAGGAGATGGAGGCCAAGCTGCGCGCCCAGGGCCTGAGGAGCCGCATCCACCGCAAGGGAAAGCGCGGCAAACCGCTGAGCGAGCAGGGCAAGGCCAGCAACCGGACCAAGTCCGCCGTACGCGCCCGGGTCGAACATGTCTTCGGCGCACAGACCAACGACATGGGTGGGACGCTGGTGCGCACCATCGGCATCGTGCGTGCGAAGGCCAAGATCGGGATGAAGAACCTCGCTTACAACATGCGCCGCCTCGCCCAGCTCCGCCGCCTGAACCCATGTCCGGCGTAATCCGGGGCGCGGACTTCAGGCCGAAGAGGCCGCGGCCCGCCATAGCCGGGCGGAATGGCCCCCAACTACGCCGCCGAAAACTACAGCAAGCCGCTTCCCGCAGCCTTCAGGCCGCCAAACCAGCCCTGAACAGCGGAGAACAAGGAAAAATCGAGGTGCCCTGTTGTTAAGGCATGTATCACAGAAGCGACCAAACCTCCGCTTTTGGCAGGCCGGCTGACCAACTTCTGTTATCCACAACTTCATTTTTCGCTCCCTCTTGCTCCGAATCGACGGCCATTGCACGATGCACGCATGAGGTGAGCAGCCCTCAACAAAAAGCAAAAACAGGTCCAATAAAACCGCACCAATAGATCGGGCGGCGCGACAGCGCCAAACCGATGGTGTCTTTCTGACAGGTATGACGCGCGGGGCGTTTCCGCGTGTGGCAGGCGGTATCCGGCGTCTCCCCTCTCCGTTTTTCAGGAAAGGGTTATCCATGAACTTGCCACCACGCGTCTTCAACACCCTGTCTGATGCCGCCGCGCATTGGAACTGCGCCTTGGCCGACGTGGCCGGTTGGGCAGCCGCAGGCAAGCTGCGGATCACCACCGGCATCTGCATGGTGCGCTGCGGAGACACAGTGATTGCAGGGCAGGTCACCATTTCCCCGATGGAAGTCTTGCCGTTGTTTCGCCGCTGTGGAACAGGCCCGGCTGTCGGCACCGTGCGGCGCATCATGGCCCATGGCAGCACGGAATGGCAGATCATCACGGACCCCGCAGCGGGCATTCCGGTCGCGGTGGCCGACATGCTGATTCTCGCCGAGGACTTCCACGCCTTTGAGGAAGAGTACGGCATCGCCCGCCGCGTCCCGGCTGGGCCGGGTGCGACGTCACCATATGACTGGGACGGGATGATCGTTGCGCTTGTTGTCCGCATTGTCGATCACGGCCTGCCGACAACCCAAGCCGAGTTGGTGGCCGAGATGCAGGAATGGTTCGCCGACCAGTCAGGCGGCAAGAAGATGCCCGACAGCCGGAGCATCCGGCGGCGGATCACGCCGATATGGAGGGCATTGCGACGAGAGGACGCGTGATGATCAGGGTCCGCGCTGACCCGGATCATGCGGTCTTTCGGCCGCCCTGATCGTCCGCATCATGCACCAGCCGGGGCTTTGGCCGGAAGGCGCTGGCCACAGCATCGACCCCGGCGCGCAGGGGCGAGTCCATCAGGTGGGCATAGCGCAGGGTCGTTTGCATCTGGCTGTGGCCCAGCAATTTGCCGATCATTTCCAGCGAGGCCCCGCCGCTGACCAGCAATGACGCAAAGGTGTGGCGCAGGTCGTGGATGTGGACTTCCTGCAGCCCACACTCCTTCTGGATCTGCGCCCAGAACCGGCGCACCTCCTGCACCGGCTGGCCGGGCGTGTCGCTGGGGAAAAGCCACGGCGTGCCACGCGGCACCAACAGCTGGCGCTGGCGCACAATGCTGGCGGTTTCGTCCGAGATCGGCACACGGTGGACCCGGCGTTGCTTGGTCATTGCCGGTGGCTTTGACCAGCTCATGTGTTCAAGATTAAACTGTTCGAACCGCGCCTGCCGCACCTCGCCCAGACGGGCGCCGGTCAGCATGCACATGCGGATGATGTCGGCAGCGCGGCGGTCCTCCGCAGCATCGAGGGCGGCGGCGAGGCTGGTGATCTCGTCCTTTGACAGGAATCGCTCTCGTGCTGTTTCGATCCGGCGATGGAAGCAGGTCGTGTCGCGAATGCTGTGGAAATTCCCTGGCGGTGTGGTCCGGGCATGTGAAGGTTCGGTTTCTCAGGCGGCTGCGTCAAGAGGTATCGGGTCGAGGGGCTGGGAAAGCGTCTCCCAGCCGTCGACCTTGCGCATCTGGATCTGGCCGGATGCCAGCAGCGCCCAGAACATGGGTACGGTCTCGGCGCAGGGCAGCACGGTCTGGGTCTTGACGCGGCGACGGAACTCCTCGTTCAGCCGTTCGATGGCGTTGGTGGTCCGGGCCGACTTCCATTGCGAGGGATCGAGGCGGGTGAAGCTGAAGAGCCGGTCCCCTGCTTCTTCGAGGCTGTCGGCAACGGCCTTGCACTTGAGCTGCCACTTGCGCAGGAATGCCTTGCGGCGCTTCTCGATCCCGGCGGCGGTGTCGGCGTAGATCATGTCGCGGCAGTCCTCGGTCAGCTCGTCGTGCAGGTGCCTGGGCGCGTGCGCCAGCAGGTTGCGGTGCTTGTGGACCGTGCAGCGCCGGATCGGCAGAGCCTCGCCCCAGAGCGCCACCAGAGCGGCTTCAAGCCCGGGAGCGCCGTCAACAATGACGAACTCGGGCCGCTTCAGCCCGCGCGCGTCGAGGTCGTCGAGGAACTGGCGCCAGGCAGATGTGCTCTCTCCACCCATGTTCTTGATGGATAACAATACCTTCTGCCCGTCGCGGCGGATGCCGATCGCCGCCAGCACCGAGATGTTGGTGGCCTTGCGGTCCAGCCGGGTCCGGATCACGGTGCCGTCGAGGATCAGCCGGACGATGTCCTCGTCGGCGAGGCTGCGGGCGCACCAGGCTTCCCAGTCCACCTTCACCTTGCGCCAAGCCCGGCTGACCACATCCTTGCTGACGGCGCCCTCGAACAGCCCGAACAGCGCCCGCTTGACGCGCCGGGTGTTGGTCCCGGCAAGATAGACCGCCGCGATCAGCGCCTCGGCCTTCTTCGTCAGCCGCTGGTAGCGCGGCAGCGCCTTCGAGCGCCATTCCTTAGCCTTGCCGTCCTCGTCCTCGACCCGGGCGCGGGGCACGCGCACCGTTTCGGTGCCGAAGGTGCCGGTCAGCTGCCGCTCGCGGTGCCCGTGGCGATAGCCCTTCGCCTTCTCGTCGCCGCGACCGTAGCGCATGCGGCCGAGAAACTCGGCCAGTTCCTCTTCAAACATGGTCTCGATGGTCGCGCGGACGCTTGCCCGCAGGCGCTCCTCGATCGGGTCATACCCGGTCGTGTCGGGCAGTAGCGAAAAGGCCGAGCTGTCGGTAATGTCGTTCATGGCGTGATCTCCCTGGCGGTTGGCGCCGCCGGCTGGGTGGGTTTCAGTTCACCCGGAGATTACGCCGCCTTCAAATTTCCACCACTCCCGCGACACCACCTCGCTGTGCGGATAACCAACAATTGCAGAACGCTGCGAACGCGGGTGGTTTCAACACGGGCACGCCAGATGGACAATGGGGCGGGGGTTCAAAAGAGGCGATGAGAGCTTTCCAGACGTCCGTCGGCATTCCCGCGACGGGTGCGCCCGATCAAGCAACGCTGCAGCAACTTGGCTTCAACAGCTGTGGGATGAGGATGATCAATAGCCAACCTCACGCTGATGGCGGACCGCGAGAACAACCGCCGTTTCGCCGTCGAACTGATAGAGCGACACATAGCCGCTGTCACCAAAGGTAATGAACCACTCGCGGAATTCCGGTTCCATGTCCTCGACTGGCCGCCCGGCGCCCGGTTGAACGCGCAGGATGTTCATGCCTTCACGGATGGACTTGGCAGCGCGCCGGGCGGCGTCAGGGTTCTTGTCGGCAAGGAAACGGTAAAGGCGCTCGACATCCCGCAGCGCGGCGGGCGACCAGATCAGTCGTGGCATTCAGGTGCTGCCGCCTCTTCGCCCGCTTCCAGCTTGGCAAGCCAGGCATCGGCTTCGTCATGGGTCACGTGCTCGCCTGTCGCCTGATACTCCTGCCAGGCCTGCATCCCAGCCTGCCGAAACGCTTCGCGCTTCTCTTCGCGATCGACGAACTGCGCCACGGCCTCACGCAGCATCCAATGAGTGGAGCGGTCCTTCGCATCCGCCAGCCGCTTGAGCCGGTCACGGGTGTCCTGATCGAGTTTTACGGCGATGGGGCGGACGGCGTTCATGGGTGCTGCTCCGGACGAGTATTCATGGGTATTACCTTTAGCATATCCGCGACCAACACAGAAGTCACAATTCAGGACGTGCGCCGTCATGCCCACCACCCGCGAAACCGTCCTCGCCGCGCTGCAGTCGCGGCTGCAGTCCCTTGCCGCCCTTGTTCTGCGTGACGAGGTCCTGCCCGAGCGGATCCCAGCGGCAGGGCTGATCATCCTGCGCGATGGCCAGCCGGGTGAGCCGGAGGTGACGCTGTCACCGCTTCGCTATCACTACCAGCGACACATATTCGGCGGAAGGTCATCGTCCGTGTCGGCGGGTCTCCCTGCCACCCTGGTCGCAATGACCACCCCTTTCGTCGCAAAAACGCCGGATGGATGGAGGGCTTACCGATTGGCGCCGCGGACGGCCGCCTGTCCGGCCAGGGTGCGTTGAAGCAGGAACACCGAAACACCGACCGCCAGACCGACGGCATCGGTCAGCCAGCCGCCATCAATCATCCCTATTGCTGCGGCGAGCAGCAGGAAGCGCAGCGCTAAATTCAGACTGCCGAAGAACCAACCCTGCACGGCGGCGGAAAGCAGCATCACGCCCACGCAGGCACTGATGAAGACATGGATGATCGCCAGCCACTCCCCCTGCATCAGAAGTTCGTGCGAGTTGAAGAACATGAAGGGCACGATGAAGGCCGCCAGCCCCAGCTTGAACGCCTCGACCGAGGTTCGCATCGGTTCCGACCCGGAAATTGCCGCCCCGGCATAGGCGGCCAGCGCGACCGGCGGCGTGATGGCCGACATGACCGCGTAGTAGAACACGAAGAAATGGGCGACCAGCACCGGGATGCCAAGCTGGATCAGGCCCGGCGCCACGACCGCAGCAGCCACCGCATAGGCGGCGGTGGTGGGCATCCCCATCCCCAGCACGATGGAGATCACCATGGCGAAGAACAGCGCAATCACCTGGCTTTGATCGGCAAGGCCCAGAAGCAGCGACGAAAACCGCGCGCCGACCCCGGTCAGGGCGATGACGCCCACGATGATGCCCGCCGCGGCACAGACCGCAACCAGCTGGATCGCCATGCGCGCGGCCAGATCAAGCGCCCGGTAGATCGACGCCGGACCCATCTTGTAGGGCGTCAGCCAGGACACCACCGCCGCCGAGGCCATTGCCACCGTGCCGGCGCGGATCACGGTATAGCCGGCAAAGAGCGTGTAGATCAGGATCACCACGGGCAAGAACAGATAGACCTGCCGCGCCAGCACCGCGAATTTCGGCAGCTGATCCTTCGGCAGGCCGGTCATGTTCAGTTTCCGCGCCTGGAAATCGACCATGAAATAGACCGAGATGAAGTAGAGCACCGCCGGGATGATCGCGGCAATGACGATCTCGCTGTAGGCGATGCCTGTCACCTCGGCCATGATGAAGGCGCCGGCCCCCATGATCGGCGGCAGGATCTGCCCGCCGGAGGAGGCTGTCGCCTCGATCGCGGCGGCGCTTTTTGCCGGATAGCCGACCTTCTTCATCAGCGGAATGGTCAGCGAGCCGGTCGCCACCACATTGCCGGCCGAGGTGCCGTTGATCATGCCCATCAAACCCGAGGCGAAGATCGCCACCTTGGCCGGGCCACCGCGCAGGTGCCCTGCCGCCGCAAAGGCGAAGTTCACGAAGTAGTCACCGACCCGGCTGGCCTGCAGGAAGGCGGCAAAGGCGATGAACAGGATGATGTAGGTCGAAGACACCGCGACAGGCGCCCCGAGGATGCCCTGATCGGTGAAGATATAGGTGAAGAAACGCTGCGGATCGTAACCGCGGTGATTGAGAAAACCGGGAAGGAGCGGGCCGACGAAGGCATAGGCGATGAACACCCCGGCGATGATGACAAGCGCCAGCCCCGCCACCCGACGGGTCAGCTCAAGGATCAGCAGCACGCCCACCAGCGCCGCGTGAAAATCGGCGGGCTGCGCCATGGACGTTCCGGCGCGCAGCCGGATCGGCCCGACGTTGAACAGGATGTAGCTCGTCATCGCGATGGCCGCGAGGCCCAGAAGCCAGTCTGCCGGGTGCACGCCGGTCCGGTCGCGGCTGCCCCAGATCCAGCCGGCCAGAATGGCAGCGAGCGTGCCGACGACCAGCGGCCAGCCAAAGGAATTGAAGACCAAGGCCGGGGGCCGCGCCACGCCCGCCGCCCACCATCCGCCCCAGGCGAAAGCCACCATGGCCGCGCCATAGCCGATGCCGACAGCGGCCAGTCCGGTAACCGCCCATTCCGCCGCGCTCCGCCTTCTGACGGCGAGATCCGCTGGCAGGGCCAGTGCCGCGTAGATCAGGAAGCCGATCACCAGCCCGCCCGCGATATGGAGCATCCGGTAGGTCCAGGTCTCCAGCGGGTACAGGTTCATCACGGCGATATGGAACCCTGTGTAGACCACGCAGAGCAGCGCCACGAATGAATGTATCGCACCGGTGAAATGGCGCTGGTTCGAAGCGTGCGGCTCCTGGTCGACGCCATCCGCGATGACGGGGCCTGCAGCGGTCTGGGACATGGCTTATCCTCGGCAAGTACCTTGGTCCGGCCCGCCGTGCCTGGCGGCCGGACCGGGTTTCAGCGCAGTTCTGCGGGTATCTCGACGCCTGCTTCTTCGAAAAAGCGCACAGCGCCCGGGTGGTACGGAAGGAAGCTGTTCTTGTCGACGTTCCCCGGCACGGTCTCGGATGCCGTCGCATGGATCTGCATCATGCGGGTGTTGTTTTCCATCACCAGTTTGGTGATCTCGTAGGCAAGCGTCTCGGGCATGTCGGCATGGGCCACGGCGAAATTCCACAACGCCACAGTGCCTTGCGGATCGGGGAAGCCCTGGTAAAGCCCGCCCGGCACGTCAAAGGCGGCAAGCTCCGGCATCTGTTCGAGAATTTTGGTCCGCTCTTCATCGGTGAAGCTGAAGATGTTCACATCCGCCTCGGCCGCGATCTGCGCAAAGGCCGAGATCGGAACGCCGGCGGCAAAGGCAAAGGCGTCGATCAGCCCATCCTGCACCTGCCCCACCGCGTCGCTGGCGCCGGAATAGCTGACTTGCGGCGACACCCCGGCGACCTCGAAGAACCGCGGCCAGTAGGTTGCCGCCGTGCCGCCAGCCGGGCCAACCGAAACCCGCTTGCCGTCAAGGTCTGCCACCGAGGCAATGCCTGCACTCTGCAGTGCAACAACCTGGAATGGAGTCTGGTACATGGGGAACAGCGCGCGCAGGCTCTTGTGTTCGAGCCCCGGCGCGAGTTCGCTCTTGCCCATCCATGCGTCATAGGCCGGGCCCATGGTGACAAGGCCGATCTGGTGATCGCCGGTTTCCACAAGGGTTGCATTCTGAACGGGGCCCCCCGTCACCTCTGCCGAGGCGTTCAGGCCCAGCGTCTCGGAGATCAGCCCGCCGAGACCCGTGCCGTAGATGAAATAGGTGCCGCCCTGACTGGCGGTGCCGATCGTCAGGTTGCCGGGCCAGCCTTCGCGGTCTTGCGCCGCAGCCGGCACGGCAAGAAGCAGGGCAGCCATGGCTGCCGCAGCGAGTTTTTCCAGATGCATCGTCGTCCTCCCGTTCTTCCCCGGTGCCTGCCGATCAAGGTATGCGACCGCGAATGCGGGTTCGCTTCCCAATGGGTTTCCTGACCGTCGGGGCGTTCAAGTCAATACCCCGCCATTCATGTGCGGGACAGGCTCTTCATGATACCCGGTTTTTTCGGCATTGCTACCCACGCCGACCAGCACCGGGCGTCCAGCACATCGAGACCCGCAAGCTTGCCTTCCAGACCTGTGGTACAGCCAACTGCTGCGATGACGACATCCGGCGCGATCCGCCGGTCGTCGACCAGTTCGACCGCATCAGGGTGAAAGCATCGGATCGCGGGCAAGACCTTGATGCGACCCTGCTTCAGGGCGGCCACCGCACCATTGTCAATTGCTGGCGCGACCCCGGTGCACATGAGCCGCTTCGCCCCGCCATTGGCATGCCGCGTCAGGCCGAAGGAAAAGGCCCTTCGATCGGTGGCCGTGAAGGTCCGGCCACATGATTTCCTCTCGTCCGCCCACGTCGACACGGCAAACGAAGGCCCCCTCCATCATGCGCAGCGGTTTGCCGCCAGCGCCTCCGGCAATCCTGCCTTTGCCCGCGGCGTTGGCCTGCGCCAGTTCCCAACCGGGAACTTCAGAGGTCGAGGCGACGGCCGTGTTCCATCCCCGGCCCTTGATCTGCTGTCCGGGTGCGGGCCGGGCGCCGCGGCGGACACAATTGAAGCCGCTGAAGACGGTGGTCTCGACTTTTGGCAGGCCCTGTGGTATGCGTAGCGTCGGGCGAACAGATCGAAAAGCACGCCTGTCTCGGCCTGATCCTTGTGAGCGTACCCGCATGCCGGGATTGAGGGCGGCCATCGGGTCCTAGTGTTCCCCACCTGACACAGGATTCCCATTGAGGGCCTGATGTGCCATATTCGGGGCATGAGACGCGATGACATTTGCCTTTACCTTGGCCCCGCCGACCGTGCTGAGCTTCAAGCTCTGATCACCAACCGCAACACTGCGCGCAAGCTCGTCTGGCGTTCCGAGATCGTGCTGGCGACAGCGGACGGTCACGGCACTTTTGAGATCATGCGGCGCGCACGCACTTCGAAGCCCACGGTCTGGCGCTGGCAGGCTCGGTATCTCGATGAGGGTGTGGACGGCCTCAAGCGCGACAAGACAAGGCCCTCGCGCGTGCCGCCATTGCCCATGGAAACAAGGCTGAAGGTGATCACCAAGACGGTGCAGGAGACGCCGCCCAACGCCACCCACTGGAGCCGCGCCCTGATGGCCGAAGCCATGGGGATTTCGCCGTCGAGTGTGGGTCGCATATGGGCCGAAGCTGGCTTGAAGCCGCATCTCACGAAGGGGTTCAAGGTCTCGAATGACCCGCTGTTCGAGGAAAAGGTCACGGATATCGTCGGTCTCTACCTTGATCCACCGGATCGGGCTGTGGTTCTGTGTGTTGATGAGAAGTCGCAGATCCAGGCGTTGGATCGGACGCAACCCGGTCTGCCGCTCAAGAAGGGGCGCGCAGCTACCATGACACACGATTATAAGCGGCACGGCACGACCACGCTGTTCGCCGCGCTGGATGTGAAATCCGGCAAGGTCATCGGCGATTGCATGCCCCGCCATCGCGCCAAGGAGTTCCTGAAATTTCTGCGGCAGATCGACAAGGCCGTGCCCGCGCGTCGTCACGTGCACCTGGTGCTCGACAACTACGCCACCCACAAGACGCCCGAGGTGAAAGCATGGCTGGACAAGCACCCGCGCTTCAAGCTGCACTTCACGCCCACCAGCGCCTCATGGCTGAACCTGGTCGAACGCTTCTTCGCCGAAATCACATCGAGGCGCATCCGACGTGGCAGCTATTCCAGCGTCGATGACCTGAAGACCGCGATCTACGACTATCTGGCGCAGCACAACGAGAAGCCGAAGCCCTTCAGGTGGACCAAAACCGCCGAGGACATCCTCACCCGAGAACGCCGCGCGCTCGACAAACTCGACGAAATTCGCGGAAACAGGTAGGAAGTGTCAGACTCAGAACACTAGAATACAATCTTCACCTTGCGACGCATGGATTCAAGGCCCGCGGTGTCGAGGCCCTCCATGATCTGTCCGCCAATCTCGATCCGGCCCTGATGCGGCGCAAGTCCAACCAGGGCCTTGGCAATGGTCGACTTGCCGCAGCCGGACACGCAGACCAGCGCGAAGGTCTCCCTCTTGCGGATATCGAAGGTGACATGTTCAACGGCGTGGAGTTCTGGCTGATGCCGCCGAGGAGGCCGCCGCGCATGGGGTAGCGGACGACGACATCGGTCAGCCGGGCCAAAGGATCGGTGGTCACCGGCAGCCTGACCACCCCTTGCCCGATATGTGGTAAGGCAAGCGAGGAGGGCGCGGGTGAGCGATTCCAGCCGCGAGACATCATGAAAAGCCTAGATTTTCGGCAAACTGCTGTATTGCACGCGGGAACAACCAGGGCTTTGCAGAGAACTGACCACAAGAAACCTGCGTCTGACGCTGTCGCTAGGGGTCAAACCTGCCCGTGCGAAGTTCCCCACAATTGGCCCAATAGGCAAGTGCTCCAATGAAAACATGCAAGTCACCGCTGCTCGATCAGGCCCGAATGGCTCCCCTGCTTGCGGCTCCAAGATGGTCCGTGGAACGCCATCGCAGCAGGTAGTTCGAGCTTGACACCTGCAGATGCTTGCCTAGTGATCTGCTTAGTTTCCTTGGCATTCGAGCCCCGCAGGCCGGATTTTCTTCGGAAGAGCCGCGGCGGGTTTTTCTTTAGCCGCAGATCATGGTGGGGCGAATGATCAACTGTAAGGCCATCATTGCAAAGCGGGAGAATTGAGAGGAATGCACCGCTATCGCTTTGTCCTGTTCCGCCCTTTGCAGTTTCTGCCGGTGTTGTTCGGCATCTCGGTCATAACCTTCGTACTGGTGCGGCTGATTCCCGGTGATCCGGCACGCATCCTGCTGGGCACGCGCGCCACGCCAACCGCCATCGCGAACATCCGCGCCCAATACGGGTTGGATGAGCCTATGTGGCTGCAATACCTTTACTTTCTGAAGAACCTAGGCGCGGGTGAGATGGGCAAGTCCACGCTTTACAAGATCGACGTTCTGCGCCTGATCGCGTCGAGGATCGAGCCTACGCTGGCCCTGGTCGTGGCTGGTGTGCTGCTGGCGCTCCTGATCGCGGTGCCCTTTGCTGCTATCTCGGCCCGACGCCAGGGCACGCTGGCCGATCATGCGGTGCGGGTCGTTTCGACGGCGGGGATCGGGTTCCCGTCATTCTGGCTGGGTGCGATGCTGATCCTGCTGTTTTCCGTGCGGCTGGATTGGTTGCCAGTGGCTGGCTACGGCGAGACACTGGGCGAAAAGCTGAGCCACCTGGTGCTGCCGGGGCTGACCATCGCGCTGTCGCTGTCGGCGGTGCTGACACGGTCCTTGCGTGCCGGGATGGTGGCGGGCATGCAATCCGACATTGCCACGGCTGCGCGGGCGCGCGGGATGCCGGAGAGTGTCGTGTTCTGGCGGCATGTGGTGCCGAACGCGCTGGTGCCGACGGTGAACCTGCTGGCGGTCAATATCGGCTGGCTGATCGGAGGCACGGTGGTGGTGGAAAGCGTGTTCGCCATTCCGGGCCTCGGCCAGCTGATGGTGCGGGGCATCTTCAGCCGCGACTACATGGTCGTGCAGGGCGTGGCGCTGACCTTCGCGGTGGCCACGGTGCTGATCAACTTTGCCGCCGATATCATAACCGTCGCACTGGACCCGAGGGTAGAGCTGTGAGCGCCTCTTCCACCCCCCGCTACAGGCCACGCTGGGGCCGCTGGGTCGGGCGGCAGCCGATGCTGGCCACCGGCCTGGGCATTCTTTCGGCTTTCCTGTTGCTGGCGTTCTTTGCGCCATGGGTCGCACCCTATGACCCGATCTATCAAGACAGCGCGGTCCGGCTGAAGCCGCCGTCCTGGGAGCATCCGTTTGGCACCGACAACTTTGGCCGCGATGTCTTCAGCCGGGTCATTTGGGGCGCGCGCATCGACCTGCAGATGGCGGTGATCGGGGTGGTGTTTCCATTCCTGATCGGCACGGCGGTCGGCACCGTGGCGGGGTTCTTCGGCGGCTGGGTCGATGCGGTTCTGATGCGGGTGATCGACGTGGTGCTGGCCTTTCCGTTTCTGGTGCTGATGCTGTCGATCATCACCATTCTGGGGCCGGGGCTGGGCAGCTTTTACATCGCCATGGCGCTGGTGGGCTGGGTCAGCTATGCGCGGCTGATCCGGGCACAGATTCTGGTGCTGAAGACGCAGGACTTTGCGGTGGCGGCAGCCAGCCTTGGCTTTTCGCGCCTGCGGATCATGTTCCGGCACCTTTTGCCGAACGCGCTTGCGGGATCACTGGTCTTCGTGATGTCGGATGCGGTTCTGGTGCTGCTGGCCGGGGCCTCCATCAGCTATCTGGGGCTTGGGGTGCAGCCGCCTCTGGCCGAATGGGGGGTGATGGTGGCCGAGGCGCAGGGGTTCATCGCCCAGGCGTGGTGGATCACGCTGTTTCCGGGGCTGGCGATCGTGGTGCTGGCCTTCGGCTTTTCACTGACGGGTGACGCGCTGGCCGATCTGTTCGGGGTGCGCGAATGACCCAGGTCCGGATTAGCGGTCTGTCGGTGGTCTTTCGCGGCCCGGAGGAAGAGCGCAGCCTGCTGGAAGATATCTCGCTGACCCTGGACAAGGGCGAGATTCTGGGGCTTGTGGGGGAAAGCGGCTCGGGAAAAAGCCTTCTGTGCCGCACGCTGCTGGGGCTTCTGCCCTCGCGCCAGTTGCATGTCACCGCCGGGTCCGTGCGGCTGGACGGTGCCGAGATTCTGCAAAGCGGGGCAATGGCGGATATCCGGGGCCGCCGCATCGGGATGATCTTCCAGAACCCGACCAGCCATCTGGACCCGATGATGAAGATCGGCGCGCAGATCACCGAAGGCCTGGTTCACCACACCGGGCTTGCGCAGGCGGCAGCGCGGGACGCGGCAATTGACCTCTTGCGGCAGGTGGGTTTCCCAGATCCGACCGGCGCCTATAGCGGCTATGCGCATCAGTTTTCCGGTGGCATGCGGCAACGCGCCATGATTGCCATCGCCTTGTCCTGCAACCCCGAGATTCTGATCGCGGACGAGCCGACGACGGCGCTGGATGTCACCATTCAGGCGCAAATCCTGCGCCTGCTGATAGACCTGCGCGACAAGCGCGGTCTGTCGATCGTGCTGATTACGCATGATCTGGGCGTAGTGGCGCAGACCTGCGACCGGATCGCCGTCATGCGCGAAGGCCGGGTGGTGGAGCAGGGCGAAAAGCGAGCCCTTCTGGCCGCCCCGCAGCACCCTTATACCAAGGCGTTGATCGCCTCTCACCCCTCTGTCGCGGCGGCGGGGGATCATCTGGAGGCGGACCGGGCGCATCAGCCGGTTTTTGAGGTGACCGATCTCGAGGTCCAGTTTGCCCAAGGCGGTTTCTTGCGCCGCAAGCCACCGCTGAGCGCTGTGCGCAAGGTCAGCTTGCGCATCTGGCCGGGAGAAACGGTGGGGATCGTAGGCGAATCCGGTTCCGGCAAAAGCACGCTGGCGCGCACCATGCTGGGGCTGCAGCGCGCCACTTCGGGCGATGTTCAGTTTGAAGGTCTGTCGCTGGCGGACAACCGGGCCGCAACTCTGACAAGGCTGCGGTCAGACGCGGCCATGGTGTTTCAAGACCCGTTCAACGCGCTGAACCCGCGCATGACAGTAGGCGAGACGCTGGCCGAGGTCTTGCAGACGCAAGGCGAAACCCCGCGCAGTGCAATTCCGGCCCGGATCGACGAACTGCTCGACATGGTGGGGCTTGATCGCGCCTTCGCCCGCCGCCGTCCGCGCAGTCTGTCGGGCGGGCAGTGTCAGCGGGCAGGCATAGCGCGGGCGCTGGCGGTGAACCCCAAGGTGATCCTTGCCGATGAATGCGTGGCGGCGCTGGACGTCACGATACAGGCGCAAATCGTTGACCTGTTCCGCAGGCTGACGGCGCACAGCGGCCTGACCCTGATCTTCATCGCGCATGATCTGGCGATCGTGCGCAACCTGTGCGCGCGGGTGGTGGTGATGAAACAGGGCGAGATCGTCGAAGACGGCCCCTCGGCCCGCATCTTTGCCAATCCCGAACAAGACTACACAGCGGCGCTGATCGCCGCGATTCCCGACATCGACCCAGATCGCCCCATCAACGGCGGCACCCTGACCCAATCCAATAGGAGCCCATGACATGATAAGAACCTGGACCAAGGCGGCGCTGCTCAGCCTTGCACTTTCAACCACGCTGGCCAGCTACGCCGAAGCGCAAGGCGTGCTGACCATCGGTCGCCGCGAAGATGGCACCACCTTCGACCCTATCGCCACGGCGCAGAACGTCGATTTCTGGGTGTTCTCGAACGTGTTCGACGTGCTGGTGCGCGTTGACAAGGCCGGCAGCACGCTGGTGCCCGGCATTGCCGAAAGCTGGGACGTGTCGGCCGATGGCCTGACCTACACGTTCAAGCTGCGCGACTCCAGGTTCTCGGATGGGTCCGCCGTCACATCCGAAGACGTCGCCTATTCGCTGACCCGCATCCGCGACAGCGAATTCTCGCTGTGGTCCGACAGCTACAAGATCATCGCGGACCTGCAGACACCGGACGCGAAAACACTGGTAATCACGCTGGGCGAGCCTTCGGCACCGTTCCTGTCCACTCTTGCCATGCCGGGCGCGTCCATCATCTCGAAGGCGGCGATGGAATCGATGGGGGAAGAAGCCTTTGCCGAAAAGCCGGTGGGTTCGGGCGCCTTCATGGTCGAAGAGTGGCGGCGCGGGGATCGGGTGATCCTGAAGAAGAACCCGAATTTCTGGCAGGCCGACTCGGTCAGCCTTGATGGCGTCGAATGGATATCGATCCCCGATGACAACACGCGGATGCTGGCGGTTCAGGCCGGAGAGCTTGATGCCGCAATCTACGTGCCGTTTTCGCAGGTCGCCGGGCTGCAAGGGGATTCGAACCTGGCAGTGGTGATCAATCCGTCGACCCGCGAAGACCACCTCTTGCTGAACCACGAACACGCCCCACTGAACAATCCGAAAGTGCGCGAGGCGCTGGACTACGCCATCGACAAGCAAGCGATTGTCGAGACTGTCACCTTCAATCTGGGTGAGGTGGCGAATTCCTATGTGCCAAGGGGCGCCTTGTACCACAGCGAAGAAAACGGCGCGCGCGGGTTCGATCCTGAAAAGGCCAGGGCCCTGCTGGCCGAGTCGAATGCTGGACCGATCACCCTGAACTATGTGGTGGATGCGGGCGACCAGACGCAGGAACAGATCGCCATTCTTCTGCAACAGCAGCTGGCTGCAGTTGGCGTGACGCTGAACCTGCAGAAGGTGGACCCAAGCCAGACCTGGGACATGCTGGTGAACGGCGACTTCGATCTGGGTGTTAACTACTGGACAAACGACATTCTGGACCCCGACCAGAAGACCACTTTCGTTGTCGGCCATGACGTGAACCTTAACTACATGACACGCTACAAGAATGATGCTGTAAAAGACATGGTTGCCGCTGCCCGGCTGGAGATGGACCCGGCCAAACGCGGGGCGATGTATGCCGAAATCCAGAAACTGGCCAAGGCCGATACGCACTGGATCGACCTTTACTACAGCCCCTACATCAGCGTGACCCGCAAGGGCGTTGAGAACTTCGGCCAGAACCCGTTGGGGCGGTTCTACCTGGAAGAAACCGTCAAGACCTACTGAGCCTTTGGCGGCGGCCCAGATCCGGCCGCCGCTTTCAGTTTCTGCCGCAAAGGGTGACCCTGATGACACAGATTGATCTTGCTGCCCTGCGCGCGGCGCTGGATGCGTTGCCGAAAGCCTATCCTGGTCCGGGCGGCGTGGCAGGGGTGATGCAGGACGGCAAGGTGATTGCCGCCCGCGCCTGGGGCTATGCCAATGTCGATACGGCCCAGCCGATGACATCGGGCACGCGGTTACCGATCTGCTCGATCTCCAAGCAATTCACCTGTCAGGTGTTGCTGGCAGGCGGCGATGATCCGGGGCGACTGGACGGCAAGGTGGCCCAGTTTCTGCCCGCCTTCACCGACCCGCTGCCAACGGTGCGGCAGCTTTGCGACAACCAGTCGGGCCTGCGCGACTATTGGGCGCTGACGGTGCTGCATGGAGCCTTTGCCGAACAACCCTTTCGCCGCGAAGACGCCTTGCCGCTGATCGCTCGCATGAAGACGGGGCATTTCCCACCCGGCACGCAGTATTCCTATTGCAACTGCAACTTCCGCATCGTGTCGGAACTAATCGAGGCAGAGGCCGGCCAGCCGCTGGAAGCGCAGTATCGCCGCCACATCTGGGGCCCGGCGGGCATGAAAACTGCTGTTCTGACCGCCGACACCGCGCACCCCGAAGACGGCGTTGTGGGCTATGAGGGCAGCGACGCCACAGGGTTTTTCCCGGCCGCAAATGGCGTCTACTGGATCGGTGACGCCGGAATTTCTGCTTCGCTGGATGACATGCTGGCGTATGAGGGCTGGATCGACGCGACGCGCGACGACACAAGCAGCCTTTATCGCCGCGTGTCGGTTCCCCCCACCTTCGCCGACGGATCGCCCGCCTCTTATGGCTTTGGCCTGTCGCATGAAACCATCGGCGGGCTGGCCTGCACCGGTCATGGCGGTGCGCTGCGCGGCTTTCGGGCGCAAAGGTTCAACGCACGCGCGGCGCGGCTTTCCGTGGTGGTGATGTTCAACCACGAAGCCAGCGCCCACGCGGCAGCCGAGGCGCTGATACTGGCGGCGATAAGCGCGGCCCCCCCCGCACCCGCGCCCATCCCCGAAGGCTGGGATGGCCAGTGGCTGGCACCGAACGGGCTTCTCGCCCGGCTGGAAAGCGGGCGCCGTGCGGCAAGGCTGTCCTATGCCACCGGCGACGAAACGCTGACGCTGACGGCGAATGGCGTGTTGAGCGCTCCGGGAGTGGTTCTGGAGCAAGGCGCGCAAGGAATGACCATGACACGCACGGGCGACAATTCCTGCGTCACGCTGGTGCCTTTGCCCATAGTGGACAGTGCCGATGGGGCGGAAATTGCAGGCCACTTCCATTCCGCCGAACTGGACGCTGAACTGGAGATTGTCGCGCGGGGCGGTGGCGTTTATGCGCGCTTTTCCGGGATGCTCGGCCGAGGGCGGATGGAACGGATGGTACCCTCCGGTCCGGACGTCTGGGCCCTGGCCACACGCCGGTCGATGGACGCGCCCGCACCCGGCGATTGGACCGTGACCGTTGTCCGAGAGGGCGGCGAGGTCAAAGGGCTGATGCTTGGCTGCTGGCTTGCGCGCGAGGTTACCTACCAGAGGCGCTCTGTTGCACAAATCGGATGATGGTCGGAGTTCCCCTTCCCCCGGACAGACCTATCCTGCGGCCTCTGTGATGGGCGTGCCGAGCGCGGTGAAGCCGTTCAATACGGCGACGCGAACCTGGAACTCTGCGACCTGACGGTCGAAGTCCCGCGCTGACAGGCGCTGCCCCAGCAGCTTGACGCAGTGCATCCGATCGTCGGGAAAACAGTCCACCGGCCTGCGTGCGCTGCCGGATCAGAAGCTCTCGGACCCGAAAGACCGTCGCTGCCCCCTGGGCCTCTTCGCTCTTCACGAGGACAAAGCGCATCGTCGGTCGCTGCGTGAGAACGGCCTCACGCTCTACGAATACATATGCAAAATCTGGACATCCGAGCCGGAACGATTC
Organism: Paracoccaceae bacterium Fryx2; assembly: GCA_032334235.1. NCBI lineage: Bacteria > Pseudomonadati > Pseudomonadota > Alphaproteobacteria > Rhodobacterales > Paracoccaceae > Paracoccaceae bacterium Fryx2. Next base: position 1,150,808 of record JAVSGI010000003.1, read on the forward strand.
ATCCTAAACCCGATCCACCAGATGCCGGGACTGAACACCTAAGCAAGGTCAGCAACCGGTGTTCCTGAGGTATGCCACTTGTCGTTAACCTCTTCGTCCAGGACAACTCTCAGGATTGCCCAACCTGAGCTGCAGGTCTCTCTCGACCCGCAGAGGGCAAGGGACCTTCGGCGCGGTTCAGGGACGATCGTTACGGCAACGCCGCCTTACGGCATCAGCATGGCTGGGCATCAAATACAGGATGGAATCGTTGAGTGTCGTGGACGGGCGGCAAGCCGCCATTTGCATCTGCAGCATGCGGCTTTTGCAAGGCCAGGAAGCCTCATTCAAAGCGGTTCCTGGTCTGGCAGGACCGGCTGATGTTTCCCGCGGCAGAGCGCCAAATCCTCGGCAGAGGCGGCTGACGAACACCCGCCTTGCCTCCGCTTATCGCAGGGTCAGGATGCGGTCGCAGATGGCGGCGAGGAGCGCGCGGTCGTGGCTGACGAAGAGCAGCGCCAGCCCCTCGTGCCGCGCGAGGTCGGCAAGCAGCCGCACCGCCTCGGCCTGGGTCATCGGATCGAGGCGCGAGGTCGGCTCGTCGGCGAACAGCATCACCGGATCGAGAAGCAGCGCGCGCAGGATTGCCAGCCGCTGCAGCTCGCCGCCCGAGACTTCGGCCGGCGTGCGCTCCAGCAGCGCCGGGCGCAGGTTCAGCCGCTCGAGCAGCGGCGGAATGCGCGTGGAATCGATCCGGTGGCGCCGGGCCAGATCCTTCAGCCCCTGCCCCAGCGCAAGGCGCGGCGGGAAGGCGGCGGGCGGATCCTGCCAGATCTTCTGCCAGCCAAAGCGCGGCGCGGCAGGGTCGCGCCAGACCGTCCCCCGTTCGGGGGTGAGCAGCCCGAGCAGCACATTGCCCAACGAGGACTTTCCGCAGCCCGAAGGCCCCTCGATCCCCACCACCTCGCCGGGGGCGAGCGTCAGGTTCAGGCCGGAAAACAGCCGCCGCCCTCCGCGCGACAGCGCCAGGCCCTCGGCCCGCAGGATAGCCGCCCCGCCCGGGCGCGGCACGGGCCGGGGCCAGCACGCAGGGTCGGCCGCGATCAGCGCGCGGGTGTAGGGGTGCTGCGGGCCGGACAGCAGCCGCGCCGCCGGGCCACGCTCGACCACCGTGCCGCCGCGCATCACGAGGATCTCGCCGCCAAGCCCGGCGGCCAGTTCCAGATCGTGGGTGATGCAGATCAGCCCGCCGCCTTCTGCCAGCCCCTGCCGCAAGAGCGCCAGAACCTCGCCGCGCATCGCCGCATCAAGGCCCTTGGTCGGCTCGTCGGCCACCGTCACCGGCGCGCCGCCCGCCCGCGCCGCGGCGAAAGCCAGCCGCTGCGCCATGCCGCCCGACATCTGCCACGGCCAGATCGCCGCCGCATGGGCCAGCCCCAGTCGGCCAAGATCGCCCGCCGTGCGCGCGGCAGGATCGGCCGCGGCGCCCACCAGCGCATGAACCTCGGCCACCTGCGCGCCCGCCCGCATCAGCGGATCGAGCGCCAGCCAGGGCTCCTGCGGCAGCACGGCGATCCGCCGGCCCCAGAGCGCGCGCTGCCCGGCGGGATGGGCCGGATCGAAGCGGTCCGGCCCGACCTGCAGCGCACCCGACGCACGCAACCCCCGCGGCAGCGTGCCCAGCAGCGCCTGTGCAGCCAGGCTTTTCCCCGAGCCGCTTTCGCCCAGGATCGTCAGCGCGCGGCCCGCCTGAAGGCTCAGGTCCAGCGGCTCGACCAGCACCCCCTCGGGGCCGTGGACGGCGAGGCGTTCGGCAGTCAGAAGCAGGGTCATTGGCGGTCTCCGGCGATCAGGTTCAGGGCAAGGAGCGTCAGGAAGCAGGCGGCGACCGGCTGGGCCAGCACCCAGGGCGCCTCGCGCCAGGCGGGCAGCAGTTCCACCATCATCAGGCCCAGTTCTGGCGTGGGTGCGCGCATGCCCACCGACACGAAGCCAAGCGCCGCTATGGCCGCAATCGCGGTCGCGACCGAAAAGGCCATGGCGGTGCGCAGCATCGGGCCGATCTCGGGCCAGAAGATGCGGTGAAAGATCCAGAGCGCCGACATCCCCTGCAACCGCGCCGCCTCGACCGCAGGAGAGCCGACAAGGCTGCGGCTGGCGGCGCGGGTCAGGCGGAAGAACTCGATCCACTGCACCGCGGCCAACCCCGCCCAGAAGGCCAAGGGCGTCGAGGGCAGGATCACCCCCATCATCAGCACCATCAGCAGCGCGGGCAGCGCCAGCACCGAATCCGCCACCAGCGTCAGGGCGCGGTCGATCCAGCCACCGCGCCAGGCGGCCAGCGTGCCAAGCGCAATCCCGACCGCCGCCGCCGTCGCCGCCGCGGCCAGCGCGATGGTCAGCGACAGCCGCAGCCCGTGCGCCAGCCGCGCCATCATCGACCGGCCAAGATGGTCATAGCCGAAGGGCGCCAGCGCATCCGGCCCCGCCAGCACCCGCATCAGGTTCTGGCGCAGCGGCCCGACCGCATCGGCCAGCGGCGCAAGCGCGGCAAAGGCCAGAACCAGCGCAAGGATACCCCAGCCGACCAGCGGCCCCGTTCGATGCGCGATCATTGGTCCACCCCCCGCGGATCAATCCGCCGCGCCGCCAGATCCGTCAGCGCATTCACCAGCACGAAGCCCAGCCCCATCACCAGTGCGGTTCCCTGCACCATCGGCACATCGCGGTGAAAGACCGCGTGGATCAGCGCGTGCCCGATGCCGGGCCAGCCGAAGATGGTCTCGACCACCACCACGCCCTCGGCCAGCGTCACGAACTGCATGCCGAGGAAGGTCAGCACCGGCGCCGCCACATTGCGCAGCCCGTGACGCCGCAGCACCTGACCCTCGGACAGGCCCTTCCAGCGGGCAAAGGCGTAATGCGGGCTCGCCTCGATCCGGGCCATCGCGTCGCGGGTGATCCGGGCCGAGGCCGCCGCCAGCCCAAGGGCGAGCGTCAGCGCAGGCAGCACGAAATGCGCCGGCGCCCCGTGGCCCGCCGCGGGCAGCAGCCGGAACTGCACCGCCAGCACCACGATCAGCACCAGCCCCAGAAGGAACTGCGGCACCGAGCGGAAGGCGGCCGAGGCGACGAGCAGCGCCCGATCGAACCGCCCGCCCGCATGAAGCCCGGCCCAGAGGCCGAGCGGGGGGCCGATCAGCAGCGACAGCACCAGTGCCGCCCCGGCCAGCTGCAGGCTCGCGCCCAACTGGTGCGCGATCTCCTCCGCCACCCGCTCGCCCGACACCAGCGAGGTGCCAAGGTTCAGCCGCGCCAGATCCCCCATCCAGGCCAGAAAGGCCGCGAACGGCTCGCGGTCCAGCCCCAGTTCCGCCCGCACTGCGGCGGCGGCCTCGGCGGTGACCAGATCATAGCCATAGCGCCCGGCCGCAATGCGGAAGGCGGCATCGCCAGGCAGAGCCTGCATCATCAGGAAGGACAGAAGCCCCACGACCAGCGCGACGCCAAGCGCCTGCGCCAACCGGAAGCCCATCTGTGACAAGAGCCCGCTCATTCGGCAAAGCCCATCGTCTTCAGCCCGAAGCTGCGCTCGAACGGATCAAGCGCCGCGCCCGTCACCCCGCGCGCCACCGCCGCGGTCTGCTGATACCAGGCGATCGGCAGCACCGGCAGCTCGGCCTGAAGGGTGGCCGACAGCCCCGCACGCTCGGCATCGCCGCCCTCGCCACGGGCCAGCGCCCCGACGGTCGCGGTGAAGGCCGGGTTGTCCCAGCCCATCGCGCCCCAGTCACCGCCCGGCGCGTAATCCTGCATCAGCGTGCCGACCGGATCGGGCACCAGCGCGAAGTTGCGCGCGAACAGCGCCATCTGAAGGGTGCCGGCGGCGTGACGCGCAGGGATTTCCGACGAATTGGTTGAATTGATCGTGGCGGCGATGCCGATTTCGGCGAACATCTGTTGCAGAACCGCGGCCGTCAGCGGCAGTTCCGGCCGGTCGGGATAGGTCAGAAGCTCCACCTCGAAGCGCTGTCCTTCCTTTTCCAGCACGCCGTCGCGGCCGGGCTGCCAGCCCTGGGCCGCAAGGGCGGCACGGGCGGCCGCAGGGTCATGGACCAGTGGCGCCAGCCCCTCGACATGCCAGCCCGACATCGCGGGCGGGAACATCTGGTCGGCCGCCGCCGGATAACGCAGCACCGCCTGCGCCAGCCCCGCCCGGTCGATCGCCTGCGACAGCGCCTGCCGTTCGGCCACCGTATCGAAGAACGAATGCGCCGCGTTGACCTTCAGCAGCAGCACGCGCGGCAGCGGAATGGACAGCACATCAACCCGCTCCACCCGGCGCAGTTGCGCGACCGAGGCAGGATCGAGGTTGATCACCAGATCTGAACCGCCCCGGGTTTACCGGAGGGTGGTTTGTTCAATGACTACGCGACCATATCGAGTGAGTTCAGGTTTGCATAGAACGCCTCCTCTGCTTCTGCGGGTGGGATGTATCCGATTGGGCCAAGCAGGCGGCGGTTGTTATACCAATCGATCCATTTCAGCGTTTCCCATTCGACCTCGCGCATTGATTTCCAGGGGCCGATCTGGTTGATGACCTCTGTCTTGAACAGGCCGATGACGCATTCAGCCAAGGCGTTGTCATAGGCATCGCCAACTGTTCCAACGGAAAGGTCGATCTCGGCCTTGGCCAGGCGTTCGGTGTATTTGATCGACAGGTATTGTGATCCGCGGTCCGAATGGTGGACCAAGCTCTTGTTATCCGGCGTCTTTCTTTGCCAGATCGCTTGCTCCAGCGCGTCGAGCACAAACTGGGTCTTCATCGATGTCGAGACGCGCCAACCGACAATACGACGTGCAAAGACGTCGATGACGAAGGCCACGTAGACGGTGCCGGACCATGTGGGCACATAGGTGAAATCTGAAACCCACAGCTTGTTCGGCCGATCCGCCATGAACAGCCGGTTCACCTTGTCGTCCGGGCAAGGCAGAGACGTGTCAGGATTGGTCGTGATGACCTTCTTGCCACGGACCACGCCCCTGATGCCCAGATGGCGCATCAATCGTTCCACGGTGCAGCGGGCGGCGTCTTCACCCTGCCGTCGCAAAACATGCCAGATCTTCCGCGCGCCATAGAGCTTGCGGTTGGCATCCCAGGCCGCGTCGATCTTGAGGCTCAGGGCGGCATCCGATTTGGCCCGGGCCGAGGCCCGGTCAGGATCACGCATGATCGCCCGCCGGTCATAAAAGGTGGAAGGGGCAAACTGCAGTGCCCTGCAGATCGGCTCGACCCCGAATGCCTCTCGGCTTTCCTCAATGAAAGCAGTCATTTGCGAAACGGGCGGTCGAGCTCCGCCTGGGCAAAATACGCTGAAGCTTTGCGCAGAATCTCGTTCGCTTGCCGCAGTTCCCGGTTCTCGCGCTCAAGCTCTTTGATCCGCGCGATCTCAGCGCTGGTAGGTCCCGGCCGTTCGCCACCATCGCGCTGGACCTGTCGCATCCAGACGCGAAGGCTGTCCGTCGAACAGCCCAATTTACCTGCAATCGCCGTCAGCGCCGCAGCCTCGCTCTGATAATCATCGCGGTGTTCCATCGCCAGCCGCACCGCACGCTCGCGGAACTCAGGTGAATACGGCTTCGAGGTCTTCTTCTTTGAGGTCTGTTCCATAACGGGCAATTCTCCGAGAGTTTTGCCCTCCGGTAAACCCGGGGCGGTTCAGTTCGCTCTCCTGTCATTGGGGGAAAGGGGCGGGGTACGATGTGCCGGACGGGCGGGGCGCCGCAGGAACACGTCCCCCGGGCCCTCCGCCCGTGGTCGTCTCTGTGGCCCTGGCAGGTCTCCTGGCTTGCGGCTCGGGCGCCCGGCTTCCCTTCCCGGCCCGTGGGCCAGTGGTCATGAAGCAAAGCTCGCCGCTTACAGTTGCGGGGGCAGTGCCGGATTTTCACCGGCTTCCCTCTTAGCCCGCGGTGCTGCCGCGGGAACCAAAGCGCCCCCTTGATGGGCGAAAGCGCCGGGCATGTCAACAACCTGCGGCACTCCTGCCGCGCGCCTCGCGGGCAAGCGCCGCCGCCTCGCTGCCCGAGCGGGCCAGCGCCCGTGTCCAGATCCGCCGGACCGAAGCCGCCCACCAGGGCAGCACCGCCTGCATGACCCAGGCCCGTGCCGCGGGCGGCAGTCGGTCATGGGCCAGCATCGCGTTCTCGCGCCCGCGCAGGCGCAGTGCGGTGCGCAGGTTGCGCCTCATGCCGCGCGGCCCCAGCGCGGGAAGGGGTCGGCCAGCCCTTCCCAGACCTCCGGCGCGAAGCGTGTCTCGGGCACGAGGCAGCGGTCGAGCGTGGCCGAGATCCGCGCCCGGTTCATCTCGCCCAGCATGCCGATGAAGACCATCTCCTGCCGGCGGTCGCCGAACTCTCCGGCCACGCGGGCGGCCATCCGCTCGCGCGCCTCGGTCGGCCAGTGCGCCTCGGGCACCGCCGCCCACCAGAGGCCAAGGCCCTTCACCTCGACCATCGGCCCCGCAACCGAGAATTCGCCCGCCCAGTCGGGCCGCGTCGCGATCCAGAAATGCCCCTTGGCGCGGATCACGCCGGGCAGCGGCGTGTCGAAGAACTCGGCGATCCTTGCGGGATCGTAGGGCCGTTCCGCGCGGTGGACAAAACTGGTGATGCCATATTCCGAATCCTCGGGGGCGTGGTCGGCGAAACCGTAAAGCTCCTTGACCCAGGTCGGATGGCGGTGCGCGGCCTCGAAGCTGAAGCGCCCGGTGCCCATGATCGCGCGCGGATCGACCCGGCTGTGATCGCTTTCGACGATCAGGGCATCGGCATTCAGCGCCGGCAGGATCGCCCGCGCTGTCGCCAGTTGGTCGGGCGTCGCGGTCGAGACCTTGTTCAGCACGATCACGTCGGCGAATTCGATCTGCTCGGTCAGAAGCTGGACAAGGCTGCGCTCGTCCTCGTCCCCCAGCGCCTCGCCGCGATCCTTCAGGAAATCCTGTGCCGAAAAGTCGCGGGTCAGGTTCGCGGCATCGACCACCGTCACCATGGTGTCGAGCCGCGCGATATCCGAGAGCGACCGGCCCTCCTCGTCGCGGAATTCGAAGGTGGCGGCGACGGGCAAGGGTTCCGAGACGCCGGTGGATTCGATCAGCAGGTGGTCGAAGCGCCCCTCTTCGGCCAGACGGCGCACCTCGGTCAGCAGGTCGTCGCGCAGCGTGCAGCAGATGCAGCCGTTGGTCAGTTCCACCAGTTACTCCTCACCGCGCGAGAGGCTGCCGCCGGCGCGGATCAGGTCGGTCGTGTCGCGAATGCTGTGGAAATTCCCTGGCGGCTCACTCCGGGCATGTGAAGGTTCAGTTTTTCAAGCTGCGAGGTCAAGAGGCATCGGGTCGAGGGGCTGGGAAAGCGTCTCCCAGCCGTCGACCTTGCGCATCTGGATCTGACCGGATGCCAGCAGCGCCCAGAGCAGCATCGGCACGGTCTCGGCGCAGGGCAGCACGGTCTGGGTCTTGACGCGGCGACGGAACTCCTCGTTCAGCCGTTCGATGGCGTTGGTGGTCCGGGCCGACTTCCATTGCGAGGGATCGAGGCGGGTGAAGCTGAAGAGCCGGTCCCCTGCTTCTTCAAGGCTGTCGGCAACGGCCTTGCACTTGAGCTGCCACTTGCGCAGGAATGCCTTGCGGCGGGTCTCGATCCCGGCGGCGGTGTCGGCGCAGATCATGTCGCGGTAGTCCTCGGTCAGCTCGTCGTGCAGGTGCCTGGGCGCGTGCGCCAGCAGGTTTCGGTGCTTGTGGACCGTGCAGCGCCGGATCGGCAGAGCCTCGCCCCAGAGCGCGACCAGAGCGGCTTCAAGCCCGGGAGCGCCATCGACGATGACGAATTCGGGCCGCTTCAGACCGCGGGCATCAAGGTCGTCGAGGAACTGGCGCCAGGCAGATGTGCTCTCTCCGCCCATGTTCTTGATGGATAACAATACCTTCTGCCCGTCGCGGCGGATGCCGATCGCCGCCAGCACCGAGATGTTGGTGGCCTTGCGGTCCAGCCGGGTCCGGATCACGGTGCCGTCGAGGATCAGCCGGACGATGTCCTCGTCGGCCAGGCTGCGGGCCGACCAGGCATCCCAATCCACCTTCACCTTGCGCCAGGCCCGGCTGACCACATCCTTGCTGACGGCGCCCTCGAACAGCCCGAACAGCGCCCGCTTGACGCGCCGGGTGTTGGTCCCGGCAAGATAGACCGCCGCGATCAGCGCCTCGGCCTTCTTCGTCAGCCGCTGGTAGCGCGGCAGCGCCTTCGAGCGCCATTCCTTCAGCCTTGCCGTCCTCGTCCTCGACCCGGGCGCGGGGCACGCGCACCGTTTCGGTGCCGAAGGTGCCGGTCAGCTGCCGCTCGCGGTGCCCGTGGCGATAGCCCTTCGCCTTCTCGTCGCCGCGACCGTAGCGCATGCGGCCGAGAAACTCGGCCAGTTCCTCTTCAAACATGGTCTCGATGGTCGCGCGGACGCTTGCCCGCAGGCGCTCCTCGATCGGGTCATACCCGGTCGTGTCGGGCAGTAGCGAAAAGGCCGAGCTGTCGGTAATGTCGTTCATGGCGTGATCTCCCTGGCGGTTGGCGCCGCCGGCTGGGTGGGTTTCAGTTCACCCGGAGATTACGCCGCCTTCAAATTTCCACCACTCCCGCGACACCACCGGTCGGACATGTATAATCTCACTTGCTGGTCGTTGATGGGTTTGTAGGCCAACCCGGATCCTCCGTTTGACGGCAGAGGAACCCGGCTTACCAACCCGCAGCGACCAGCACCTTCCCCGAAATCACTCAAGCCGGTGGGGCTGCCCTCCAGACGGGCATGCCCGTCTTCGGTGGTGTCGCGGGAGTGGTGGAAATTTGAAGGCGGCGTAATCTCCGGGTGAACTGAAACCCACCCAGCCGGCGGCGCCAACCGCCAGGGAGATCACGCCATGAACGACATTACCGACAGCTCGGCCTTTTCGCTACTGCCCGACACGACCGGGTATGACCCGATCGAGGAGCGCCTGCGGGCGAGCGTCCGCGCGACCATCGAGACCATGTTTGAAGAGGAACTGGCCGAGTTTCTCGGCCGCATGCGCTACGGTCGCGGCGACGAGAAGGCGAAGGGCTATCGCCACGGGCACCGCGAGCGGCAGCTGACCGGCACCTTCGGCACCGAAACGGTGCGCGTGCCCCGCGCCCGGGTCGAGGACGAGGACGGCAAGGCTAAGGAATGGCGCTCGAAGGCGCTGCCGCGCTACCAGCGGCTGACGAAGAAGGCCGAGGCGCTGATCGCGGCGGTCTATCTTGCCGGGACCAACACCCGGCGCGTCAAGCGGGCGCTGTTCGGGCTGTTCGAGGGCGCCGTCAGCAAGGATGTGGTCAGCCGGGCCTGGCGCAAGGTGAAGGTGGACTGGGATGCCTGGTCGGCCCGCAGCCTGGCCGACGAGGACATCGTCCGGCTGATCCTCGACGGCACCGTGATCCGGACCCGGCTGGACCGCAAGGCCACCAACATCTCGGTGCTGGCGGCGATCGGCATCCGCCGCGACGGGCAGAAGGTATTGTTATCCATCAAGAACATGGGCGGAGAGAGCACATCTGCCTGGCGCCAGTTCCTCGACGACCTTGATGCCCGCGGTCTGAAGCGGCCCGAATTCGTCATCGTCGATGGCGCTCCCGGGCTTGAAGCCGCTCTGGTCGCGCTCTGGGGCGAGGCTCTGCCGATCCGGCGCTGCACGGTCCACAAGCACCGAAACCTGCTGGCGCACGCGCCCAGGCACCTGCACGACGAGCTGACCGAGGACTACCGCGACATGATCTGCGCCGACACCGCCGCCGGGATCGAGACCCGCCGCAAGGCATTCCTGCGCAAGTGGCAGCTCAAGTGCAAGGCCGTTGCCGACAGCCTTGAAGAAGCAGGGGACCGGCTCTTCAGCTTCACCCGCCTCGATCCCTCGCAATGGAAGTCGGCCCGGACCACCAACGCCATCGAACGGCTGAACGAGGAGTTCCGTCGCCGCGTCAAGACCCAGACCGTGCTGCCCTGCGCCGAGACCGTGCCGATGCTGCTCTGGGCGCTGCTGGCATCCGGTCAGATCCAGATGCGCAAGGTCGACGGCTGGGAGACGCTTTCCCAGCCCCTCGACCCGATGCCCCTTGACCTCGCAGCTTGAAAAACTGAACCTTCACATGCCCGGACCACACCGCTAGGGAATTTCCACAGCATTCGCGACACGACCCCCGTCTTCCGTTCAGCCCCACCGGCCAAGGTGGTTGTCGGCACCGGCCAAGATGGTTGTCGCGCAACATGCCACTACGGCTACAAGAACCACGTGAATGTGGACCGTCAGCATAAGCTGGTGCGCCGCTACCATGTCAGCGATGCAGCGCTGCATGACAGCCAGGCAGTGGATCACCTCCTGATGCAAGGCAACACCGGCTCGGACGTCTGGGCCGATCCGGCCTATCGGTCCGAGGAGATGGAGGCCAAGCTGCGCGCCCAGGGCCTGAGGAGCCGCATCCACCGCAAGGGAAAGCGCGGCAAACCGCTGAGCGAGCAGGGCAAGGCCAGCAACCGGACCAAGTCCGCCGTACGCGCCCGGGTCGAACATGTCTTCGGCGCACAGACCAACGACATGGGTGGGACGCTGGTGCGCACCATCGGCATCGTGCGTGCGAAGGCCAAGATCGGCATGAAGAACCTCGCTTACAACATGCGCCGCCTCGCCCAGCTCCGCCGCCTGAACCCATGTCCGGCGTAATCCGGGGCGCGGACTTCAGGCCGAAGAGGCCGCGGCCCGCCATAGCCGGGCGGAATGGCCCCCAACTACGCCGCCGAAAACTACAGCAAGCCGCTTCCCGCAGCCTTCAGGCCGCCAAACCAGCCCTGAACAGCGGCGAACAAGGAAAAATCGAGGTGCCCACCTGTAACTTGATAGTCCAGAAACGTATTCTGAAAGCACATGCAGCACTGAAGTCGGGTGCGCTATCAGGATGATACAAGTGCACTTCCGGATGGTCTCCGGTTGATCTCGAATGCCATCCGGATCATCCTGATCTCGCTGAATCGTCTGGGGAACGGGCATGGATGCTGTTGCGGGTGCCTTCTTGGAAACGTCATGACACAGATATCCGCATCATCGGGCGGACTGTCCTTCCGATGCATCCTGGAATGTCCCTGCCCCGCCAAAGGATGCGCGGACCTTCTTCCGGATACCCCTGACATCGGTCGGCTCAAAGGGCCGCTGTTCCCGACGTGCACCTCACTGGTATCAAGGCACATTCAGTCTGCCGGCTTTCTGGATGAAGTGTCCGAAACGATTTTTGAAGGACGTTGGTTTCGAACTGCAGACCGCCGATCTGCGTCTCGGACTCCCGGTTGGACGCCGTGTCGGCTTGACCCGGACACAGCGCCGTTGCGGCGCATCTTGTCGACCGCGAAGATCCCCAGCGATCTGGCGCGTAATGGCGATCACCGGGTGTCAGGTTGTGGCGCTGGCAATCATCTCCCGGTCGCATTGCACCCCGGATTTCGGGGCGGTGATGATGATTGTCGACCCCCATCTCGGCCAGGCATCTTCGCCAATGACTGTGGCGTTTGCGATTTCCGGGGGGTTGGCGCGCACAAACTGCACAGCCGCATCCACCGCAAGGGCCACCGCAACCGGCCACTGACCGAGCGCAGCAAGCAGGGCAACCGGACGAAGTCGAGCGTGCGCGTCCGGGACGAGCACATCTTCGGAGCGCAGGCCAGCAACATGGGCGGCGTGCTCGTGCGGACCATCGGGTTGGCGCGGGCAAAGGTGAAGATCGGGCTGAAGAACCTCACCTACAACATGCGCCGCCTCGGCCAGCTGCGGCGGCTGCATCTCGTCCCGGTGTGACCGCGGGTCATCAAGGGGACGCTCCCCCTGGACCGGCCACCGACCGGGACACCCGGATGCCGAGCCGACGCCGACCTTCAGGCCACCCGAGGACCCGCGCTACCCAGCCAAAGATGCCTCATCGACTGATCCCGTGGTGAAATGGGCCATAAATCGAGGTGCACGACGAGCTGAACCCGATCCCGTTCCACCACCCGGATCGGCTCCGGACCGACATCAAAAAGAACCGGAAGCAGCACGGCAGGCGGCTCGAACCTCGTGACAAGGCCACTCGAACCTCGTGACAAGGCCACGATGAGCGAGCGCGAGCGGCGCGGGCGTTTCAACGGCGGAGCAAAAACCGGCCACTTGGCGGCGCGCGATGTTCATGCCACTGGCGCATCCGTCGCGTCATGAACAGGCAGATTTCGGTGAGGCTGTGGTCGTCATCGGCGGCGTCGAGCAGAAAGTGCATTTCTTCGTCATGGATCTGCCGCACGGTTTTGCCTGCCATCGCCGTCCCGGATGCGCGCGTCGGCCAGGAATTCCTGAAGGGACTCAATGCCGCGTATGGTGAAGGTGACGTGGCTTTCATCGGGGCCATTGACGGCACCGTGACTGCGGATGTCGGCCTATGACAGCGGCCTGCGCGCGACGATGTAGGGGTTCTGGCCATGGGCGCCGAAGGTGCGCTGGTCGACGATCTCGAAGCCCGTGGCGCGGACGGCCTGCGTGAACGGCTTGATGCTCAGCGCGGTGGCGGGCGGGAACAGGCCAAACGCGCGCAACACCGGGAACAACAGACGCAGCTTCAGCCCCATGTCGGCAAAGCACCAGGTCTTGCTGATCAGCAGCCCCCCGGGCCGCAGATGCGTGTGGATGCGGGCCAGGGTGTCCGGCAGGTCGCCCACCAGATGCAGCACGTTGAAGGCGCAGATAGCGTCGAAAGGGCCGCCGTCGAAGGAATGCCCGACGTCCGTCACGACGAACCGCAGGTTGCCGGGCGCGGGTTTCGCAGCAGCAATCCGCACCATCTCGTCGGAAAAGTCGGTGGCGGTGAACGCGGCCACTCCGGGGGCAAGCCGGATCGCGGTTCCACCTGTGCCGCAACCGATCTCCAGCACCCGGTCGGTGGCGCGCAGGCGCGAGGCGGCGTCGGCCAGCATCGCCTCGTAAGCCGCGACATCCTTGATCGGCCGCGCCGCATAGCGCCGCGCGATCCTGTTCCAGAACCGCTGGCCCTTGCTTTGTGCCATGTGGGCCGTCACTTTCCGAGGAGGGCCCGGTTCAGGGCGCAGGGTGTGCATTGCCGTGACACGGCCGGTCGGGACGGAAAATTTCATCGGCACCCGGATCAGGAACAGTCAGCGCAGCCGTCGTCCCCGTCATCATGATCATGCAGCGCGGCCGGGGGCAAGGTGCCCGCGGCCAGTGCTGCGGCGGCAAGTGCCGGATCGGGCTCGGCGGTGGCGACCGCCAGCACCCCGCGCGCCGCCATGCGGCGCACGAAGCCCGTACCCGCGCTGCCCGCAATCACAGCCTGTACCGCGTCCAGCGGATGCGGGCCGTCGCCCAGGAAGTTGTGGATCGCCATGTCCTTCGGCAAGTCCAACCGCCCGACCTCGCGCGCGGGTTCCCCGGCGGCGGCCTCATAGACGAGGAAGCGGCGGGTCTTGCCGGCATGGCCGGTCACGGTGCGGAAATTCTGGCTGGCGACGGCAATGCGCATGGCGTGGGTCCTTTGCGACGGTCAGGTCAACGGGCGGCGGCTTCGAGCAGCAACGCCTGCTCGGCGGTCACCTGAAGCAGGCAGGTCGAGGCGGCCACCATCCGGTCAGGCTTGCCGAAATGCAGCATTGCCTCGAAGGTGCAACGCTGTTCGGACCAGACCGACCATGCGGTCTGGAAGTTTGCAAAGTCATCGGCCATCTTCGCCGCACCCTTTGCGATCTGGGCCGCATGGGCCTCGTCCAGCGCCTCGGCCTTGGCCGTCATCGCTGTCCTGGCCGCGCGCAGACGGTCGGCCCACCATACCGTCTCGGCATTCAGGCAGATCGCGGCGTCGACCTCGGCCGCGCCTTTCACGGCACCAAGACAGGCGGCTGCGGCAAGCCCGATGCAGGCTTCGCGACCCGCTTCGGTAGTTGCGGCCGCAACGCAGGCGGCAGTGGGTTCGGGCGAGGGGCTGGTCTGGGCAAGCCCCGCCCCCGGCAGCGCAAGGGAGATCAGGAGCATCGCAGTTTTCATATGCATCGGTCTGGCCTTTTGAACAGAGACAGGCCCACCAGTGCAGTGGGTCTTCTGAATAAGCAGGAGTGCGGGCAGCCCCGCCGATCTTGCCGACCCGGCTGCCGGGCCATCTGGCATGAGGCCCCCCGCGCCGTCTGTGATCTGGTCACAGTGGCGGGCCATTCGGATTGCGCGGCGCGGCTTTTCAGATGCGACGCCATTCGCAAGCATCCCCGCAAAATGGCACGAAGAGGTTGCACGGCAGGTGCCAGCGTCAGGGCAGACCTGCCTCAGAGTCTGATTCAAAACTCTTGTTGTTTTTTCAGGCTCTTGCGAACAAGCGGGTCATGCGCCTGATATGCGCGACGAGGAGCCATGCCTTTGCGCTGGCGATGGATTTCTCCCAGTCCTTTGCCAGCCTGCGGCATCGGCCGAGCCAGGCCAACGTGCGTTCGACCACCCAGCGCCGGGGGGAGGACTTCGAATCCTTCGGCGGTGTCGGAGCGTTTGACGATCTCGATGGGTGGTGTCGCGGGAGTGGTGGAAATTTGAAGGCGGCGTAATCTCCGGGTGAACTGAAACCCACCCAGCCGGCGGCGCCAACCGCCAGGGAGATCACGCCATGAACGACATTACCGACAGCTCGGCCTTTTCGCTACTGCCCGACACGACCGGGTATGACCCGATCGAGGAGCGCCTGAGGGCGAGCGTCCGCGCGACCATCGAGACCATGTTTGAAGAGGAACTGGCCGAGTTTCTCGGCCGCATGCGCTACGGTCGCGGCGACGAGAAGGCGAAGGGCTATCGCCACGGGCACCGCGAGCGGCAGCTGACCGGCACCTTCGGCACCGAAACGGTGCGCGTGCCCCGCGCCCGGGTCGAGGACGAGGACGGCAAGGCTAAGGAATGGCGCTCGAAGGCGCTGCCGCGCTACCAGCGGCTGACGAAGAAGGCCGAGGCGCTGATCGCGGCGGTCTATCTTGCCGGGACCAACACCCGGCGCGTCAAGCGGGCGCTGTTCGGGCTGTTCGAGGGCGCCGTCAGCAAGGATGTGGTCAGCCGGGCCTGGCGCAAGGTGAAGGTGGATTGGGATGCCTGGTCGGCCCGCAGCCTGGCCGACGAGGACATCGTCCGGCTGATCCTCGACGGCACCGTGATCCGGACCCGGCTGGACCGCAAGGCCACCAACATCTCGGTGCTGGCGGCGATCGGCATCCGCCGCGACGGGCAGAAGGTATTGTTATCCATCAAGAACATGGGCGGAGAGAGCACATCTGCCTGGCGCCAGTTCCTCGACGACCTTGATGCCCGCGGTCTGAAGCGGCCCGAATTCGTCATCGTCGATGGCGCCCCCGGATTGGAAGCCGCTCTGGTCGCGCTCTGGGGCGAGGCTCTGCCGATCCGGCGCTGCACGGTCCACAAGCACCGCAACCTGCTGGCGCACGCGCCCAGGCACCTGCACGACGAGCTGACCGAGGACTACCGGGACATGATCTGCGCCGACACCGCCGCCGGGATCGAGACCCGCCGCAAGGCATTCCTGCGCAAGTGGCAGCTCAAGTGCAAGGCCGTTGCCGACAGCCTTGAAGAAGCAGGGGACCGGCTCTTCAGCTTCACCCGCCTCGATCCCTCGCAATGGAAGTCGGCCCGGACCACCAACGCCATCGAACGGCTGAACGAGGAGTTCCGCCGCCGCGTCAAGACCCAGACCGTGCTGCCCTGCGCCGAGACCGTACCCATGTTCTGGGCGCTGCTGGCATCCGGCCAGATCCAGATGCGCAAGGTCGACGGCTGGGAGACGCTTTCCCAGCCCCTCGACCCGATACCTCTTGACGCAGCCGCCTGAGAAACCGAACCTTCACATGCCCGGACCACACCGCCAGGGAATTTCCACAGCATTCTCGACACGACCTCCACCAGGAAGGGCAACGACTGGTATTTCGGTTTGAAAGCCCACATCGGCGTGGATGCTGATAGCGGCGTCACCCAAAGCCTCGATACCTCGACGGCCAAGCTGCACGACAGCCAAGTGTGGAACGACTTGCTGCACGGCGAGGAGTCCTCGGTCTGCCGTCAGGGCGGCGGCGTAGATGGGCGTGGTGTCAGTCATATGCATATTCGGGTCGATTTGGTCGACCTTCCCAGTATGGCGAAAAGGGTCAGAGGCTTGGCCTGGCATGGGGCGTTCCAAAAAAGGGGCGTCCGGCTGACCCTGTGGCGGTTGCTATGGGGTTGGCGTGGAGTCGCCACTTATATCCGACAAAAACGCTTTCCCCTAAAGCCGATTCTTTTAGTAAGGATAATGCGACCCGCTACTTGCCGACAAATTCAAACGAGAATGACCGCCCCGCACCCTCTGGTGGGGCAGGAAACGGGGCCGAGCGTTGGATGTGGCTGACCGCAATCTGGTCCAACGCGGCATTGCCCGAAGACCTGATCACCTTGACCCCGGCCAACCCACCGTTCTTGGCCACGGTAAAGCCGACCACCGCCACGCCCTTGCCCGCACCAGATTTCTTTTTGGTGGCGCGGACCTTTTTCATCACAGCCTTGGCATAGGCGGCAGACGACATCTTGGGCGCACCGCCCTTGGCTTTTTCGCCCTTTTGCGGTGCAGCAGACCCGGCCGATGCTGCGGGTTTTGCGGACTGTTTCGCAGGCTTGGTTTTGGCGATTTTCTTTTCGGACTTCTGCGGTTTTTCTTTCGCTTTGGTCTTGGCAGGCTTTGGATCGGGCTGCTTTTTGGACTTTTCAGCACTGGCCTGGTCTTGCGGTGCGGGTGGTTGTTCAACCGGCTGTGGCGGTGGCGCTTGTATCGGTATGGCAATGTTGGATTGCGACAGCACTTGCGGTTTGGGCAGGCTGATCGGCGGAACGGCGGCGGGGGCGTCAATCGCTGTGGACAGCGCGATTTCTTCGATCGGCGCAGGCGGGGCGGCCAGCGCCGGGGCCTCGTCCACCACCTGCGGGGCGGCTTCGGCAATTGCGGCGATGGCGGGGGCAGCGGGCGGCAGTTGGCCAAGGTCCAGCATCACGGGCGGCGGAGGCAGCGCGGTGATGGCCAGCGCCGCTGCCCCGGTCAGCAATGCCGCGGCGGTTGTGGCTGCGCCAAGCCAGCCAAGAACGGGAGCGCGGGGGGTCATGGGGTGGCCTCCAACCCCACAAGTGCCACTTTCAGATACCCGCCTGCGCGCAGGGCGTCCAAGACCCCCATCAGCGCCCCGTAGTCCAGGGATTGATCGGCGCGCAGGAAAATCAGGGCTTCCCGCAAGGCCCCGGTGCGGGCGTCCAGCGCGGCGGCAAGGCTTGCGACATCGACAGGCGTATCGCCCAAATGCAGCACGCGGTCAGCACGGACCGTCAGCCAAACAGGTTCCGCCGGGCGTTCGGCGGGTAGGGCGCTGCTGGCAGGCAGGTTGACCTGCACATCAACAGTGGACAAGGGGGCGGCAACCATGAACACGATCAGCAAAACCAGCATCACGTCGATAAAGGGCGTCACGTTGATTTCGCTCAACTCGTCTTCATCATCGGTCATCCGCCCGGCCATTTACGCCCCCATCCTGGCGTCCAGCGCCCGGCTGAATTGCTGCTGCACCTCGGCCAGACCATCAGAAAGGCGGTGGCGATAGGCTTTGATCCGCCGCATCAAATGGTTGTACAGGATCACCGCCGGGATGGCGGCGACCAGCCCCAGACCGGTGGCCAAAAGCGCCTCGGCAATCCCCGGGGCGACGACAGCAAGGTTGGTGGTTTTCGTCGCAGCAATCGCCAGAAAGCTGTTCATGATGCCAAACACCGTGCCAAAAAGGCCAACAAACGGTCCCACCGACCCGATTGAGGCCAGAACGCCGGTGCCCAGCCGCAGCCGTTCAACCGCGCCGGCGTCGATCCGCTCCAACATCAGGTCCAGCCGCTCGCGGGCCGAAGCCCGCAAGCCCGGCGAAACCTGCATGGGCAGGTCTGCCAACGCTGCCTGCGCCGCGCGGGCAGCCTGCGCCAAGGGGCTGTCGCCCGCAGGCCCGGAAAGCCCGTCGCCTAGTGCCTTTTGCGCCCGCCGCAAGTGCGAAAACACCAGCACCAGTTCGGCCAATTTGTAGATCATCACCGTCAGCACAACGAAGACCGCAAAGGCCAAAGACGCCATGACGCCTTGAACCACCGGATGCGCCTTGGTGACCAGTTCCATCAGGTCCGCATGGGGCACCGCAAGGGCGGCGGCGGTTTGCGCCGCCGCCCCGGATGCAAGGGTTACCCCGATCAGAACGGTCGCCGCCCTTACCATGTCACCGTCTTGCCGATGCTGATCTTGGCATTGCGCCCTGCCCCATTGTCCAAGGACAGGTTGTTGCGATAGGTGGCGTCAAACACGTTCTCGACGGTGAAATTCACCGACAGCCCGGCCAAGGCACCCTCGTCCGGTGACCATGTCGCGAACACATCATGCGTGTCATAGCTGCCCGCGGTCGTGCTGGCCGATGCGGTGGTAATCGCCCCGTGCCACGACCCGCGCCAGCCGATCACAAGGTTCTGGTCGGGCAGTTTCGCCCCCAAGGTCAGCGCGACATTCTCGGACGGGGTATCGGCCAAGGTAAGCCCGGTCGATTTGTCTTTCGACTTGATATTGGCATAGGCCAGTTGGCCAAACCAACGCTCGGCGTCATAACCGGCTTCCAGTTCCACCCCCCAGATCTTCGCCGCGGCGATGTTGTCGTAATAGGACAGACCAGGGGCGACTTGGGACGAAGGACGGGTGGCAATCTTGTCAGTCACGTCATTGTGGAACCCGGTCAGCTTGACCTGCAAACTGTCGTCCGCGCCGAAGATCCCTTCACGTTGAAATGCCAACCCCAGTTCGATCGTATCGGCTTGCTCTTTGCGAAGGCCGGTAGACGTTGTGCGGATCGGCACCCGGCCAGGGACGGTATTGTATTGATAAAGCTCGTCAATCGTTGGCATGCGTTCGGTACGGGCCAGTGAACCGAAGACCGAGAAGTTGTCGTTCAGCTTATACATCGCGGCAAGTTTCGGTGAAACCGCGACATTGCTGACATCCGCTCCGCCATTGGTAATCGACGCTGCCGAGGGCGAGAACTTTCCGAAATCCACACGGATGCCGGGGGTCAGGGTCAGCTTGTCGTTCAGTGTAAACTCGCCCTGGGCATAAAGCCCCAGCATCTTGTTGTTGCCTTCGGGGTGCGACGGCATCGGCCCAAGACTGGACACGGCATCGCGGTCTTGCGCTGAGAGTTGCCCGCCGACGATCACACTGCCATCCCATTCGCCCAAGGCCAGATCGAAGGTGTTTTCTACCTTCAGCGCCGTGGTGGCATAGGATGCCTGATTGGTGCAAAGCACCTGACTGTCGCCCGCCCGGCATCCTGCGGCCATCGAGAAATTCGACTTGTCAGCGCTGGTGTCAGTGTAGGAAAGCTGCGCCGAAAGACTGCCCCTTTTCCACGTCAGGGCAAGGGTGTCGTCGACGGCATGGATGTCGTTGGTGCCGAACACCGTCAGCGCCGATCCCGGCGCGGGGCCAAAGAACGCCAGATCGCCGGTCAAAGCCACGGGCGCGTCATCCAATGCGGTATCGGTGCGCGAGGCGGACAGCGTCAGGCTTTCATCTTGCCCCAGATGCCAGACGCCCTTGACCAGACCCGACCATGAGGAATGTTCGCTACCCTTGATCGTGGCCCCGGCCCCGTCGGTCATCACCCCACCGTCTGACCCGTTCAAGGCTGCCAGAAACTCGGTATTGCCCTTGCGCTGCGCCCAGATGACGCCCGCCTTGGCCGCCCCGCCATTGGACGCAAATCCGGCGGAATAGCGCAGGGCCTGCCTATCGCCTTCGCCCAGAAAATCGGCGGGGTCTTTGGTGGTAAAGGCAATCGCCCCACCAATTGCGCCCGCGCCATACAGGGTCGAGGAGGCCGGGCCACGCAGCACTTCGACCCGCTTGTACAGGGCAGTATCGCCGAAGAACGACCCGGTGCGGTAGGCCTCAAAGAACTTGGGCGCGCCGTCTACGGTCACGGCGATGCGTGATTCGGATGCGGTTTGGTCGGCATTGCCGATGCCGCGGATGTTGAAGGCCTGACCCAACGGCTGGGTGGATGCCCCTGACGCCTGCACGCCTGGGGTCGATTTGAACAAATCGCCCACCGCGTTCGGTTGCAAACGGTCAATATCCTCTTGTTCCAGCGCGGTGACCGCTTGCGGCGTGTCGATGGCAACTTTGGCCGCGCCTGCGCCAAAGATGATGCGGCCCAACATCTGGAACACGCCCTCCTCCTGTGCGGCAGCAGGGCTTGCGGTAAGCGCAAAGGCGGTGGCGGTCAGCAAAAGATGCCTGCGCACGGCAGGCCGGAATGGCTTTGGCATGGTCGTCCCTTTGGATGCGGTCTGCAAAGGGCTGGCCGGGCCGACAAGGGGCGCAAGCTGGCAGCAGAAGTTTCTGACTTGATCTGTCAGGTATTAGCTTTTAGAAAAGGTGACTGTAGTTGTCAACTATCCCTGCAGCCCCTCTCTGCAGGATTTAGACAGCCCCGCGCCCCAGCTTTTTGCCAGAGATGCGCGTCCCCCATTGAACCGGAAGGATGCCCTTATGGCCAAGTTCAGCCCCGATGCGATTCGCACTTTGCGTGCCGAAAACCCCAAACCCCGCGCTCGCGATTTTGCCGCCGGCCAGGGTATGACCGAGGCTGATCTGGTTGCAGCCCATATCGGCCACGGGGTAACCGCGCTGGTGGCCGACCCTGACCGTCTGGTGCCGTGGATCGGCAAGTTGGGCGATGTCATGGCCCTGACGCGCAACGACAATTGCGTGCACGAACGGCGCGGGCATTACTCCGACTACCGAACAGGCGCCTTTGCCGCGATGGTCTTGGACCCCGAAATCGACCTGCGGATTTTCCCGTCCCATTGGGTGCATGCCTTTGCCGTGGAGGAACCCGGCGAAGACGGCCCCAAGCGCAGCCTTCAGGTCTTTGACGCGGCGGGTGATGCGGTGCACAAGGTGCATCTGAAACCCGAAAGCCTGCATGATCAGTTTGCCCCGCTGATCCGCGCCCTGCGCAATCCGGCGCAGGCCCAGACGCTTGACCTGACCGCCCGCCGCCCGGTTGATGATGCCAGGGTCAGCGCCGAAGACGCCCCCGCCCTGCGCGCCGCGTGGGACAAGATGACCGACACGCATCAGTTTCTTGGGGGCACCTCTATAAATTGCCCCATCCCCCGCACTTCGGTATGGTGAGACAGTGAACTGGCATTGGGGATGCAACGATGGCGCAGATGGGTTTTTTCGATCTTTCGGACCGTTACGCGAGCCTCGATGCCAAAAGGGATCCGCTGGTCGAAATTGATGCCGTCGTGCCGTGGGAGGAGTTTCGTCCGGCTCTTGAGCGGGTCTGGCGCAAGCCTGTTGCGGATCGCAAGTCCCGCGCGGGGCGCAAGCCGATAGATGCGGTGCTGATGTTCAAGACGCTGGTTCTGAGCGCGCTTTACAACCTGTCGGATGATCAGATCGAATATCAGGTCCGCGACCGGCTTTCCTTTATGCGCTTCCTGGGGTTGGGCCTTGGTGACCGGGTGCCCGACGCCAAGACGGTGTGGCTGTATCGCGATGCGCTGGCGCAGGCCGGCAAGGTGGAGGAGTTGTTCGGGTTGTTTGACGGTCATTTGGCGCGGCGGGGCTACATTGCGCGCGGCGGTCAGATCCTGGACGCCTCCATCGTGCCGGTGCCGCGCAATCACAACACGCGCGATGAAAACGCAACGATCAAGAAGGGCGAGGTCCCCGAGGATTGGGCTGATAAGCCAGCGAAACGGGTGCAAAAGGATGTGGACGCACGTTGGACGAAAAAGCACGGCAAGAGCCACTACGGCTACAAGAACCATGTGAATGTGGACCGCACGCATAAGCTGGTCCGGCGCTACCACGTCACCGACGCCGCTGTGCATGACAGCCAGGCAGTGGATCATCTGCTGATGCAGGGCAACACCGGGTCTGGCGTGTGGGCGGATGCTGCTTATCGGTCCGAGGAGATGGAGGCCAAACTCCGCGCCTTAAAACTGAAAAGCCACATCCACCGCAAGGGCAATCGGGGCAAGCCGCTGACCGACCAGGCCAAGGGCAGCAACCGCACCAAATCCACCGTGCGGGTCCGGGTTGAGCACATCTTCGGCGCGCAGGCCAACGACATGGGCGGCACCCTGGTGCGCACCATCGGCTTGGTGCGGGCGAAGGCCAAAGTCGGCATGAAGAATCTCGCCTACAACATGCGCCGCCTCGGCCAACTGGGTCGCATCAACCCGCACCCAGCCTGAAAACGGTCGGCCAAGGACGCAGATCGCCCCGCGCATCGCTAAAAACGGCCCTGAACCGAAGGTCCGCGAGGCGAAATGGGCGGCAGATCATAAAAACCAAGGCAACAATCGGTCAGCTGAAGGTCGCTGCCGCGCTTCGGGCAGAACCTGCTATGCCGTTGCCGCGAAAACAGTCAAAAATCGAGGTGCCCTTGGGCTGGTGAAAAAGCACAAGATGAACCGTCTTGGCAGTTACCGGGTAGCGGGCGCGCCTTATGTGGAACGGCTTGATGTCAGCGCCGTGACCGCCACGCTGGAAGGTGCGGCCTTGGCCGCCATTCCGATCATGATCTTTGTCGGCAACTTGGGCTGCATCCAGATCCACGGCGGGCCGGTGGAAAAGATTGTGCCGATGGGGCCGTGGATCAATGTCATGGACCCGCGCTTCAACCTGCACCTGCGCGCCGACAAGATCGCCGAGGTCTACCGTGTCTGGAAACCCACCCGCACGGGCGATGTTTACAGTGTCGAGGCTTTTGATGCGCGTGGCGAGCTGATCCTGCAGATTTTCGGTTACCGCAAGGACACCCCGGCAGAGCCGTGGAACGCGCTGACCCACGCCCTTCCTCGCCTGAACCTGCCCCGTCTGGAAAAGGTGCTGGCATGAAATGGCTTGTCCTGACCCTGTTCGGGTTTACCCTTCCAGCCATAGCGGATGAGGCGCGGGTCGTGTCGCTGGGCGGGTCGGTGACGGAAATCGTTGTGGCCCTTGGGGCTGCTGACCGTCTGGTTGCCCGCGACACCACCTCGAACTACCCTCAATCCGTCACCGCCCTGCCCGATGTCGGCTACATCCGCGCCCTGTCACCGGAAGGTGTCTTGTCGGTGCAACCCACGCTGATCCTGGCCGAAGACGACGCAGGCCCGCCCGAAGCGTTGGAGGTTCTGAATGCCGCAGGCATTCCTTTGGCCATAATGCCGGGAGATCCCAGCCCGGAAGGCGTGATCGCCAAGATCACCGCAGTCGCCGGGGCATTGAACCTGCCCGTTCAGGGCACAAAGTTGGCAGCAGAAGTGGCCGCAGGCTTTGACGCTGCCCGCGCCGAGGCCGCCACAGTCACGACCCCCAAAAAAGTGCTGTTCATCCTGTCGCTGCAAGGCGGTCGCGTCATGGCAGGCGGGGCGAGCACCGAAGCCGAAGGCATCATCGCGCTGGCCGGAGGCGTAAATGCCGCCAGCGGTTTTGACGGATACAAACCGATGACCGATGAGGCCGTCCTGACCGCAGCCCCCGACGTGATCCTGATGATGGAACGCGAGGGCGATATGGCGATTGCCAATGCCGATGTGCAGGGCCAGCCCGCGCTGGCGGCATCCCCGGCGGCGGCCTCAGGGGCGATCATCCGGATGGACGGAATGCTGTTGCTGGGCTTTGGCCCGCGCACGCCCGAGGCAGTGCGCGCCCTGCACGCCGCCCTCTACCCCAAGGGCTGACCGATGGCCGACCTCTCGTTGACCCTGCGCCCCAGAGCGCCGCGTGGCCTGACGCCGTGGCTGCTGGCGGGCCTCTGCGCTGCGTCGGTTCTGTCGCTGTCGACGGGGGCAGCCGGGCTTGGCCCCCTGCGCCTGATCGCGGCTATGCAAGGGCAGGCGTTGACCCTGTCCGAGTCAGTCGTGCTGTATGACATCCGCCTGCCCCGTTTGGCGATGGGGCTGTTGGTGGGGGCCGCCTTGGGCCTTTCGGGCGCGCTGCTGCAAGGCCTGTTTCGCAACCCGCTGGCCGATCCCGGCATCGTCGGCGTTGGTGCGGGTGCAGGTCTGGGGGCAGTCTTGGCCATCGTGTTGGGCGGGCTACTGCCGCCTGCAATCCTTGCCTTTGCGGGCGGGCATCTGGTGCCTTTGGCCGCCTGTCTGGGGGGCTGGTTGTTTACGGTGACCCTTTACCGGGTCGCTTCATCCGGCGGGCGTACCCAAGTGGCAACGCTGCTGTTGGCAGGGATTGCGCTGGGGGCTTTGGCAGGCGCGGTAACGGGCGTGCTGATCTATCTGGCCGATGACAGCCAATTGCGCGATCTGACATTCTGGTCGATGGGGTCGCTGGCCGGAGCGACTTGGGCTAAACTTCTGACGGTGCTGCCTTTGATCGGTGCGGTGCTGATCTTTGCCCCGCGCCTTGGCCGGGGCTTGAACGCGCTGGCATTGGGAGAAGCGCAGGCCGCCCATATGGGCATCGACGTTCAGCGTCTGAAACGTCTGACCGTGCTGGCCACCGCGTCGGCCACCGGGGCAGCAGTGGCGGTGTCGGGCGGCATCGGCTTTGTCGGTATCGTGGTGCCGCATCTTCTCAGGCTGGCAAATGGCCCCGATCACCGTAGGCTGTTACCGCAATCGGCACTGTTGGGTGCGGTGCTGCTGGTACTGGCCGACCTGGTGTCGCGCCAGATCGTCGCCCCGGCCGAACTGCCCATAGGCATTATCACCGCCCTGCTGGGCGCGCCGGTCTTTTTGTGGATCCTGTTGCGGCAGGCCAATGCGTTGGGGGGATAAATGCTGCACGTTGAAAACCTGCACGCCAGCCTTGGCAGCCGCCCCATTCTGTGCGGCGTCACCCTGACTGCCAAACCGGGCGAAGTCACTGCCATCTGCGGCGCAAATGGCGCGGGCAAAAGCACGCTGTTGCGGGCAATCTTGGGCGAAATTCAGTCTAGCGGGAAGATGACCCTGAACGGCCGAGACCTGCGCAATCAAAGCGCGCACGCATTGGCCCAAATCCGCGCGGTGCAGACACAGGATACGCAGGTAGCCTTCGCCTTTACAGTGGATGAGGTGGTTTCCATGGGCCATGAGGCCGGGGCGGCAGCACTGGAGCCCGGCATTGTCGCCAAAGCCCTGTTCGCTGTCGGCCTCGTCGGGTACGGCCCCCGTCCCTTGCAAAGCCTGTCCGGCGGTGAACGCCAGCGCGCCTACCTCGCCCGGGCCTTGGCGCAGGTTTGGCACCCCATGGGCCCAGAAGGCCCACGCTGGCTGTTTCTGGATGAGCCTGTGGCTAGCCTTGATCTGGGTCACCAGTTGCAGGCTATGGCGATAGCACGGGCCTATGCCGATGCGGGCGGCGGGGTGGTCATGGTGATGCACGATCTGAATCTGATCGCGAGTGTGGCCCAGCACATTGCCTTTGTCATGAATGGGCACATTATGTCAGCGGGGACCGCCGATCAGGTCATGTCATCAGACCTGCTTGGGCAAGCTTTCGCCTGCCGCGTCAAAATGAAAACCCCACCGCAAAGCGGTCCTTGGTTCCTACCGCAAAGCTGCACGTTGAACGTGAGCGCGACGAGCGGGGCATCTTGCGCACTGGTGGGCGTTTGCGGAGATTTGTCGCCTGACTTGCGAGGAGCACAGGTGAATGGATTGGGTCGAAGCTGATGCCATGCTTCAAGGCAGGCATGAAGACGGAGATTATCGCCGGATCGAGGTGATAACGGGGAAGCGGCGTAGACGTAACTGGACCGCCGAGGAGAAGGCAAGGATCGTTTCGGAGAGCGCGGAGCCGGGTGCGTCCATTTCCGACGTGGCGCGCCGTTGGGGTGTGAACCGAGGCCTGCTGACGGTTTGGCGACGCCATGTTGGCCTGGTTCAGGCGCGTCCGACACGCGGGACCGCAACGGGGCTGCACTTCGTCCCGATATCGATTGCCGACGACGATCGTCCTCTTTGTCTGGATGCGGCGGTTTCCGGTCTGGCGAGTGATCCGCGAGGTTCTGCGGAGCCAGGACGGATCGAGGTGGAGATCGGCAGCAACCGGATGGTGGTGACTGGCCGGGTGGATCCGGCCGTTGCGGCTGCGATGGTGGCAGCCCTGCGTCGGTCGCGATGATCTCCTTCGCGGGTGGGATCAAGGTCGTGGTGGCGACGCAACCGGTGGACTTTCGTCGTGGTCTGAACGGGCTGGTCGCCCTGATCACCGCGGCGCTGGCTGCAGACCCCTATTGTGGCGATGTCTTTGTCTTTCGCCCCAAGCGTCGCGACCGGTTGCGCCTCGTCTTTTGGGATGGCAGCGGAATGGTGGTCGCCACGAAATGGCTGGAAAGCGGCCAGTTCATCTGGCCGCCTGTTCGGGATGGCGCGATCTGGCTGACCCGGGAAGAGTTCGCTCTCCTCGTGGCTGGTCTCGACTGGACGCGGGTGCAGAGAATTCAGGTGAAGAGGCCTGTCCGGGCAGCGTGAAGCTGCTGTATTCGCTTGAAGATTATGGGCTTCATGGTAGGTTTTGCCATGGCGTCCTGCACCGTTTCCCTTCCCTCGGATCCCGCACGGTTGAAGCGGATGGTTCTGGCCCTTCAGGCCGAGAACGCGGATCTGCGTGTCTATGCCGACCTTCTTCGGCTGATGATCTTCGGGGCGAAATCGGAGAAGATGGCGGCCCTCGATCCTGCGCAGATTGCGCTCGATCTGGGTGATCTGTCGGATATCGCCACGACGGGCCCAGCGGCGGCCAACGACGATGCGCCCGGCTCCGGGGGGCCGCCGCGACGCAAGCCTCGTGCCGCGTCACGCAACATGGGCGCCTTGCCTGTGCATCTGCCGCGGCACGAAGAGGTCATCGAGCCGAAGAACACCATCTGCCCCTGCTGCAACCTGGCACTTCACCGCATCGGGGAAGACATTAGCGAGGCGCTCGACATCGTGCCCGCCCTGCTGCGCGTGATCCGCACGATCCGGCCGAAATACGCCTGCCGGTCCTGCGAAGACGGCGTCAGCCAGGCTCCAGCCCGGGCGCGGGTGATGAACGGTGGCATGGCGACCACGGCGCTGGTCGCGCATGTCGTCGTCGCGAAGTTCGGCTGGCACCTTCCGCTTTACCGCCAGGCGCAAATGCTTGCGGGCGCAGGCCTCGACATCGACCGGGGCACCCTCGGAGGCTGGGTCACCCGGGCCGCCTGGTGGCTCAAGCCGCTGCACGAGCGTCTGCTCGGCTTCATCCGGGCGCAGCCCCGCGTCTTCTGCGACGAGACCCCATTGCCGCGGCTCGATCCGGGCCGAGGCAGGACGAAGGTCTGTCAGTTGTGGGCACAGGCAATCGATGATCGGCCATGGAAGGGTCCGGCGCCGCCGGCCGTGGGCTATGTCTTCACGGAAGGTCGCGGAACGGATGATCTGGAGGCCCAACTGGGGCGTTTCGGCGGCGTTCTCCAAGTCGATGGCTATGGCGCCTACAAGAGCCTGGCCAAGCGGCGGCGCAAGAGCAATGTCGCCCCGCTGCGCCTGGCGTTCTGCCTTGCCCATGCCCGCCGCAAATTCGCCGATGTGGTCAAGACCACCGGGTCGACGGAGGCGCTGGCGGTCATAGGCACGATCGCCGAGATCTACCTCATCGAAAGCCGCATCCGCGGGCTGAACGCCGAGGCTCGCCTGACAGCGCGAAAGGCAGAAAGTGCCGTCCTCATGTCGGCGCTGAAGGCGCAGCTCGAGCAGCTGATGGCCGAGGTCTCATCAAAGTCCTCGATCGGCAAGGCTGCTGCCTATACCCTCGGGCACTGGCAGGGCCTGACGGCGCCCTCCGGGCCTCCGTCCGCCTTCGTTCGATCCACCGGATCGAACGATCGCCATGCGACCGGCTCCCGAAGCCTCGACGACGGCAGGATCGAGGTGGACAGCAATATCGTCGAGCGCTCGATCAAGCCGGTGTGCCTTACGCGCAAGAATGCGCTCTTCGCCGGCTCGAAGCGTGGTGGCGAAAGCTGGGCCATTCTGGCCTCGCTGGTGAACACGGCCAAGCTCAACGGCATCGACCCGGAACTCTGGCTTGCGGACGTTCTGGAGCGCATCGTCTCCGGTGCCACCCCAATCAATCGGCTCGACACGTTGCTGCCCTGGACCTGGAAGGCCGAGCGCGAGGCACAGAGACACAGCGAGGTCTTGGCGGCATGACGGGTGAACCGCCCCGGGTTTACCGGAGGGTGGTTTGTTCAATGACTACGCGACCATATCGAGTGAGTTCAGGTTTGCATAGAACGCCTCCTCTGCTTCTGCGGGTGGGATGTATCCGATTGGGCCAAGCAGGCGGCGGTTGTTATACCAATCGATCCATTTCAGCGTTTCCCATTCGACCTCGCGCATTGATTTCCAGGGGCCGATCTGGTTGATGACCTCTGTCTTGAACAGGCCGATGACGCATTCAGCCAAGGCGTTGTCATAGGCATCGCCAACTGTTCCAACGGAAAGGTCGATCTCGGCCTTGGCCAGGCGTTCGGTGTATTTGATCGACAGGTATTGTGATCCGCGGTCCGAATGGTGGACCAAGCTCTTGTTATCCGGCGTCTTTCTTTGCCAGATCGCTTGCTCCAGCGCGTCGAGCACAAACTGGGTCTTCATCGATGTCGAGACGCGCCAACCGACAATACGACGTGCAAAGACGTCGATGACGAAGGCCACGTAGACGGTGCCGGACCATGTGGGCACATAGGTGAAATCTGAAACCCACAGCTTGTTCGGCCGATCCGCCATGAACAGCCGGTTCACCTTGTCGTCCGGGCAAGGCAGAGACGTGTCAGGATTGGTCGTGATGACCTTCTTGCCACGGACCACGCCCCTGATGCCCAGATGGCGCATCAATCGTTCCACGGTGCAGCGGGCGGCGTCTTCACCCTGCCGTCGCAAAACATGCCAGATCTTCCGCGCGCCATAGAGCTTGCGGTTGGCATCCCAGGCCGCGTCGATCTTGAGGCTCAGGGCGGCATCCGATTTGGCCCGGGCCGAGGCCCGGTCAGGATCACGCATGATCGCCCGCCGGTCATAAAAGGTGGAAGGGGCAAACTGCAGTGCCCTGCAGATCGGCTCGACCCCGAATGCCTCTCGGCTTTCCTCAATGAAAGCAGTCATTTGCGAAACGGGCGGTCGAGCTCCGCCTGGGCAAAATACGCTGAAGCTTTGCGCAAAATCTCGTTCGCTTGCCGCAGTTCCCGGTTCTCGCGCTCAAGCTCTTTGATCCGCGCGATCTCAGCGCTGGTAGGTCCCGGCCGTTCGCCACCATCGCGCTGGACCTGTCGCATCCAGACGCGAAGGCTGTCCGTCGAACAGCCCAATTTACCTGCAATCGCCGTCAGCGCCGCAGCCTCGCTCTGATAATCATCGCGGTGTTCCATCGCCAGCCGCACCGCACGCTCGCGGAACTCAGGTGAATACGGCTTCGAGGTCTTCTTCTTTGAGGTCTGTTCCATAACGGGCAATTCTCCGAGAGTTTTGCCCTCCGGTAAACCCGGGGCGGTTCAGGGTTCTTCGGCCGCTTCGCCCCGGAAGATGCTGGATGAGGCATCTTTCGTGGAGTTCCTGCGGAAGCGGCGGCCGCAGCCGCCCGCCTTCACGATGGACGGGCTCGACGGCTATCTCACCGCGTTGATCGTCGGGCCGCGCTTCATCGACCCGCGGAAGTGGATCCCGCTGTTCGTCGGCGACACGGCCTTGATGGCTCCCGAAGAGACAGATGAGGCCCGTGCCCTGCAAACACTCGTGGCCGCCTACAACGCCATCTCCACAGGTCTTGCCGAAACGCCGGACGCTTGGCGTCCCCGCCTTGCTCTGCGGGACAATGGCACCTTCGATCCGTTCTTCTGGTGGATCGGCTTCCTCGCCGGGACTGACTTCGCCCCCCGGATCTGGCGGCCAGTACTGCATGGCCAACCCGAAACCGGCGATATCATCGCTCCCATTCGCGAGATGTCGGAACCGCACGCAATCCTGGACCAGACCGGGGTCATCGGCGTGGCAAAGGCGGTGGTCGCCATCCGCACCTACTTCATGCCGCGCCGCGCAAAGTCCCCCATCTGACGCGCCGTCCCGATGTCAAGAGCGCAAGGCCGCGTCCCGCTCGTGACGCTTACCGTTGAACGACCAAGTGGTTCTTCAACAGCCTCACTACGATTAGGGTCTATGGTGCAAGGGCGTCGTGCCTTGTGACGCCGCCATCGACTGCGGCGGGACCATACTCGGTGCCGTGGCCGCGATAGCTGCACAGAAAGCGCGCGGTCACCCGGTCGCAATGGAACTTGTGGCACGCGTTGGTCTGGATAACGTCGAGGCGGATCTGCACCCGGGGCGTTTGTTGCGCGACAACCATCTTGGCCGGTGCCGGCAACCACCTTGGCCGGTGGGGCTGAACGGAAGACGGGCATGCCCGTCTGGAGGGCAGCCGCACCGGCTTGATTGATTTCGGGGAAGGTGCTGGTCGCTGCGGGTTGGTAAGCCGGGTTCCTCTGCCGTCAAACGGAGGATCCGGGTTGGCCTACAAACCCATCAACGACCAGCAATTGAGATTATACATGTCCGACCTCCGATATCACAGTCAGCGCACGTCGGCCGCCCGCGCCGGGTTCAGCGAGCGCACGGCCCGACGGTTCGATGCCAACCCGACGCTGCCCTCGAACCGCAAGATCGTTCACGGGCGCACGGTGGCCGATCCCCTCGAAGGCTTTTGGGAGGGCGACATCCTTCCCTTGCTGGAGAGGGACAGCGCCTTGCAGGCCGTCACCCTGCTGCGCCACCTTCAGGGCCTGCATCCGCTGGCCTTCCCCGATGACCGCATCCGGCGCACCCTGGAACGGCGGGTGCGGCAGTGGCGGGCGCTGAACGGACCCGAGCGCGACATCATCTTCCGCCAGACGCCGGAGCCGGGCCGCATGGCCCAGTCGGACTTCACCCATGCCGAGGAGCTGGAGGTGACGATCGCGGGCCAGCTATTCCCGCATCTGCTCTACCACTTCGTCATGGTCTACAGCCGGTGGGAGCATGTCGGGGTGGTCCTGGGCGGGGAGAGCTTCACGGCCCTGGCCGAGAACCTGCAGCAGGCGCTCTGGTCGCTCGGCGGGGCACCACAGGAGCATCGCACCGACAGCCTCTCGGCCGCTTTCCGCAACCTGACGGCTGACCAGCGCCAGGATATCACCACGCGCTACAATGCCTTCGTCGGCCATTACGGCATGGAGGCCAGTCGCAACAACCGCGGCGAGGCTCACGAGAACGGCGCGGTGGAATCCCAGAACCGGCACCTCAAGAAAGCCATCGAACAGGCGCTGATCCTGCGCGGCAGCCGCGACTTCGCCAGCATTGAGGACTACCGCCGCTTCATCGACATTCTGGTGGCACGGCGCAACCGGCAGCGGGCGGCGGCCACGCAGGTGGAACGGGCGCATCTGAAGCCCCTGCCGCGCCGGCGCACCACCGACTTTACAGAGACCGTGGTTCCGGTCACCCGCACCAGCGGCTTTCTGGTCAAGAGCATCTTCTACAGCGCCCCGTCGCAGCTGATCGGGCAGCGCTTGCGGGTCCACCTTTACGACGATCGCCTTGAGGCCTTTCTCGGCAGCACCCTGGTCGTCAGCCATACAAGGGCGCGAGGTCGCGGCGATGGCCATCGCGTGCATGTCATCAACTACCATCACGTCATCCATGCGCTGCGGCGCAAACCGCAAGCCCTGTGGAGTTCGATCTACCGCGACAGCCTGTTCCCGCGAACCGAATACGCTGAGGCCTGGAAGGTGCTGCAGCGCGATCTGCCCCGCCGCGACGCCTGCCGCCGCATGGTCGACCTGCTGTTCATCGCCCACGACCGGGCCTGCGAGGCGGAACTGGCACATCTCCTGACGGACGATCTCGACGCCGGCCGGGCGCCGGACCCTGACCTGCTGATGCTCCGCCTGAGCCCCAAGCAAACGGCGCTGCCGACAGATGTCACCGTCGCCCATCCCTCGCTCGACAGCTTCGATGCCCTTCTGGGAGCCTGCGCATGACCTCCCGCGAGATCGACATCCACACGCTGCCCGGCATGCTGACCGCGCTGCGCCTGCCCAGCTTCCACAAGCTTTGGGCCGACATCGCCACCCGTGCCGACACCGAAGGCTGGCCCGCTGCCCGCTTTCTGGCTGTCCTCGCGGAATACGAACTGGCCGAGCGCGACATGCGCCGCATTCAGCGCCACATGAACGAGGCACAGCTACCGGCTGGCAAGACGCTGGCGACCTTCGACTTCAAGGCGCTGCCAACCCTGCCGCGCGCCCGGATCGAGGCCTTGGCGGCCGGCGACTGGCTGGAGGGTGGCGGCAATCTGATCGCCATCGGCAATTCCGGCACGGGCAAAACGCACATTCTCTGCGCGATAGGCCATGCCCTGATCGAGCGGGGACACCGCGTGTTCTATACCCGGACCAGCGATCTGGTGCAGCGACTTCAGGCCGCCCGCCGCGATCTGGTGCTCGAAGCCGCGCTCGCCAAGCTCGACAAGTTCGACCTGATCATCCTCGACGACATCACCTACGCCCACAAGGATCAGGCCGAGACAGGCGTGCTCTTCGAGCTGATCGCCCGGCGCTACGAATGCCGCAGCATCGCCATCGCCGCCAACCAGCCCTTCAGCGGCTGGGACCAGATCTTCCCGGACAAGGCGATGACCGTCGCCGCCATCGACCGGCTGGTTCATCACGCAGCGATCCTGGAGATGAATGCC
This sequence comes from Paracoccaceae bacterium Fryx2, assembly GCA_032334235.1. Lineage (NCBI taxonomy): Bacteria > Pseudomonadati > Pseudomonadota > Alphaproteobacteria > Rhodobacterales > Paracoccaceae > Paracoccaceae bacterium Fryx2. The sequence continues at coordinate 1,183,694 of JAVSGI010000003.1, forward strand.
GAAAGCTTCCGCCAGCGCGCGGCCGCCTCCAACAAAGAGGCGCTGAGCAGACCGCCAACGACAACCATCGCCGACAACAAGGACAAAGGAGAAGGCTGAGCGAAAAACAATTCCAGATACGCCAACCCAGCGGCCTAAAACCGGCCAACGTGGTTGACGGTCACGGACATGCTGGTTGACGCGCTACAGCGTTGCCATCGCCGTGCCAAAAGCCGCAGCCAGCAATGCGGCGTCCCTGGCCAGCATGTCCCTACCCTGTGAGGGAGCAAGGCCAACGACATCAGGCGGCATGAACCGCCGCCTCGACCTTGGTCACAGCCAGCAGGGCGCGCAATCGCGGCAGATGGCTGGGGGCCAAGCCCTCGATCCAGGCCGCAAAGCCCGGATCGCGCCGTCTTCGCCAGGTGGCCGCCGCAATGCCCGCGCCGTGGATGCGAGAGAGCCCACCCGGTTCTTCGGATGAGGCCACCCAGACAGCGCGCGGGCGCGGCTCGCGAAGGGCGTTTGTCATGCCGCCTTCGCATTCCACTGCGGGAAAGGATCGGGAAGCTTGGTCTGAACCGCCCCGGGTTTACCGGAGGGTGGTTTGTTCAATGACTACGCGACCATATCGAGTGAGTTCAGGTTTGCATAGAACGCCTCCTCTGCTTCTGCGGGTGGGATGTATCCGATTGGGCCAAGCAGGCGGCGGTTGTTATACCAATCGATCCATTTCAGCGTTTCCCATTCGACCTCGCGCATTGATTTCCAGGGGCCGATCTGGTTGATGACCTCTGTCTTGAACAGGCCGATGACGCATTCAGCCAAGGCGTTGTCATAGGCATCGCCAACTGTTCCAACGGAAAGGTCGATCTCGGCCTTGGCCAGGCGTTCGGTGTATTTGATCGACAGGTATTGTGATCCGCGGTCCGAATGGTGGACCAAGCTCTTGTTATCCGGCGTCTTTCTTTGCCAGATCGCTTGCTCCAGCGCGTCGAGCACAAACTGGGTCTTCATCGATGTCGAGACGCGCCAACCGACAATACGACGTGCAAAGACGTCGATGACGAAGGCCACGTAGACGGTGCCGGACCATGTGGGCACATAGGTGAAATCTGAAACCCACAGCTTGTTCGGCCGATCCGCCATGAACAGCCGGTTCACCTTGTCGTCCGGGCAAGGCAGAGACGTGTCAGGATTGGTCGTGATGACCTTCTTGCCACGGACCACGCCCCTGATGCCCAGATGGCGCATCAATCGTTCCACGGTGCAGCGGGCGGCGTCTTCACCCTGCCGTCGCAAAACATGCCAGATCTTCCGCGCGCCATAGAGCTTGCGGTTGGCATCCCAGGCCGCGTCGATCTTGAGGCTCAGGGCGGCATCCGATTTGGCCCGGGCCGAGGCCCGGTCAGGATCACGCATGATCGCCCGCCGGTCATAAAAGGTGGAAGGGGCAAACTGCAGTGCCCTGCAGATCGGCTCGACCCCGAATGCCTCTCGGCTTTCCTCAATGAAAGCAGTCATTTGCGAAACGGGCGGTCGAGCTCCGCCTGGGCAAAATACGCTGAAGCTTTGCGCAGAATCTCGTTCGCTTGCCGCAGTTCCCGGTTCTCGCGCTCAAGCTCTTTGATCCGCGCGATCTCAGCGCTGGTAGGTCCCGGCCGTTCGCCACCATCGCGCTGGACCTGTCGCATCCAGACGCGAAGGCTGTCCGTCGAACAGCCCAATTTACCTGCAATCGCCGTCAGCGCCGCAGCCTCGCTCTGATAATCATCGCGGTGTTCCATCGCCAGCCGCACCGCACGCTCGCGGAACTCAGGTGAATACGGCTTCGAGGTCTTCTTCTTTGAGGTCTGTTCCATAACGGGCAATTCTCCGAGAGTTTTGCCCTCCGGTAAACCCGGGGCGGTTCAGTCCACGCCTTTGGGGTAAAATCACAGGAGGTGACAAGGGCTGCATTCAGCGCGGCACAAATAGCCTCGCGGTCAAGGTCTGCGCCTATGAAGACAATGTCTTGCCGCCGGTCGGGCAAGGGCCGCAGGGCGGCGCGCTCGACCTGCTCGAAGAGGTCGCGGCGGCTGGCGCCGAGATGCCGGGTGACACGATCGTTCAGTCGGTCGACCAGTTCGCGGATGGCCTCGTTCAACTCGGAAAGCGAGAAGAACCGTCGGTTGCGCAGGCGCGCGCCGAACCAGCGCTCCGCGATCTGGACCGCCACCTCGACCTTCGCCTTGTCGCGGGGCTTGTAAGGACGCGCGGGCACCACGGCGGTGCCGTATGCTCGGCCATGTCGGCATAGGTGGCCTGCGATTGTCACCTCCAGCTCCTCGGCATGGGTGAAGTCGGCCCCAGCCCCACCGGCCAAGGTGGTTGTCGCTCACGAACAGTGAGCCTTTGCGTCAGCTTTGCAGAAAGTGCCTGGCAATCGGCTGGGCAGGATGGGAGGAGCCTCGTGATGCGCCGTCAGGGCAGGCGGCAGCGGGGCTGGGGACGACCGGGGGGCGGTGGCGCCGGACCCTTGCCCCTTCCGCTTCCGGTCAGGGGCGCCACGGGGGCCGCGAGCGCCGGATCATGCCGCCTGGGCCCGCCGCTCGGCTTCGAGAATGGCGGCAAGCCCCGCGTGATGGTCGGGGTAGCGCAGCGCGAACCCCGGCAGCGCCCGCAGGCGCCCGTTCAGGATCCGGCGGTTCTCGGCATAGAAGGCGGCCATGGCGGGCGGCAGGCCCGCCTCCTCCAGCGGCACCTCGGGCGGCGGCGGCAGGCCGAGCAGGGTGGCGGCGTGGGCCAGAACCTCGGACGAGGCTGCGGGCCAGCCATCGGCCAGGTTGAGGATGCGACGCCCCGCCGGAAGGTGAATGGCCGAAAGGATCGCCCCCGCGATGTCCTCGACATGGATGCGGTTGAACACCTGGCCCGGCTTGACGATCGCCCGCGCGCCGCCGCGCCGAAGCTGGTCGAAGACCGAGCGTCCCGGCCCGTAGATCCCCGAGATGCGCAAAAGGTCGATCGCGGCGCCGCGGTGGCGGGCCAGCGCGCTCCAGGCCCGCTCGGCCGCCACCCGCCCCAGCGCATCGGCCGATTGCGGCGCGACCGAGCGGGATTCGTTGATCCACGCCCCTCCGCAGTCGCCATAGACCGCGGTCGAGGAGAGATAGCCGATCCAGACGAGACCGGGCAGCCGCACCAGCCTCGCCCGGTTCGCGAGGAAGGCCGGGCAGCCGAAGCGGCCGGGCGGCACCGAGACGAGGATGTCTGTCACCCCCGCCAGCGCCTCCTCGGGAAGGGGTGCCGTGCCGTCGAACACATGTGCCGCGACGCCCTGCGCCTGCCAGTCGGCGGCGCGGGCCTCGCAGCGCACCGTGCCCGAGACGCGCATCCCCGAGGCCATCAACTGCGGCAGCAGCGCCCGGACCGAGTAGCCCAGCCCGAAGCAGAAGATATGCCGGTCCCCGAGAGTCACGGCCGGCGCTCCGCAAACCGGGCGGCGGCGGCCTCGAAGGCCGCAACCTGCGCCGGGATCAGCTGCCGGTCCGGCCCGCGGCCGAGATAGACCTTGAACATGCAGCCGCCCGTCACGGAATAGAACTGCACCGAGCGGGTGGGCGTGCCGAAGAGGTGGCGGGTGACGAAGGCGACCGTGCGGCAGGCATCGGTGCGCAGGTGCCCCCCGATGGACGTGCCATGAAGGTTGAGAAAGCCGCGAGCCTCGCTGCCCCTCGGCAGTTCGCCCTTGGCCTCGAGGATCACTTCGCCGGTGTTCATGACCAGCGTGATCTCGCCCCAGTTCGCGATCTCGTCCATCACCTCGACGAAGAGGCTGCCCGGCAGGCACAGCGCCTCGCCCTCGGGCAGGGCGGCCAGCACCTCGGCCGGAGTGGTGCCGGTGCGGGCGGCCACGTCCTCGAGCGCCGAGCCCGGATTTGTCTCGAGATCGGCCCGGATTGCGGCGACCGCGGCGGTGGCACGGGGTGAACTGGCGACGGCTTCGGGGCTTTGGACAGACATGCGGATCTCCTTGCGGACGGGGTTGGACGGAAAGGGGCGGGGCGTGACGCTCATCCTGGCGCGGCCCGCAGCCGGGGAACTTCCTGGATGAGCCACTGGATCAGGTGCCCGGTCAGCGTCACCTGCCAGAACCGCCCGGCAAGGGTCAGGTCCATGAAGCGGTGGTTCGGGCGCATCAGCCCGGCCTCGCACCACTGGTCCAGAAGCGGCGCCGCGACGGCTGCGAAGTCGGTCCCGAGCGCCTGCGACACCGGAAGCGGGTCGAGCCGCCCGCGCTCCATCCCCGCCCGCAGCGCGCTCAGCGCGGGCGCGAGCGGCCCCGCCTGCATCATGCCCGTGGTCAGGCAGCCGCCACTGCCCGCACGGTCGAGGTAGTCCGCAAGCCGGGGAAGGATGCGGAAGCCCGTGCCGCCGAGGTTGCCCCCCGCACCCGCGCCGAAGGCGAGGCAATGGGCGCCCGACTTGGCCTCGAAATTGTAGATGTTGCGTTCGCGCGTGCCCTGCCGCCAGTGGGAGCACGAGAGCCAGCGCCAGCCGGTCCGGTCCATCGCCTCGGCCCCCGCGCGGTAGAACTGCCCCAGCTGCTCGCGCGGGGCGGGCGTCAGCTTGCCCTTCTCCTGCGCCACCAGAAGCGGCGTGCCGGGGATCAGGTTCAGCGCATAGAGGTCGATCCCGTCTAGCCCGAGGCCCGCCGCAAGTTCGACATCGGCCGCGAAGCTCTCGGGCGTCTGGTCTGGCAGGCCGAACATCAGGTCGATCACGATGGCGCCGCGGTCGAGCGCCGCGAGCCCTTCGAGAAAGCGCGCCGCCTCGGCGCGGCCGGCGCGGCGGCCGAGACGGCGGCGCAGGCGCTGGTCGAAGCTCTGCACACCCAGCGAGACCCGGTTCACCCCCGCGTCGAAGGCCGCGCGCGCCTTGTCGAGCCCGAAGGAGAGGATGCGACCCTCAAGCGTGATCTCGCAATCCGGCGCCAGCGGCAGGTGGCGCCGCACGCCCTCGATCAAGCGCACGAGATCGGCCGTCGCGAGCGCCGTGGGCGTTCCGCCGCCGAGATAGACCGCGCGCAGCGGCTGGCCCTGCTGGGCCGGGGTCTCGGCGCCGCGCTCCAGTTGCATAAGCAGCGCATCGACGTAGGGCGCGCCCGCCTCCTCCCGCCAGGGGTTCTGGTAGAATCCGCAGAACAGGCAGTGCGTCTCGCAGAAGGGAACGTGGAGATAGGCGACCGAGGCGTCGCTGCGCGGCCGGGCGTGGATCTCGTGCCAGAGCGCCTCGACCGCCTCGGGCGGCACGGGACGCGCGCCCGTCGCCGGATGCGCGGCGCGCTTTGGCGGGAAGGCGTCGGTCAGCGGATCGCCGCCGGTGCGGGCGAAGAACTCGGTCGCCGCACGGGGCGCATCGGGATGGGCAAGAGGGGCTGTCGCGGTCATTCCGGTCCTCGGCAAGGGGCGCGCTTGCAGGGGGCCGGGCAGGATGCTGGGGCCTGGGTCGGCTAATCCGACTGATTCTGTCACCTACCGCCATTCGCGGCCGAACGCAAGCGTCCCGGTCCTAGTGCGTTCGGGTCGATAGGCGCGTGCTGCACGATCACCGTCTTGCCAGCGATTTAAATCCGAGCATTCTGATCAACAAATCTGAGCTATCCGGCCAGAGAGGCGCCTTCCCGTGTCCCACCGGAGGCCTCATGCTGGACAGCGCCTTTTCCGCCATGCCCCGCCACATCACCGATTTGCCCGAGGGCTCGGTGGCGCTGGCGGCCCATCCCGACAGGCTGATTCCCTCGCTCGATGGGTTGGGTTCCCTCGTCGCGGCCACTGCCAATCCGGCCTGCCGGATCGCACGGACAGGACCCTATCGCGACTATCAGGGATCCCCGGCGCGTGGCGGATGCGCTGACCGCGCGCACGGCGCGCGCGTCAGGCCCCCGGCTTGCAGACCTGCCGGACAGCCCGGCCGCCCAGGCGGCCTCCGCGTTGGTCGCGGACCTGCACGCCTGGCGGGAGGGGCGGGTTGCCTGGGACGAGATCCCGCATTCCCTCCTCCTGCATGGCCCGGTCGGGACCGGCAAAAGCCATATCGCCCGCGCGATGGCCAACGAGCCGGGCCTGCGGTTTGTCACCGCGAGCTTTGCTGAATGGCAACGCTGCGGTCATCTCGGCGACATGCTGAAAGCGATGCACGCGAGCTTCGCGGAGGCGACCAGCCTCGCGCCCTGCATCCTCTTCATCGACGAGATCGATTCCGCCGGCTCGCGATCGGGCGGAAACAGCTCCAACTCGTCCTACCACCGCCAGGTGGTGAACGGCTTTCTGCTGGCGATCGATGAGCTGAACGCGGCGGGCGGGGTGATCCTGGTCGGCGCCTGCAACGATCCTGAAGCGCTCGATCCGGCCATCCTGCGTCCCGGGCGCCTCGACCAGAAGGTCGCCGTTCCGCTGCCGCACCGCGCGGCCATCGCCGCTGTCCTGAAGCAGAGGCTGGGCACGGCTCTCACGGGGGCAGAGATCGACCGCCTGTCGCAGCGCCTGATCGGCGAGAGCATGGCCACGGTGGATGCCCTGATCCGCAGCGCCAGGTCGGCAGCGCGGGTGGCGGGGCGCCCGCTCGATCTTGCCATTCTCGAAGCCCGGCTTCCCCAGCCTGCGCCGAGCCCCGCGGTGTCCTGGCGCGTGGCGGTGCATGAGGCAGCTCATGCGGTCGTGGCACACCTGCTGAACCAGGGCCGGGTGACGCGGGTCAGCCTCGCCCAGGGCGGCGGCCTTACCGAACAGACTTTTGACCATGGCGAGAGTCTCGAGGGTGCGTTCGATGATCACCTCACCGTCTACATGGCCGGGCGGGCGGCGAAACGCCTGCTGCTCGGGGCGGTTTCTGCCGGGTCCGGCGGGCCGAAGGAGTCCGACCTTGCCCAGGCGACGCGTCTTGCGACCCTGATCGAGACGCAGTTCGGCCTGGGCGCCTAGGCGAGGCATCGATGAAGCCACCATCTGCGTGCTTCGAATAGACGGGCGAGAAAATCACCACAGGTCGCTCGGCGCCTTGCAGCGCGTGGACTGTTCCGACGGTCATTCCTTCGCGCCCTTCGACCGCAATCCTGCGGCTGGCACAAGCTTCCCGAATTTCGCGAACCTGTCGGCCGAAAGGGGTGACGATGCCAACGATCTGAACCGCCCCGGGTTTACCGGAGGGCAAAACTCTCGGAGAATTGCCCGTTATGGAACAGACCTCAAAGAAGAAGACCTCGAAGCCGTATTCACCTGAGTTCCGCGAGCGTGCGGTGCGGCTGGCGATGGAACACCGCGATGATTATCAGAGCGAGGCTGCGGCGCTGACGGCGATTGCAGGTAAATTGGGCTGTTCGACGGACAGCCTTCGCGTCTGGATGCGACAGGTCCAGCGCGATGGTGGCGAACGGCCGGGACCTACCAGCGCTGAGATCGCGCGGATCAAAGAGCTTGAGCGCGAGAACCGGGAACTGCGGCAAGCGAACGAGATTCTGCGCAAAGCTTCAGCGTATTTTGCCCAGGCGGAGCTCGACCGCCCGTTTCGCAAATGACTGCTTTCATTGAGGAAAGCCGAGAGGCATTCGGGGTCGAGCCGATCTGCAGGGCACTGCAGTTTGCCCCTTCCACCTTTTATGACCGGCGGGCGATCATGCGTGATCCTGACCGGGCCTCGGCCCGGGCCAAATCGGATGCCGCCCTGAGCCTCAAGATCGACGCGGCCTGGGATGCCAACCGCAAGCTCTATGGCGCGCGGAAGATCTGGCATGTTTTGCGACGGCAGGGTGAAGACGCCGCCCGCTGCACCGTGGAACGATTGATGCGCCATCTGGGCATCAGGGGCGTGGTCCGTGGCAAGAAGGTCATCACGACCAATCCTGACACGTCTCTGCCTTGCCCGGACGACAAGGTGAACCGGCTGTTCATGGCGGATCGGCCGAACAAGCTGTGGGTTTCAGATTTCACCTATGTGCCCACATGGTCCGGCACCGTCTACGTGGCCTTCGTCATCGACGTCTTTGCACGTCGTATTGTCGGTTGGCGCGTCTCGACATCGATGAAGACCCAGTTTGTGCTCGACGCGCTGGAGCAAGCGATCTGGCAAAGAAAGACGCCGGATAACAAGAGCTTGGTCCACCATTCGGACCGCGGATCACAATACCTGTCGATCAAATACACCGAACGCCTGGCCAAGGCCGAGATCGACCTTTCCGTTGGAACAGTTGGCGATGCCTATGACAACGCCTTGGCTGAATGCGTCATCGGCCTGTTCAAGACAGAGGTCATCAACCAGATCGGCCCCTGGAAATCAATGCGCGAGGTCGAATGGGAAACGCTGAAATGGATCGATTGGTATAACAACCGCCGCCTGCTTGGCCCAATCGGATACATCCCACCCGCAGAAGCAGAGGAGGCGTTCTATGCAAACCTGAACTCACTCGATATGGTCGCGTAGTCATTGAACAAACCACCCTCCGGTAAACCCGGGGCGGTTCAATCTGCTCCAGGGGCCTGCCGTAGCGGCCTTCCAGCCCAGCGCGGTTTTCGTCAAGCCAAGCTGCGATGGTCTGTGCCTCGAACGGATTGGCGCGGCTGCTTCCCGAGGTAAAGGCGCGACCGTCGATGTGAAGATAGCCGAGGGCTGGAAGGGCAGCATCTGATGGCGCCTTACCCCGCAACGGCATCAGCTTTCCCTTGTAGCACAGGGCGTTGCTGAAGCTGATGATTTCATCATAGCACCGCCGGTGTTCAAACAGGTAGAGGCCCCTCTCGAGGTCTGGATACGGCGATACCCGGCAGGCTTGCTGCGCAAGACGCATAGCGCTGCCACTGGTCGAGCAAATCCCGCGGGCCGAAAGGGTGTCGATGTCAGCTTCGCTCGGAAGAAGTCCACTGTTCCGCAAATTGCCCACGTCCACCGACCGGGGCACTGACGAAATAGGTTCGATCTGTTGGGTGTCACCGATGACTAGGGCCCGCTTCGCCAATGAGAATGATGCCCCCGCAACTTCGGGCAGAACCTGCCGGTGGTGTCGCGGGAGTGGTGGAAATTTGAAGGCGGCGTAATCTCCGGGTGAACTGAAACCCACCCAGCCGGCGGCGCCAACCGCCAGGGAGATCACGCCATGAACGACATTACCGACAGCTCGGCCTTTTCGCTACTGCCCGACACGACCGGGTATGACCCGATCGAGGAGCGCCTGCGGGCAAGCGTCCGCGCGACCATCGAGACCATGTTTGAAGAGGAACTGGCCGAGTTTCTCGGCCGCATGCGCTACGGTCGCGGCGACGAGAAGGCGAAGGGCTATCGCCACGGGCACCGCGAGCGGCAGCTGACCGGCACCTTCGGCACCGAAACGGTGCGCGTGCCCCGCGCCCGGGTCGAGGACGAGGACGGCAAGGCTAAGGAATGGCGCTCGAAGGCGCTGCCGCGCTACCAGCGGCTGACGAAGAAGGCCGAGGCGCTGATCGCGGCGGTCTATCTTGCCGGGACCAACACCCGGCGCGTCAAGCGGGCGCTGTTCGGGCTGTTCGAGGGCGCCGTCAGCAAGGATGTGGTCAGCCGGGCTTGGCGCAAGGTGAAGGTGGACTGGGAAGCCTGGTGCGCCCGCAGCCTCGCCGACGAGGACATCGTCCGGCTGATCCTCGACGGCACCGTGATCCGGACCCGGCTGGACCGCAAGGCCACCAACATCTCGGTGCTGGCGGCGATCGGCATCCGCCGCGACGGGCAGAAGGTATTGTTATCCATCAAGAACATGGGTGGAGAGAGCACATCTGCCTGGCGCCAGTTCCTCGACGACCTCGACGCGCGCGGGCTGAAGCGGCCCGAGTTCGTCATTGTTGACGGCGCTCCCGGGCTTGAAGCCGCTCTGGTGGCGCTCTGGGGCGAGGCTCTGCCGATCCGGCGCTGCACGGTCCACAAGCACCGCAACCTGCTGGCGCACGCGCCCAGGCACCTGCACGACGAGCTGACCGAGGACTGCCGCGACATGATCTACGCCGACACCGCCGCCGGGATCGAGAAGCGCCGCAAGGCATTCCTGCGCAAGTGGCAGCTCAAGTGCAAGGCCGTTGCCGACAGCCTCGAAGAAGCAGGGGACCGGCTCTTCAGCTTCACCCGCCTCGATCCCTCGCAATGGAAGTCGGCCCGGACCACCAACGCCATCGAACGGCTGAACGAGGAGTTCCGTCGCCGCGTCAAGACCCAGACCGTGCTGCCCTGCGCCGAGACCGTACCCATGTTCTGGGCGCTGCTGGCATCCGGCCAGATCCAGATGCGCAAGGTCGACGGCTGGGAGACGCTTTCCCAGCCCCTCGACCCGATACCTCTTGACGCAGCCGCCTGAGAAACCGAACCTTCACATGCCCGGACCACGCCGCCAGGGAATTTCCACAGCATTCGCGACATGACCGCTATGCCGCGCAGCGCGGGGTCTCGGAAGCGGCGGCGCGCAAGGCGATCGCAACGAAGCGCATTGCCACAGTGCCCGAGGGCACGATCGACGCCGCCAAGGCCGATGCGATGTGGGACGCGTCCACAGATTCGGGTAACCGTCGCGCAGGCGGCGTCAGGCATCTGGGGCGTGGCACCAAGGCCATGTTGCGGGCGCCAAGGCATGCCACCGCACACTACTAGTCAGTATTGAGCTTTTCACCCCACGTAGACGGCCGCCAAAATGCCCATCAAATCAGACACACAAATATCGCGGGCCGGTGTGCCATCCGCGCTTGGATAGGCGGATCAATTGTTTCGAGGTATTGGGCCAGTCGCGCCATGGTGCTGCCATACGGAGTCGTGACCTTCTGCGAAACCCGCCACAGGTCCATGCCTTGGTCGAAGTAGATCATCACTTTACTGCCGGCAGCGGTGGTCAGGGTTAGGCAGCGTGGATGCTCGGTCTCGTTCCTTTGCCCGATCGACAGGCGATCGCCGGGGAACATCTCGTCGAACAGCGCCTCGCGGTCGGCGTCGGATGCCAACGGATGGTCAATCTGCGCAGGCCGTTCCGAGGGCGGCTTGGTCATCGTGTAAAGCCGCAACCCCGGAGACGCACGCCCCGGAAGCGCAAGAATTATCTCGCGCAACAGCTTGAAATGAACAGGTTGCAGAAGATAGCGGTCGTCATAGCGAACCTCTGCCACGCCCTCGCGCGCCAGCAGGGCGTGCAGAGCGGGGGCGTCCTGCTCGATCACCGACCAGAACGCCCTGCCAAAGCGCGACAGGCTGACTTCCATCCTCTTGCCCATCACGACAAAGGCGGACTTTCCCGGCTCGTCCCGTGGCAAAATGTCCGACAGCGGCATGTGGCGCCAATCGGGCAGGCTGTCCATCGGCCCCGTCACCACAAGATCGGCGGCCCCTGCCCCCCAGGATGCATCCGGTCGCGCCTCGGACTGCGCGGCGGCGGCCACCCCGATCAAGCCCTGCGCCGTCGAGATCACCGCCAGAACCGGCATCAGCCGCACCTGCGGCAGGTCGGCACGGTGCGCAAGACCCGTCTCGTCGGCCAGCCGCACTAGCTGCAGTCGCGTCGGCACGTCCATGCCCGGGTCCTGCAACGCGTCGGTCGCAAAGACGATCTCAACCGGCACCTTTTGCCGCCAGCCCGCCAAAGCGGCAGTCACCGGCCAGTCTGGCAGGCTCCAGCCATGCGGCCGGCCACGGACAAACAGCGTGACCGACAGCGCCGTGCCCTGACCGATGCGCCGGCTGATCAGGTCGAACAGCGGCACATCGGCGGCAACCGTTCCCGGCCCGAACACCTGTTTGCGCGGGTCAAGCGCCAGCAGGTCGCGCAGCTGTCTGGCAAGCTCCAGCCCAGCCTGCCGGGCGGGCAACACCTGCGACATGTTCATATCGGGGCGCAGGATGCAGGCCGGGCAGCCATGCGCGCAGTGCTCGGGGCAGGTCAACCGATCAACCGCATCAAAGATCAGCCCGCCCAGCCGACCCTCTTCGTCCAAGCGAAGCGACAGCCCCGCCCCGCCCGCCGCCTTGTCATACAGAAAGGCCGACACGCGTTTCGACTGATCCGCCCCCAGCGAGGGGCCGGTGGCGATGCCCAACTCGTCGGTCTGAACCCCAAGCCAGGCGGCGAGGCTTTCGCGCAGACCGGCGGCAAGCGCAAAGGCGGCGCCGTGGCCGGTGCCCAGCGGCATCTGCAGTTCGAACACATCGGTCGCGCGGTCATGCACCAGATGCACATGGCGTTGGATCCGGCTTGTCCCTTCGCCGCCCATGCAGCGCCCCGACACCAGCGTGCTCTTGTCGCCGGTCACCAGCGGGCGGTGGCCCACCATCGCCTTGGGAAGCTGGCCGGGGCCAAGGTCGCCGCCCGGCGCCTCGCTTGCCGCGCGCCCGCAGATCAGGCAGATTGCATAGCCCGCCTCCTCTTCGCCCGACCCAAGGGTGATGACCTGCCCCTTGGGGGTGGCGCGCATCGACCAGCCTGCCTCACCGGGCAGCGCGGTGAACGCCGCATCATCGGCCGAGATCTCGGGCATCCGGTAGGGGGCATTGTGCAGCAGCTCATAGCCGATATGCGGTTCTGACCGCCCGACAAAGCCCACCGGGCGCAGGGTCTTTTTCGCCCGCGTGGGCGGGATGAGCGCGCCGCAGCCGCAGGCTTCCGGCAGGTCGCGCGCCAGATGCGGCTTGCCGCAGGCGGTGCATTTGTAAAGCTGGCGCAGGTCCTCCAGATGGCTGGCGCTGGCTTGCGTGCTCCAGGCCGGGCGGATGCCTTCGCTGGTGTAGACCAGACTGTTGATCACCACATCCGCCCCCGGCCCGTATTCGCGCAGCGCCACGTCCAGCGTGCGACTGGCGCTGTGGGTGTCTGATCCGCCGCGCGCAAACCCGCGGCCCGTGCTTATATGGTCAAAGGTCACGACATCGGACGGAAAGCCGTAGGCAGGGGAAAACCCTTCGCGCGCCAGTTCCGACAGAAGGTAGGCGCCATGCATCGTAGCCGCACGGTTGGCGAGCGCAGAACTCACGTCCTTTTCCCCCGCCATCGCGCTGCGCTGGACCAGCGCCTTGTATTCGCCACGCCAGCGGTCAACGATCCCCTGCATCCGTTGCGCCACCTGCGGCGCGAGGTCCCGTACCGACCGCCCGTCCAGGCACGACCCGCGCAGCAGCGCCGGCAGATCGGGCAGGAACGCCTCGGCCCCCGGGCCGCTCAACGCCGCAATGAACCTGTCCACCGGCGCATCAGGCTGCACCTTGCCCGCCTGATCCATGCCAAAGAAGGGGCCGATCTTGTCCAATACCCCCATCCCGCCCTGCTGGCGCAGCCAGCCGGCAAAGGCGGCGGCGTTCACATGGCGACCGATCAGGATGGGCGAATTCAGCGCCACCCGCGGCGGCGTCATCCGCCCCTGCAACAGGCGGCGTGGATCCTCGAACACCTTGTTGTCCAGCGGCATGTCACGGCACCAGGTCACGCCAAAGGCCCACGGCTCGCGCCGCCGCCCCGCCCGGCCCACCCTCTGGCGATAATTGGCGACCGAGGGCGGCACGTTGGCGTTGACCACCAGCCCGACGTTGGACAGATCGACCCCCATCTCCATCGTCGTCGAACAGGCCAGCAGGTTGATCCGGCCTGCATTGAAGTCGGCCTCGTATTCCTTCAGCTGGCTGCGCGGCAACTGGGCCGAATGCTCCTGCGCCCGCATGTAGGCGCCGTACAGCACAGCGCGGCTGTGCAGGCCGCTCCACGCACCCTGCGCGCGCAAGGTGGCGATGGCGGGATCGGCGGCCAGCCAGTCGGCCAACCCGGCGCGCTCGTCCGGCAAAAGACCACCCCGGCGCGCCAGCGGGGCCGCCGGAAAGGTCAGCCGCTGCATCGGGCGCGTGGCATCCAGCGGGCTGCACCCCTTGATCGCATAGGCAAAGACCCGGCGCGACACCGGGCAGGCCCAGGCCTCGCGATAGGGGCGCAGTTCGGCGCGCGCGAAATCCAGGGCAACGGCATGGGTGCTCCAGACCTTGCAGGCATGGGTGACGATCAGGCGATACACGTCGCGCAACAGGGCGTCGGCCTCCTCCAGATCGGCGTCGTTGTCGCGCTTGCCCCCCAGCAGGGTCAGCGCGTTCAGCGCGACGCGGTGCATGCGCTGTTCCCCCCGCACCAGGGCCGAGGGGAAGGGGATCGACTCGAGGCGATCTTCGCGCGCCACGTCATTGGCGCAGGCCTGACGCAGCCGCCCCCATTTCGGCGCGATCCAGCGCATGTGCCGTTCCGGCTGCAGGGCCACCACCATCCGTTCGCGAAAGAACAGATCGACCGCCGACAGTACCAGACCCAGGTAATCGGCAGGCGCTACGCCGCGCTGGCGCAGGCTGTCGGGCATGGGCCGGGTCAGCGCTGCGCGTTCCAGTTCGGGAAAGACCAGCCGGGCCAGCCCCATCGTCTCGGCGTTGTTCTGCCGCTTGGGGCGGCGCATCATCTCTCGCATCATCAGAACCTGCGCCAAGGCGTCGATATGGGTGACGAATTCGTCGCCCCGGTCTTTCCAGACCTCGCGCACGAACAGGCCAAGTTCGGGCTGCGCGGCCAGATCGTCAACGGCCGTGGTCCATTTCACGCCCGAAACGCCGGTCAGGGCCGCCTTCTTTGCGGCAAGGTCCTCTTGCAGCACCGCCGGCGGTTCCATCCCTGCTGCCACCAGCACGGCAAGGGTTGCTTCCAGCTGTGCCACCTCTTCGGGCGATCCGGCCTTTCCTTGGGCCGCCTGCGTTTCGTGCCACAGAAAGGCGCGGGTCAGGCTGCGTTCGGCCTCGGCCTGCAACTTGGCCGCCAGACGCGCCACGCCCTGCCGGCTGTCGGTAAAGCTGACCGCCCCGCGCCCGGCCATCGGCTTTTTCACCGGGTCGGGGTCGGGCAGGCTGAAGGCCTCGATCATGGTCTGCATGTTGTGGCCCATCAGAAAGGCCGGGCTGAAGCGCAGATGCTTGAAGCTGTTGTCGGTGCGGGTCTCATTACAGGGGCAGACCGGATCCGCGTCGATCACGCGAAGGGCCAAATGGCCCTGCGGCGCCTCGGCGGTGTTGGACATCAGCGCGAGGCTCTCTCGGTCAAGGTGCACAAGCCGCCCCCGGTCGGGTGCTGCGGTGACCCACAGATCGGCTTTGGCGGAAACCGCGCCGCCGCCTGCATCCTCGACATCGGCGGCAAAGTCATCCTCGACGCCCGCGCGCGGCAGGATCAGCCGGTGGGCCACGCCAACCTCCTGCGCGGCCTTCAGATGCGGCGTGCCGCAATCGTTGCAAATCGCCACCTCCATGCAAGGCGCGCCGCAACTGCACCGCTCGCGCAGGGTGAAGTGCACCTGCCCAAAAGGCCAGTCGGCAGCCTCGCGCAACGCGGCGGAGGCATGGGGGCAGGCCGGGTCAAGGCAGGCCCAGGCCCCGCCCAGGGCGCGCAGGAACAGATGCCCCCGCCAGCGCAGCAAGGGCAGGCCGTCCGGCCCGGGCCGCGCCTGCGCCACAAGGTCAAGCAGGTCCTCGGCCTCGGCGCGCGCGTCGGGGCGGCCAAAGGCGTGCAGCGCGATCTCGCCCAGCGTGAGGCCCGCCTTCATCCGCCCGCGCAGGGTCTGGATGCGCGGATTGGGCGCCAGCGCGTCCCAACGCGCCCGGTCATCGGGCAACAGGTTCAGCGCCGCAAGGTCCAGCCCAGCCTCGCCGCGGGGCGGCGGCAGCGTGGCCTCCTCGACCTCGCCCTTCAGGATCGTCACCCGGTCGGGCCCGACCCCCGACAGGCCAGCCACGAATTCGGACAGGCGGGTGCCGGTGTCATCCTCGATCGTGGCCGAGGTGGCCATCAGCCGCACCGCTTCGGGCGCCACCCCAAAGGCCGCACGCACCCGGCGCAGCAGCATCGCCATTTCCGACGCCTGCGCGCCGACATAGCTGTGCGCCTCGTCCAGCACGATCCAGCGCAGCAGGCCTTGCGACTTTTTCAGGATCGCCTGATCCTCGGCCCGCAGCAGCATGTATTCCAGCATGGTGATGTTGGTGACCAGAATGGACGGCGGCTTCTGCCGCAACGACTTGCGGTCCGTGATCTCGCCGACGCTGCCCGGAATGCCATCGGATTTCTCGGGCGTGTCGCCGTTGTACAGCGCATAGGTCACCGACCCGCCCAAGCCCTCGGCCCAGGCAGACAGCCGGTCGCGCTGGCTTTGGATCAGCGCGTTCAGCGGATAGACGATGACCGCCCGGATGCCGCCGCCCGGTGCCGGGTTTTGCAGGATGTCGTTCAGGATCGGGATCATGAAGCATTCGGTCTTGCCCGACCCGGTGCCTGAGGACATCAGCACCGACTGCCCCTCTGCGGCGGCCTGCCAGGCCTTGACCTGATGCCGGTAAGGCTTGCGGTCGCGCGGCATGCGTTCGGCCCGTGCCTGATCCAGCGCGGTCACCAACCGGGCGTCCAGGATCGTGCCCGCAAGGTCGCCAAAGGTTTGCTCGGCCTGCGCCCAGTCCTGCGCCACCTCGATCACGGGATCGGCCAGCATGCTGCCGGGCTGGCCCGGGGCGGCAGACAGCGCGCGGCGGATGTGGCGGTTCAGGCCCGGGCTGTTCGAGCGCAGGTAATCGCTGATCGCCTCGGCCGACTGATCGGCGATGCGGGTCAGGGTTGCGCCAAGGTTCGAGGTCAGCATGTCAGGTCCTTTTCTCGGTCAAGGGCAGCAACAGCGCCGGATGCAGCGCGCGCGCAAACAGTTCGGGGGCAGCGGTTTCGATCAGGCTGGCGTTCAGCAGCGCGTCACCGTTCAACGGGCCGCCAAGGCCAAGCGCAGCCTCGGCAGTCACCAGAACGGCCCCGATGGTCATCTGCACCGTCTGCTGGAAATCCGTGCCCGGCATCGCCAGACGCTCGGGCCGAAGGGCCGCGATCCCGCGGGGCAGGCTGGGGTCGGACCTTGCGATCATCTGTATCGCCTCGTCCAGAACCTCGCGCGGGCGCGGCAGCAGCAGCCCCTCGAACCGCGCATCGCGCACGACATGCACCATCAGTTCGGTCTCGATCAGCAGGATGGCAACATGCCCGGCCATATCGGGCCGCATCAACCGCAACAGCGCCAGCCGCCCCAGCACCGCGCTACGCGCCATCGCCTCGGCGCCCTCGATGCCCACGCGGGCCATCCCTTGCGCCATGCTTTCCAGATGGGCGCGGGCCGCGACAACCAGCGTTGCCACCGGAAACGCCGGCCAGAACACGCCCCAATAGGCATCGAGCGAGAAGAGCGACTTCACCTCGGCATCAGGCAAGACGAACAGCATCCGGGCCAGCGCGTCGGGCGAGGCGGCCAGGGCATGGAACTGGTCCAGCATGGCCGGGTCGCCACCTTCGCGCGCCGAAAGGATCATCTGCACCAAGGCGCGCAGCGGGGCGGTCTCTGTCTCGCGCGCCAGCTTCGCGCGATAGGCCGCGATCCGCGCGGCGCGGCTGGTGCGCGGCACGGCAGGGGCGGCAGGATCGGGCCGCGTGGCCAGCCACGCAACGGGGCGCTGCTGAAAACCGTCGAACCGGCCCTGCACCAACCAGAGCCCGGACTCAATCCCGGTGTCGTTCCGCAAGTCGACAGGCTGGGCCGCCAGATCGACCGACCACTCGCGCGTCTCGCCCGTCTCAAGGTGCAGCATGTGCAGATCGGCCCGCCCCGGGCGCTGCTCCGGCTCGTGCATCGCACCGCGCGCAAGATCGGCCCCCAGACCAAGCGTCAGACGGTCCCCCGTCAGCGCCATCTGCCCGTGATAGCGGCGCAGGTTGATCCGCCCGGTCTCACCAGCCAGGGTCTGCAACCACAGCGTCACTGTGCTGTCCGCCGTGCCTTGAGTCATCAGACGGCGCAGCAGTGCCTCGTGCCGGACCAGCGGGGCAAGGCCGGCCACCCGGATGTCGAACACCTTTCCCCCCGCAAGGTTGATGGTCAGCTTGCACCGCGAGCCCGGCGCCAGATAACTGACCTTCACCAATTCATCCAAAGACAGGTCAAGGTCGCGCCGTGGCAGCACCGCAGCATCGCGGATGAACTGCGGCTGCGACGACGGCCAGGGCGCGGTCAGCTCCAGCCGGCGTCCCGTGGCGATCTCGGTCAGGGTCAGCGCGACAAAGGCCGTGGTCGGGGCGCGGGTGCCAAGCACCAGCGGGCCAGCGCCTGCCGGTGCGTGGGCCGCCAAGGCACCGGCGCGCAGGTCTGCCAGCAGCCCGTCCGGCACACCGGACAGCAGCACCGACAGCCCGCCGTCGGGCGGTTCCTTCATGTCGACCCGCAGATCGGCCGACAGGCACAGCGCACGGGCGGCGGCGATCCGGCCCCCCTCGACCCACCATTCGTGGAACTCGGCACCGAACAGGCTGCCGGGCCGGGTGGCGCGGCGCAACTGCGCGTCCCCCAGCGCAACCAGCGCGGCATCGCCCTTTTGCCCATAGACGGTAGGGCGGCCCAGATAGACCGGCTCGCCCCCGGTCGTCCGCCACGTCGGCAGGGTATGGCCAAAGAAGTGCAACGCCGCCGGCTCGCTGTCGCTGTCGGCCTCGGTGGCAATGCGCACGGTGTGCTCGCCAAGGGTCAGCAGCCCTTGCCCCTGCACCTCCAGCAGGCTGGCGCCCGCAACTTCGATCCGGCGCAGGGCGACAAGGCCCCCATCGAGCCCCGGCTTCTGGCCCTCTGGCAGCGTCACCCACAGGCTGGGCGCGCGCGTGCGCCCCCCCGACATCTGGCGCAGCCGCAGACCATCCGCCCCCTGCCCTGCCCAAAGGCTTGGCGCCTCGGCCGGGTCCGGCAGGGCGGGCAGCGCCGACCAGACGCCCAGGCTTTGGCTGTCCGCCATCACGTCAAAGTCAAGCGTTTCGCCCAAGCCCAGCGGCACAACCTCGGGTCCCGATCCGCCCAACCGTTCCAGATCGCGCACCCCCCCTTCGGCGGCGCGCAGCGCGCGATAGGCAAAGGGGCGGCGCGTGGCAAAGCACGGCACCAGACGCAACAGGCTCGCCTCGTCCTGCGGCAGCGCCAGCACCGGCAGGCTGGCCTGCGGGGCCAGCACCGCCACCGGCACCGCGGCACCCGTCCCGGTCAGGTGAATCTCGCGTATGGCGGGGTGCGACCGGGGCCGACTGGCCGGATGTGCCACAGCCAGGCTGGGGCGGATGATGTTCTCGATGATCTGCGGCGTCACGCGCAACGGCAGGCTGCTCTGCCAGCCGGGTCTTTCGCGGTCCAGCCAATCCTGACGCTGCCCGCCTTCCAGCCCCGGCGGCAGCGCCTCGCGCAGGTCATGGATCGCCTGCGCAAGATCAAGGAACAAGGCGACCGAATCGCGGTCTTTCAGGATGTTGGGCAAATAGCGCATCTTCTGATGCGCCATGTCGAACGCCGTGTCATAGCCCAGCCCCGCAATGCTGCCCCGGCTGCAAATGGCGTCGATCATGTCGCGCAAGACCTGCGTGTGGCGCCCGGCGCTTTCCAGCACCGCAAGCGGGATGCCGCCCTCGGCCAGCAGCGTGTACATGAACAGCCGGTTGCCCCCCAGACCCCGGCGCAACGGGCGAAGCCAGACCTCCAACCCCGCCCGGACAAAGCCCGCGATGGTGGTGCCGTCAAACACCTGCGGCACGTCGGTGTTTATGAACTCCCAGCTCAGACCGCTGCCGTCATAGTTCCGCCGGATATGCTCACTCGCCCAAAGGACATACAGCGCGGCCACGGCACGCCCGCGCCTCCCGCGCGGGACAAACCCGTCCAGCACCCGGGGGATCGCTGCAAAATGCGGATCCGACAGGCCATAGGCATGCAGCAGCCGCCCGTCCGGGGCCGCAAGTCCCGCCTCAGCCAGAATGCGGTGCAAAAGGTCCTCGGCCATCGCCATCTCTCCCGTCAAACCGTGTTGCCCCAATGTTCGGCAAGCCCCGTGGTGGCCTGCTCCAGCACAGCCGGCAGCGCGCCCGACGCGGCAAGCCCAAGGAAAGTCGCCGCGCGCGTCGCCCCGACATATAGGAACTTGTCGATCAGGTCGGGCTGGTCGCGGGCAAGGTCCTGCACCGAGTGGAACAGCGCCGCCTCGAACTCCAGCCCCTTGATGTGATCGACGCAGAACACCCGAACGTGCCGATCGCGGCCCAGAACCTTGCCCTCCTTGCAGGCCTCCACCTCGATGTTGGTGTCGGAAAGGCTCTCGCGCAGCGCCTGCGCAACAGGGCCAACCTGCGCCTCTTCAGGCACAAAGACCGCGATGGACGGCAGGTCTGTGTGCTTGCGGGCGATTTCGGCGATCCGCTCGGCGATCCAGCGGCTTTGCCCTCGCGCATCGGGCGCGCGGAAAAAGACGGGGGCAAAGCCCTCGGCCCCGCGGTCGCCTTCGGTTTCGGTTTCGACCAGACGGCCACCCGCAAGGGTGATTAGCCGGTCGGCAAAGGCGCGCAACTCTGCGGACTGGCGATAAGAACGGGTGACCTGATGGAACTCGATCCCCGGCACCGCCCATTCCAACGCCGCGCGCTCTGCCACCCCGTGCGCCGTCAGGCGTTGGTTGAAATCGCCGCAGGCAAAGAACGATCGGATACCTGGCGTGGCCAGCCGCCCCATCGCCCGCAGTTGCAGGGGTGAAAAGTCGGTCGCCTCGTCCACTACGACCTGATTGCGGAACTCGGCCAGCACAGGGGCCAGCACCTGAAGGTTTCCCTGCCCAAGGCTTTTGCGAACCACGTCCGAGGACAAAAGCGCATGCGCCGCGTCAAGATGAACCGCGACCAGCAGGTCAAGCTCGTCCGGGGTCAGCTTGACCGCATCGGCGGCCTGCGGCTCGAACCAGGGCGCAGGCGCCGCCCGGCGAAAGGCTCGATACCGCTTCGGCAGTTTGGTAAAGTGGTTGCGGGTGACCAGCGTGACCCGCCCCACCGCCGCGATCAGGCTGTGAACGCGCCCCATGGCGGCAAGCTCTGCTGGCGGGATCGTGGTATCGCCCAGCCAGTCGATCACCGGGCGGTAGATCGAGTTGCGCGGCACCGTCCGCCGGTTCGCCGCCGCCATCGACAAGGCCCGGATTGCCCCCCGCAAAGCGCGGCGCAGGCTTTCGCCGGTTGTGGCAGGCGCGGCTTCCGGCTCCAGCACGTCGTCCTCGTCGTCGTCCTCGTCATCGGTCTCGGCCGTGGTCATTCGCGCAACGATCTGCTGCAATTGCGCCATGTCGGCAGAGCGGCGGCGCCCGATCACCACGACCCGCCGCGCAATGTCGGCGTTCAGCGCCTCGCGCGCCTCGGCCACCCAGCCCCGCAGGTCCGCCGATTGCGCATCGACCGCCAGAAACGTGTTCAGGATCGATGCGCCTTTTGGCATGGCGTTGAGAATGCGTTGCGCCCCCTCCCGCAGCCCCGCCTCGCCGCTGTCGCGCAACATCACAAGCGCCGCGTCAAGCTCGGCCCCGGCGGTTTCGGTCAGGTAGTGATCAAAGGCCGCGTAAAGGCCGGGCTGATCGGCCAGCGCCTGCGCGGACAGGTGCTGCGCCGTCTCGTCGCGTTGAAATCCGGTCTTGCGTCCACCGCTGCGCAACAGCCCCAGAACGCGGGTCGCGAGATCGTTGCGAAACTCGGCCCAGGTCCGGATGCGGCTTTGCCCGGCGGGCACATTGTCGCGGGCAAACGCCTCGCGCAGGTATTGTTGCGGATTTCGCGGAGAATGGGCGCTGATTTCGCGCGATCGTGGGCACGCGTTTCGCGCCATTCTGGGCAGTCATTTCACGGGATCGTGGGCAGGCTGGCCGACGCTTTCATGGAGTCAGGCTTGAACGATTTGGTCAAGCTTTTTTGTGACGGCGGAGCGCCTGCGCAGGCTTTCACCTGAGAGGGTGAGGCGGTGTGCGTTGTGAACGAGGCGGTCGAGGATGGCATCTGCGAGCGTTGGGTCGCCGATGGCTTCGTGCCACTGGTCAACGGGGAGTTGGCTTGTGACGATGGTGGAAGCGCGGCCGTGGCGGTCTTCGAGGATTTCCAGCAGGTCACGGCGCTCCGGGGCGGTGAGGACGGCGAGGCCCCAATCGTCAATGATCAGCACATCCATGCGGGCGATGGTTTTGAGGATGCGTTCATGGCGGCCATCGCCACGGGCCAGAGCAAGGGCCTCGAACATGCGCGGCGCACGTTGATAGAGGACGGGCCGCCCATCCCGGCACGCCTTGTGGCCAAGGGCGCAGGCGATCCAGCTTTTGCCCAAACCGGTCGGCCCGGTTATCAGCAGGTTCTCGTGCCGGGCGATCCAGCCGCCATCGGCAAGATGCGCCATGACACTGCGGTCAAGACCACGTGGGCTGCGCAGGTCCAGATCCTCGACGCTGGCATCTTGGCGCAGAGCCGCAAACTTGAGCCGGGAGGCCAGTTTCTTGGTGTCGCGCTCTGCAGCCTCGCGGTCGACCAGCAGGCCGAGACGCTCTTCGAACGAGAGGGCGTCGAAGGCGGTTGACCTGCGTTGTTCTTCGAGCGCCGATGCAATGCCGGTCAGGCCGAGCGCCAACAGTCGGTCGTGGGTGGGATGGGTCAGCATTTTAGTCCTTTCTCAATGGTAATAGCTGCCGCCACGAATGTTGGCGTGCTGGAGGGGGGCGACCTCTTCGGAGCCTTCCAGGAAGGCGCGATCGAGGCCGGTCTTGAGGATCGAACGAATGGAGGTGACGGTGCGGGCCCGGATGGTCACACCCCGCTGGCAGGCCGCATCAACGCGCTCCGGCCCATAGGTTTTGACCAAGGCCAGCACACCCAGGCAGGTGCGGAACCCCTGTTCAGGATGGGGGCGGTCAGCCATCACCATCTCGCAAAAGGCGGCGACGGCGGGGCCGGTCTTGGTTGCCTGCGCCAGCATTCTGGCCGGGGTCCATTCGGCAAAGCGACGATGGGCCGATGGCATATGGTCGGCCACGGTGACATGGCTGCGCCGCCCCGGGGTGCGCACGTGGCTCGCAACCCTCTGACCACGATGGAATATCTCGACCGTCTGGCCGCTTGTGCGAACATCGACCTCTTGTTTGATCAGCGCGAAGGGCACGGAATACCATGAGCTGTCGACCTCAACGTGATAGTCGGGTGCCACGCGGGCGCGCTTCCAGCGGGCGAAGACATAAGGTTCGGGCGGTAGGGGCTGAAGATTGGGCCGATCCAAAGTGGCAAACAGATCGGCGCGGCTGGCGCCATAGCCGCGCATCACGCGCATGTTCAACTCGTCCAGCAGCCGCCGGATCGCCACGTTCAACTCGGCCAATGAGAAGAACCGGTGGTTCCGCAGCCGCGCCAGAATCCAGCGTTGTGCCACTTGGACAGCCACTTCCACCTTCGCCTTGTCCCGGGGTTTGCGCGGCCGGGCGGGCAGAACGGCGGTGCCATAATGCGCCGCCATCTCGGCATAGGTCCGGTTCAGCCCCGGATCAAACCGGTCTGCCTTGATCACGGCGGACTTCAGATTGTCCGGAACCACCGCCTTTGGCACGCCGCCCAGAAAGGCGAACATCCGGATATGCGCGAGGATCCAATCTTCCAACCCCTCCGATGCCACCGCCTCGGCATAGGTGTGATTCGATGCCCCCATTGCCGCCACGAACAGCTTCATGGCCCGCGCTTCGCCGGTCGTGGGGTCGATCACGTCGATGGTGTCGCCGGCAAAGTCGACGAACACCTTCTCGCCGCCCACATGTGTCTGGCGCATCGTCGGGCGCACCCGACCCTTCCAAGCCTCGTAATGCGTGCAAAACCAAGTATAGGCAAAACCCCCGGGGTGCGCGGCACGGTATTCTTCCCAGAGCAGCATCCGCGTCACCCCAGGGCGGCGCAACTCGCGGTCAATCTCCGCCCAGTCGGGCACAAGCCGCTCCGCGTCCGGCACCGTGGGCGGGGCTGGAAACAAAAGAAGTTCAAGGCTGTCGTCATCGATCCCCTCCGGCAAGGGCCACGTGAGCCCGGCATGACGCGCCCGTTGGGTGTAGCTTCCGACGCTCCCCTTGCTCAGACCGAGGGAAGCGGCAATGGACCGCTCGCTCAGGCCTTGCCCAAGCTTCAATCGCAAAACATCTCGTATCCGGCGCATGTTCAATCGTCCTGTCGGCATCAAGCCACCCCTTCATTCCTGAAGGCGCAACTATCCTCAATTTGCCGACCAGACCTGCCCGCGATCCCGCGAAATCAGTGCCCAGCTTCACGCGAAATGACTGCCCATGATCCCGTGAAATCGATGCCCACCATCAAGCGAAACACGCAGGTATTGTTCCAAAAGCTCGGTGGGCGAGAACATGATCCAGCTGTCGCGATGCTCGCCGCTCAGGCTGTGTTTCTTGACCAGATCGAAATCCTCGGCGCTGTCCCGCGTCAGCGACAGCTTCTGCGCCAATCGCTTGATCAGCGTCGATGTCTTGCCGGTGCCGGGCGGACCCTCCAGCATCACCTGACGGCTCAGCGGCAGGCGGAAAATGTGGTCCTGCACCTTGTTCAGGATGTCCTGATCACGCAGCCCCGTTCCCTTCAGGCTCTGCCGAAGTGCCTTTGCCCATACCACTGGCTGATCAAAGGCGGCAAAGGGATCGCCCGGGTCAAGCGCCGCCCCGCCCTGCAGCACCGCGCGCAAAGATGGCACGCCGACGGCTTGGAAATCGGTATGGGCGATCGAGTTGTTCAGCCCATCCCACCCGTCGTCCAACAGGCGTGGCGCATACCGCCCCGTCTCGACGACCGTGACCTCGGGGCCATTGGGCAACTGGAACGGATCGCCAAGGTCAAGGGCCGCCAGCCGCGCGACCGGCGCGTCCGACGTATAGCCCGCCATCTGGATGCCCGGCGCGCGGCCCGCGAAATTGCGGCCGAAGTAATAGACCCGCTCTGCCCCGCTGTCCTCTTGCACCTTGACGCGGGCAATGAAGGGTTCGCGCGACAGGTCATAGGCCGCACGCTGGCTATGGCTTTGGATCTGACCCAGATTGTGGGCGACGGCGGGATTGTTGAAATCGTTGCCCGCCCCCATCACCCCCGTCCCGCCGCGAGCCGCGCCTGCTAACTCGGCACGGGCGGCATCTGCAATCGCCTCCATCGCGACCAACGCTTCGGAGGCGATCGAAGACAAACGCTGAGAAACCGGGTCGTTCAGGGCAGCGGTCTGCGAAATCACGGACATTGCAGTGGCACTCCTTGGCAATCGGGGGGGGCAAACGGGCGTTGACGATTCGTGTCAGTATGAATACAATCTATACTGGTGCATTAAATCTGTCCATATACTTTTAATACTCACAAGGGCGAGGACGTCATGACAGCGCTGAAATGGGGGGTAGAGAGGCGACTCGAATTCATCGAGTTCCGCCTCTTTTGGGAGGGCGGGGTGAACCGGTCCGACATCATCAACCGCTTCGGCGTATCGGTGCCGCAAGCGTCGAAGGATCTGACGCACTATCAAGAGATTGCGCCCGACAATGCCCGCTATGACAAAAGCGCACGTCGCTATGTGGCGGGGGCCGGCTTTGTGCCGGTTTTCCTCAATCCCGACCCTGACGGATACTTGACACAGTTGCGCCAGAGGGCTGAAGGGCTGGTGACAGACGCAGAAAGCTGGCTGGCTTTGCCGCCTGCAACCGATGTGGCGCTGACCCCGCGCCGCGCTGTCGACGGCTTGGTTCTGCGCGCGGTGCTTCAGGCGCTGCGCGAGGGTGCGGCCGTCGATATGCTTTACCAATCCATGAACGCCGCCCACCCAGAGCCGGTCTGGCGCCAGGTCGCGCCGCATGCCTTCGGCCATGACGGGTTCCGCTGGCATGCGCGCGGCTGGTGCCACGAGACGCAGCGGTTCAAGGACTTTCTTCTGTCGCGCATCCTTGATGTGGGCGCTCAAAGCCGGGCAGAGCGGGCGGGTGCAGAAGATGCGATGTGGCACGACATGCACGATCTTGCCATCATCCCGCACCCCGGCCTTTCGCCGGCACAAGCGGCGGTGGTTGCGCGCGACTACGGAATGACAAAAGGGCGCGCGATCCTGCCGGTGCGCAAGGCGATGCTGTTCTATGTCCTGCGTCGCCTCGGACTTTTGGAAGACGCCCGCGCCAAGGACCCCCGTGTTCAGCACATTGTGGCCGAGGAACCGGTCGGCACGGCAACCGCTCTTGCCGAGGCAAGTTCGTAATCCGCCCTGAGCATTGGCTGCCGATATCACTTGAAGGCTTCCAGCGCCCTGGCAAGATCCTGAGGCTTTGCGGGTTTACGGTGAGCGAGGTCCTTTCTGATTTCGCCCAAGGCAAAGCACGCGCCCTGGTCCTCGCGCGGCAACAGCGCAAGGTCGCGCAGTTGCCGGGCAATTTCAGACACTTCCAGTTCCGCCACATCGTTGATGCGGAACCTCTCGCGGTGCAGGTCCGACAGCGTCAGCGCGTCGCGGAATTGCATCAACAGATGCTGACGCTGGTCCTCGATCCAGGGAAAAATCGCCGTCAAATGCGCCCGCCACAGCCGGTTGCGCAACTGTCGGCTGTCCTGTTGACCAAGCAGATGCAGCGGGCATTCAAACCGCCGCCCGTTGAATTCTGAGGCCATGGCCTGCGGCTTTTCCTCGCGCCGCGCCAGCCACAACAAAGGGTCCAGCGCATCGGACATCGCCACCTGCATGAACGACTGCGCCAGATCAAGCCGCCAGCCCAACAGCTCGATGCTGATTGCGTGGATCAGATGGCCCAGGGGTTCGGGACGATCGGTAAGCGCGTGCATATCGGCCCAAAGCGCCGCATCGGCCCTGCGGATGCGGCCAAGCCAGGCGGGCGCACGCATGTCCGGGGGCGGCTCGGCCTGCGACAGCACACACAGGCTCAGCCCGGTGCCTTCCTCGCGGCGAATTGGCGCAAAACGCGTGGCGAATTCGACCCAGGACGCAGTCTCGGCAGGCCGGGCATCGCGCAGGTCCACGACCACGACGTGCTGCGAGAGGCCGGGCGTGGCAAGCGCAAGCCGTGTCGCCGAAACGGCAAACACCTCGGCCACCCGGTTCAGCGGCTTGTCCGGGCCGGCCGCAGGTACGGATGCCACCCGCCACCTGTCATCGTGCAGCCGGTTCTCCAACGCGGCGACGAAATCGTCCGGAAACGACGCATCCGGCGTGATCCAGGCCCCACCGTCGTAAAGAGCCTCGGTCACCTCGTCGAGAAACTGGACGCCCGAGCGCAGATGCCACGGTTCCGAGAATGTCACTTCATCAACAGCCTTCCCATCGGCGACAGCCCGAACCGGTCCTGCCGACGGTACAACAGCCCAAGTGCCTCGGCCGGGGGGATCAGCACTTCTTGCCAGGCCTCCGTCAGAGAGGCAGCCACCAGCGTCTCGCCGGGTGAGGTCAGCATTTCCATCGCCAGATCACGCAGGCGCTGAACCTCGGCCGGGTTGAAGCCAAAGCTGGCCAGATCGACACGCAGGGCCTCGCGGCCCGTCGGGGCCTGCCATCCGCCGATCGCGGCAGTCAGGGCCTCGGGCGACGGTGTGGTCTGCTGTTGCAGATGCGGCAGGATCGCCCGCAGCAAGGCAGGCAGCCCCCCCGTCACCGCAAGAATCGTTTCGCGCACCTTTGGTTGATCCAACCGAGTCAGCCCATGGCTGTCGAGCCAATGCCGCAGCATCGCCTGCGACCATGGCCGGGCACAGACGACGTGCAGGAAGCCGGGCACGTCCTGCCGCCGGTGCGCCTGAACCAGCCACTCGGGCGGCAACACCCAGATCGGCCGCAACATCCCCTGACGAACCCGCGCATTATCGGCCAGAACCTGTGCCACCTTGGCATCCCAGTCACCATGGATCAGCAGGGCCCGCTGTTCGTTCGGCTGATCAAACTTGGCGTCGATCTGGGTGCGGATGTGGCGATGCTCGGCAGACGACACGACAACACTCAGTGGCCTTTGCCGGTCTGCCCGCATTTCGATCAGGTCGCACAACCCTTTGGGATCGGCAAAATGCCAAAGCTCACGCTGCACGACCAGCGCCGCGACTTTGCCCTGCCCGGGGTCATCCCCCAGCAGGCTGTCAAGCTGCGCATCGGTGACCGGCGCGCTTTCGTCCGTTTCCTTTGCAACATAGGGGCTGTGAAAGCTCGCCGGGTCATAGTCGACCTGCTCTTCGCGCGCCATCGCGGTCAACAAGGCCTGCTCCAGATCCGATCGGGCGCCCAACAGCTGCGCGACCTGCGCGTTGCGCAGCACATAAAGCCCCTCGGCAGGGCTGCTGAGCACGCCAAGGTCCGTCATTTCCTCCAGCAGAACCTGAAAATCATTCCGGGTCAAAGGCTCGATCCCGTCTGGCCAGAACCCCATGACCATCTCGTGGATGTCGTTCGCCGAAACACCGGTGCGCAGGATGCGGGTATTCCCCTCGGGTCCCTCGCTGCCAAACAACGCGATCACCTTGGCAATCGCCTCATACCGCCAGTCCAGTTCCAATGTGACCTGGAACCGCGTCTGGATTTCGTCGTTGATCGACCGCCAAATCGCGCCTTCGAAAAGTTCGGCCCGACCCAGTTTCCAATAGGGACCGGATCCTGACTGGCGCTGCAGCTTGCCTGCGTTTTCGATCACGGCCTGACAAAAGACCTGCACCAGCGACGGGTAATAGTTCACCCGCGCAAGGACCGAGAATGCCAAGTTCGGGTCGGTGTAATCATAGCCCGCCGCGCGCATCGGCGCTGTCACCAAACGCCGCGCCTCGGCAAGATTGTCGGCGTTGCTGTCCAGGGGGCCGATACAGATCGGTGCGCCCAGATGCGGCAAGGGCGAGTTGGCCGCACGCGACATGCGCCGCACATTGTGCAATCCGGCAAAGACGACCTTGAAGTCCCAGTTCGAGGTCTCCATCAGATCCTTGAGCGCGTGCAGGTTGGAGTAGCTGCCATTTCGCGCCTCGGAGGCCAGAAAGTTGTCGGCTTCGTCCAGCATGATCAAAAGTTGCCGCCCGGGCTTGGCGCGCAACCATTGGCGGACCTCCGCGCGAAAGCTTTCCGCCGTATAGTCTTTGACATCAAACACATTGGCATCATGCAAGGAGTCCGCAAGGTCACGCCAGATGCGCGCGGCCGGGACGCCGCGCCCGCCAACGGGTTTGATGTCGAGATTTATGACCCTGTGACCCGTCTCCGAGTTGTCATAAAGCTGTTTTACGTGGTTCAGCAGCGCGGACTTGCCCAACTGCCGCCCGCCATAGACCAGACAGCCGCCGCTTTGCCTTGCCACGATCTTCTGGACTTCATCCTTGCGACCAAAAAACATCTCGGGCGGAATGGTGCGCGGTTTGGTGGTGTAGGGCTGAATATAGCCGAAGGGCAGGCCGCAGGCAAAAAGCGTTTCCAGCGGCTCGTTCTCGCCAAGCGCCAGATAGATCATCAGGCTTTCGTCCAGCAGCACGGTCGTCTGCCGTTCCAGCCGCAGCTCATGCGCCAGCGTTTCACGCCGGCGCCGGTCAAGACGACCCAGAACGATAAGGAAACTGGGCTTGTCCCGTCCCGTCGCACCAAGATGAGTGACAAGCTCTCGATCTCGCACGGCCTCGTCGGCGATAAGGATGTTGTAAAGGTCGCGTGATTCTGAGCCGTAGATCGGCGGCAGAAACTGTTCACGGCCCAGTCGCACCTTCGCGCCCAAAGTAAAGCGATGCAGACGCCCCCGGATCAGGGATGCGCTGTTTTCCAATCGGCTGCCGACAAATCCCAGCGTTCCCAAAAGGCTCATCAAATGCGCACGCATCTGGTCGCCCGCGCCCGACTTCATCGCGTTGGTAAAGCTTGACCAATAGCGCATCAGGTCCAGCGCGCGCTTTTCCTGATCTGGGCCCCGCAGGCAGGGCGGAAGCGGGATCAGGGGCCTGCCCTGCAACTCGGCCTCGACCAGCCGGGTCGCCGTCTCTCGCTGGGCAGCAGCGGCCGCGACGAAATCGGGGTGAAAGCGGCCAAACGTGTCAGGGCCGCGGTTTTCGATCGCGGCAAAGGGCAGCCCGTCCTGAATCTGGCCAATCATCGAGTCGACGGTGACAGGGTCAAACTCGGTCATCCGTGCCAACAGCGCACCGGCGGGAAGCCGGTAACGCTCTTGTCGGGAAAGTTCGTCAAGGCGCCGGCGCTGGTCTTCGATGATGTGGTCGTGACGGCGCTGCACCAGGGCGCCGACCTGCTCCAGCACCCTCACCAGTTCGGGAAAATCAGGCGGCACCGCGGCCGACCGCAGCCCGTTGACAGCCGGGATCATGATCTCGTCGGACGCCTCGGACAGGTCGGCCGCCAGCGCGGTTTCGATCAACGACAGGCGCTGCATCGAGGCTGCGATCTGTTCGCGATGATCCCCCGCCAGATGCCACAGCATCGCCAACTGGCTTGACAGGCGCTCAATCTCGGCCTTGTGCGTCTTGCGCAGCGTACCGATCCGGGCATCCAGCTGTTCCTCGGCATCGACGCGATCCAGCGCCCCGACCGCGTTGGGAAATCGCCGTGCCAGCGCCAGAATGTCATGCGCCGCCAACGTCGCCTGATCCGCCAGCCGTTTCGGAAAGGCTTCGGCCAGGGTCTGGGCATGGCTGCTCGGCCGCAGCAAGCAGACATACAGGGCGTCGCGCTGATCCCGGCGCTCTTCCGAGTAGGCCGGGTCGTCCTCATATCGGGGCTGCGCGCCGCCCGTCAGCCGCAGCAGGTCGCTGCCGCCAATCCGTGTCAGTCGCGGGGCGGGCATCACCGGCTCGCGCCCTTCGCACAGGTGCACAAGATCCTGCAACGCCGCGCACAAGGCGATTGTAACGGCACCGTCCAGTGGCGTGTCCTGACTGGCTTCGTCTTCCAGTTCCTTCAGGACTTCCAGCGCAGACTTGCGCACCTGCTTGATGGTCGCCTCCAGCGTGGTGCGCCGACGGTTGTCGATCTGGGATTGCGCCGACCTCGCAGCCTCCAGCCAGTCGCGCAACGCATCGAACGCGGCCTCCAGCAGTTTGCACAGCCCGCGCAAGGATGTGCCCTCGATGGGCTGTCTGCGCCCCAGCAGTTCCGTCGCCTGTTCCGCGATAAAGACCGTAATCCCGGCGCGGTCCGAGGGCAGTGTCGCGACGCACGCTTCCACCAGGCGCACCGCACCCGCCTGACCAGTGGCGGCCGCTTCAAACGCCCGGCCAAAGAGGCTGCTCGAATCGAACAGCCGATGCAGCAGTTCCGACGCCGGCTGATAGTTGAGCTTCTTATGACGGTTCGCCGCCATCAGATCGGCAAGCTGCTCGGTGAGGCCGGGCAAGGGATCGGACTGTGTGTTTCCCAGGATCGTCCGTAGATCATCAAAACTCAGGCGGATGTCATAGCCCAGATCCCCCAGAGTGCGGGCCAGCTGTTTCTCGGCCCCAACAAGGGGCATCTGGCGCAACCACCCGCGCGCCGTATCATAGGCACCAAACAAGGCCGGCCGCAAAAGCGCGGACAGCACCAGCCGCCGCGCCAGTTTAGCTTTGTGCGCGTCACCCGCGTCCTCGATATCGGCCAGCACCGCCACCGCCTGATCCAGCGCTTCGGTCAGCCGAGGGTTGACATGGTCTTGCGCGCGGATGGCCATCCGGCTTTCATACAACGCCCAGAAAAGCGCGGCGGGAAAGGGAACAACGACGCCCTTTTCCTCTGCGAGTTCCAGAAGATAGGCCGCCAGCAACGTATCCCCACGCCGAAGATAGACATGCAGGATATCCCCGATATCCTGAGCTGCGCTCCAGGGTCCAATCTCCGGACCTTCGTCCAAGGTGTCGAGCGACGCGGTGGCCTCGACCAATTCATTTACGGGCGGTTGAAAAGCCTCGGGGGCAACCTCGGGAAGGCACTCCGGTTCATTGCCCCCCGTCGTCGTTGAAGCAACCTCCGGCGCGACCGTCCTCGCCTTTGGCTCCGGCTCATCCAACGCTGTGATGGTGGGTTCCGGATCATTCAGAGGCGCGGCAGCACCGTCTTGCTCCGCTTCGTCGTCCTCCACCGCGCTCTCTACTGGTTGCGGCTCAGGCGCGACTTCAGCAGGCACGGGATCTGCAGTTGGCAGCAAGGTCTCGGCGATTTCCCCTTCGCTGTCTTGCGTAGGCGGCGAAATCTCAAGAACCAGCACCAACTCTTCGATCGTGGTTTCGCGGGCCGCGAGCAGCTGCTTGCGGGCATTGTTTTCGTTTCGTCGCTGTTGCAACAGACGATCCGCAACCTCGAAGTCATCGGCGTCGTTCGCCTTGGCAACTGCATCCTTCAACTCTTGCGACTGTCGGTCGCTCGCCGCCAGTGCGCGTGCCGAAACTTCGCAGGCCTCGACAAGCACCTCCAGTCGGGCAATGTCGGTCGTGTCGGGCAACTGCTCCGGGAATGCCCTCAAGGCCAGTTCATCTGACGTAAGGCAATCGTCCAGACGCGACCGAAGTGCCGCGAGGCGCTCTGTGATCCGAAGGCGCAAGGCCGAACGCGCGCTGTAAGCCTCGGCAAGCGCCAGCAGCGACTGGGCCTCTGCAACGATCTGTTGGGCAAGTTCCGGATCAGGCTCGGTGGCCTGCGCCACAAAAGCGGCGAGTGCGGCAGTGCCCCGCTGCCATTCTGCGAGCTCGGCCTTGACATCAGCAGGTATCGCGACCGTGCTCACATCAGGCATTTTCACTTGAGCAGCCTCGCCCCCTTGCGGATCATTCAGATGATCACTTTTCAGAGGGCCGGTTTGGGCAAGATGCAGCCGCATCAGGAAATGGGCCATCAGGTGGGTTTCGGACGGTAGGGTTTCATCTAAACAGAGTTCTTCCAGGTCATCCAAGATGTGGGCCGGCTCTAAAGGCCTTGCGAGGTGTGCCGTGACCGCCCTTGCAGATCGGACCCAGAATGACTTTTCTGGCTTCCTTTCCTTCACCATTGTGCGATCGAATTTCAAAACTGCAGAAAGATCACCGTTCAACAGTTGAGTGAGATATGCGTAAAATCGACGATCGTCTTTGGCCGTGTCAGCTATCAATCCGGGGAAAATTGCGATATGCAGACGGCGCAACTGAGCTGGTACTGGCAAGAATTTGCGGACCACTTCTTCAGTAAGGTAGAGATTTTTATCATCTTGGATAGTAAGCAAAATTTCACCAGCCCTGGAGTTGCGCGCCTGAGGAAGGGTAAAGCTGAGGTTAGGCGTAAGCAACCAGAATCGCATGCGGCAATCCAAGCTGCGGAGCAGCACTAACAGGCTGCTGAAGAACTCGCCTATAGACGCGGATTAAGGAACATTATTCCCTTTTCCTGCAGCGTTTGCGGGGGTGATCATGCGGGGAACGGACGAGGCGGCGGGTTCGCTTTTCAGCTATGCAGGCGACAGGTTGGACAAGGTAATGGCTGCACATCTGCAGAAAGCGGCGGTTGTAGTGCCGGTCCTTCCCGGTGAAGACCGCCTCCACAGCCGTCTTCATGTTGTCGTAGATGCCTCGCGTGCAGGTGCCCCTGAAGAAGGCGAACGCCCGGTCATGCGCGTCAAAAACCATCTCCTGGCTCTCGCGCATGTAGGCCCGCACGAACATCATCCGGCTGTGGCACAGCCGGACATGGGCCACCTTCACGGTGACCGTCACGCCCGAGATCAGGATGACCTCGTGGCTCCAATCGAATTGATAGGCCTCACCCGGCGCATAGTAGAGCGGCACATAGGCCTCGGCCGTCGCCGCCCCCCGGTTCTGCGCCCAGGCTTTGGCGAACCGGCGCACAGCGTCATAGCCGCCCTCGTATCCGAGCCCGCGCAATTCCTCGAAGATCCGGATCAGCGTCAGCCGTTCGCGCGATGGCTTGCCCACATTGGCCGACAGGAAATGTTCAAGCTGGCCCTGCCACGGCCCGATCCGCGGCATAGGCTGCCGTTCCCGCTCGTAAGTGAAGTCCGTCTCGCCCGACCGCAGGATCTTGCGCACGGTATTGCGCGACAGATGCAGATCCCGGGCGATCTTCTTCATCGACCAACCCTGAACATGAAAGGCCCGCCGGACCCGCGCGATCGTATCCACCCGCTTCAACTCCCCCTCCGTCCGCTGCCCCGCAACGAACGGTCTGACAGATCAGCAGGGGGGGCAAAATTGCACGCCGATCACCCCGCCTGAGGGGTCAAAATTGCACGCCGAAACACAACCTGGACGGGGTTGCCGGGGCCGGGACAGAAGGCGAGGCCGCGCTGGACGGGGCCGCAGATGCTGCTGACCGGCAGGACGAGTCGATGACCGAGGCCGGACGCGCCGCCGGTGGGGCTGGTGCCGCAGCTGCGGCCGGTGCCGAAGTGGCCAAGACCGGATGGGAAGCCGCCGTGGCGACCCTCGCCGATTATGCAGCCAAGGCCCGCGACATTGGTGGCGATATCGGCAATGCGCTGGTCAGCGCCTTCACCTCGGCCGAAAACGCCGTGGGCGAGTTCGTGAAAACCGGCAAGCTGGATTTCCGCGACCTCGTCACCTCAATGATCGCCGATCTCGCGAAACTGGCGGCGCGGCGCTTCATCCTCGGCCCCATCGCCAATGCACTGTCGGGCGCGCTGGGCGGTGCCGGTGGCATCTTCGCCAACATCCTGCATGCCGGTGGAGTGGTCGGATCGTCGAGCCCGGGCCGCATGGTCCCCGCCATGGCCTTTGCCGGTGCGCCGCGCATGCATTCAGGCGGCTGGGCCGGGATCAAACCGGACGAGGTTCCGGCCATCCTGCAGCGGGGTGAGCGGGTTCTGTCTCGCCGGGAAGCTGCTGGTTATGGCCAAGGGCAAGGCGCGGCCCCGATTATTTCGGTCACCATCATGTCCCGCGACGCCGAAAGCTTCAGGCAATCCCGCACGCAGGTTGCAGCCGATATCGCCCGCGCCGTGTCCCTCGGCCGGAGGGGCATGTGATGGCGTTCCATGACATCAGGTTCCCCGACAACATCAGCCGCGGGGCGCACGGGGGACCGGAACGGCGCACCCAGATCGTTGAACTGGCCAGCGGCGACGAAGAGCGCAACGCCAGCTGGGCCAATTCGCGCCGCCGCTATGATGTGGCCTATGGCATTCGGCGCGCCGATGATCTGGCGGCGGTGGTGGCGTTCTTCGAGGCGCGGAATGGTCGCCTGCACGGTTTCCGCTACAAGGACTGGGCCGACTACAAATCCGCCTTGCCGTCGCAGCCAATCACTGCAACCGACCAGCAGATCGGCACCGGCACTGGCAGCCTGCAGATATTCCAGTTGGCAAAACGCTACACCTCCGGCGCGCAAACATGGGTGCGGACCATCGCCAAGCCCGTCGCCGGGACCGTCCGCGTGGCGCTGGGCATGGTCGAGCAGCTGTCGGGCTGGACGCTGAATGCCACGACTGGCGTCGTCACCTTCACCACCGCGCCCGCCAATGGCGTCATCGTCCGCGCCGGTTTTGAATTCGATGTGCCGGGCCGGTTCGATAGCGACACGCTCGACGTGACCCTCGACTTTGAACGGCTCGGGTCGATCACCTCAATCCCCCTCTTGGAAATCCGCAGATGAACGTCACGCTTCGCCCAATACCGCCTTGGCATCCTTGATCCGCAGAAACAGCGTCATCGGCTCTACTGCGGTTTCTACAAACCCCGCATCAAGATAGAACGCCTTGGCGCGGTCGTTCAGCGCATGCACCAGAATGGCCGCGATACCGACCTCATGCGCGGCGGCCGTGATCCGCAGCACCGCGTCGCGCAACAGGGCACGCCCCAGGCCATTGCCCTGCTCGGAGGCATCAATCGCTAATCGGCCCAGCACAATGACCGGCACCGGATCGGGCATGTTCTGGCGCAGCTTGCGCGGGGCCAGATCGTGGCTGACCGATCCCGCCGCCAGCGCGTAGTACCCGACAACCCGCGCGCCCCGGCAAAGGACATAGGTGCGCGACGCGCCTGAGGACTGATTGGCCCGGGCCTTGCGTTTCAGCCAAGCGTCGAGGGTCGGCGCCCCTGATGAGAACGCATCGTTCAGATGATCGTCCGTCAGGGGTTCCGGCGCGCGCAACGGGCCTTCGCCCGACGTCACTTGTCCCATGGTGCGGGTGTGGTCAGCAGCCTGCGCAGGCGCTCGTTCGGAGCGGGCGGCGCGTCGAGCTGCGCCATGAAGGCACCGAACTGATCTGCATCCAGCCGGAACGCTGTGCGATCCAAAAGCGCATCCTCGGCCGCCTGACGACTGGCCTCCATCATGAACTCCGAGCGGTTCTTGCCCAAGGCTGCTGCGGCACGGTCAATCAGGTCGCGGTCACGCGGGGTGACGCGAAGGTTGATCAACGACCGGCGCTGGGCGTCCTCGTTGGGTGTCACGGCGACCATGGCGCGTTTCCTTTGCTGCACTGAACATCAGTGTAAAGACAACAGCTTTACAATTCAACCATGGAACGGAAGCAATCGTGAAATCCCTTTCTCCCGCGCTGCAAGCCCATCTCGATGATGGCACCACCACCTTGTCCTGGTGCTGGCGGATTTCGCGGTCGGACGGCATTGCGCTGGGCTTCACCGATCATGATCGCACACTGGCTTACGATGGCACCGCGTTTGAACCGGAAAGCGGGTTTGCCGCCTCGGAAATCCGCGCTGGATCCGATCTCGCTGTCGATGCGCAGGACGCAACCGGCGTGCTGACCTCCGACCGGATCACGGAAACCGACATCCTCGACGGGCGCTGGGACAATGCGGCGGTGGAGCTCTGGCGGGTCAATTGGGCCGATACGAGCCAGCGGGTACTCTTGCGCCGGGGTGTGGTCGGGCAAATCCGGCGCGGGCGCATGGCCTTTGTCGCAGAGGTCCGGTCGCTAGTGTTCTGAGTCTGACACTTCCTACCTGTTTCCGCGAATTTCGTCGAGTTTGTCGAGCGCGCGGCGTTCTCGGGTGAGGATGTCCTCGGCGGTTTTGGTCCACCTGAAGGGCTTCGGCTTCTCGTTGTGCTGCGCCAGATAGTCGTAGATCGCGGTCTTCAGGTCATCGACGCTGGAATAGCTGCCACGTCGGATGCGCCTCGATGTGATTTCGGCGAAGAAGCGTTCGACCAGGTTCAGCCATGAGGCGCTGGTGGGCGTGAAGTGCAGCTTGAAGCGCGGGTGCTTGTCCAGCCATGCTTTCACCTCGGGCGTCTTGTGGGTGGCGTAGTTGTCGAGCACCAGGTGCACGTGACGACGCGCGGGCACGGCCTTGTCGATCTGCCGCAGAAATTTCAGGAACTCCTTGGCGCGATGGCGGGGCATGCAATCGCCGATGACCTTGCCGGATTTCACATCCAGCGCGGCGAACAGCGTGGTCGTGCCGTGCCGCTTATAATCGTGTGTCATGGTAGCTGCGCGCCCCTTCTTGAGCGGCAGACCGGGTTGCGTCCGATCCAACGCCTGGATCTGCGACTTCTCATCAACACACAGAACCACAGCCCGATCCGGTGGATCAAGGTAGAGACCGACGATATCCGTGACCTTTTCCTCGAACAGCGGGTCATTCGAGACCTTGAACCCCTTCGTGAGATGCGGCTTCAAGCCAGCTTCGGCCCATATGCGACCCACACTCGACGGCGAAATCCCCATGGCTTCGGCCATCAGGGCGCGGCTCCAGTGGGTGGCGTTGGGCGGCGTCTCCTGCACCGTCTTGGTGATCACCTTCAGCCTTGTTTCCATGGGCAATGGCGGCACGCGCGAGGGCCTTGTCTTGTCGCGCTTGAGGCCGTCCACACCCTCATCGAGATACCGAGCCTGCCAGCGCCAGACCGTGGGCTTCGAAGTGCGTGCGCGCCGCATGATCTCAAAAGTGCCGTGACCGTCCGCTGTCGCCAGCACGATCTCGGAACGCCAGACGAGCTTGCGCGCAGTGTTGCGGTTGGTGATCAGAGCTTGAAGCTCAGCACGGTCGGCGGGGCCAAGGTAAAGGCAAATGTCATCGCGTCTCATGCCCCGAATATGGCACATCAGGCCCTCAATGGGAATCCTGTGTCAGGTGGGGAACACTAGCGCATGTCCTCGGCCAGACCGTGGGGCGCACGTTTCAAGCGGGGTGCGACGCCCGCTTGGGCGATGCGCGATGCGGCATTGATCTGGAAAACGCCATCTACAAGGGTACGGGCGTCGTCACCGACCTGTTGCGTGATCGGGCCTTCATGGCATCGGGGCTGAGCGGGTTTGACGCGGGCTGGTTCACGTCTGGCACCTTGACCTGGACCAGCGGCGCGAATACGGGGCGGGTCACCGAGGTGCTGTTCCATGGCTTGGCCGATGCCATCGCCACATTGACTTTGTTGGAAGCTCCAGTGTTGCCCATCGCCGAGGGCGACAGCTTCATCGCGCGCGCGGGCTGCGATAAGGGGATCGCGACCTGCAGCGCAAAGTTCGTGAATGTCGCCAACTTCCGAGGCTTTCCCAACATCCCCGGTCAAGATGCGGTCCTGCGCTATGCCAGCCAGGATGGCGGGCATAAGGGGAACGTGCTGTGATTTCCGCCGATCCCGCCTTGGTCATTGCCGTCGCGCGGTCTTGGCTTGGCACGCCCTACCATGATCAAGCCAGCCTGCGTGGCGTCGGTTGTGATTGCCTCGGCCTCGCGCGAGGTGGTCGGCGACGAGCCATTCCCGATCCCACCCTATAGCCGGGATTGGGGTGAGACCGGGCCGCGAGAGGTTCTGGCGGAAGGCGCGCGCAGGATGATGCCAGAAATCAGCCCGGCTGATGCCAACCCCGGCGCGCTGGTCCTGCTCCGGATGGCCCCGCGCGCCATCGCCAAGCATGTCGGGATCCTGACCGCACCCGACCGCTTCATCCACGCCTATGAACGCCTCGGTGTCGTCGAGGAAACCTTGACCCCGGCTTGGGCGCGAAAGATCGCCTTCGCCTTCTTGTTCCCAAAAGGCTGAGTCCTCACACATGATGGTGTGGATGGCTCCTCCCCCAACGGCATCGCAATGTGCCATGCTGGTAGGCTCTGTTGCACAAATCCCGTGAGGGATTCATCTTGTGAATCCAGCGTGGTAGCTGGACGGCATGAGCAGACCCATACCCCCCGCCTACAAGACCAGGAACTGGCCCGCCTATAACGAAGCGCTGAAGCGCCGCGGCTCGCTGACGATCTGGTTTGATACCGCCATGATCTGGGAGGCTGCGCCGACAGGTAAGCGCGGCCGACAGCCTGACTATAGCGATGCCGCGATCCAGACCTGCCTGACCATCAAGGTGTTGTTTGGCATGGCGCTCAGACAGACGACTGGCTTCGTCGAAAGCCTGCTGGGGCTCATCGATTTGGATTGGGCTGTGCCCAATTTCAGCACGCTGAGCCGTCGCCAGAAGACCCTGAAGGTCAACATCCCCCACCGCGGCTCGCAAGGCCCGCTGCATCTTCTGATCGATAGCACCGGGATCAAGGTTGAAGGCGAAGGTGAATGGAATGCGCGCAAGCACGGCGGCACCAAACGTCGGGTCTGGCGCAAGATTCACATCGGGATAGACGAGAAAACACTGGAAATCCGCGCAGCCGAGTTCACCACCAGCGATGTCGGTGACGCGCCGATGCTGCCCGAACTGCTCGACCAGATCCCGCCCGATCAGGAGATCGCCAGCGTCACCGCTGATGGCGCCTTCGACACACGCAAGTGTCACGACGCCATCGCCGCCCGCGGTGCGGCCGCCATCATTCCGCCCCGCAAGAACGCCAAGCCATGGAAGCCCGACACCCCCGGGGCAATCGCCCGCAACGAAGCCCTACGCGCGTCGAAACGCTTCGGCCGAACCATCTGGCGACGATGGAGCGGTTATCACCGCCGAAGCCGCGTCGAGACGAAGATGCACTGCGTCAAATTGCTGGGTCAGCGCCTCATGGCGCGGGACTTTGACCGTCAGGTCGCCGAGTTTCAGGTCCGTGTAGCCGTGCTGAACGGCTTCACGGCGCTCGGTATACCCGTCACTGAAGCCGTGGGATGAGTCTGTCCAGGGAAAGGGGAGATCTGTCTGTCACCCGATTTGTGCAACAGAGCCCTTGCCATCTACAACCGCCCCGCAATTCTAAGCGCATTTCCCTCGACAGCCTCTGCGGTTTGCAGGGCATAGCCTGCGGTCGCCCCCGGCAATGCGGCAACCTCGGCAGTGACCGGAACCCTGCTTGTCACCAGCCGATCGACAAGCCCCTGCACGCGATTTCGGACATCGGTCGGGCGATAGCCGATCTCGCGCGCGACCGCCTCCCAGTGCCGGGCTGCAACCGCGTCTGGCGCGCGCTTCTTGCCTGCTATGTTCTGGGCCAGCGTTTGAACCACATGGGGCCAGGACAGCACCGAGGACACATCATAAAGCGGAGCAAGGCGCGGCGCCGCTCCGACCGGCAGGATCAGCGAGTAATTCTTCGCATGCGCGTCGGTATTGGCGACAAGAATGTTGAAGATGACCTGATCCAACAGGGCAAGAGCATCGTTTGCGCTGACATGGCGCCCCGTTTCCAGTAGCGTCTTGAGGTCAAGCCCGCGCAAGGTTCCACGCTCGTATTTCCGCCCCGGTGGAATACCATTCGCCTGTGCGAAATCTTCCTGATGAAGCCGCAGGATCTGACCTTTCCGCCCCAACCTGCGATCATAACGCAGCACGCCGATTGCACTGCGACCGGAAGCCTTGAGGATCGTCGCCTGTGCCGCCTCGATGCCGACGGCCTGCGCCATCCGCAGACACCAGACCTCGTTCTCGGTAATGCCCGGAAGATTGGGATTGTCCGGCTTCACGATCAAAGTGGACGGAGCCCCGTTCAGGGGAATGGCGAGCACGTCCTCCGGGCCGGGCAGGCGCAGCACAGGAACCCCATCAGGCCCCAGGACAGCGAGAGCCGACTTCTTCTGACCACCGGCGAGAGACTGACGAACCCCCTCCTCACCCACCAGAAATGGTCTGCGACCCAGATCCGCGAAATGGCGCTCCAGCGCGTCCTGTGAGTCGTCAGTGCCGTAGAAGCGCGTCAGCGGCGCATAGGCCCAACGGCTGCGATCCGCAGGCTCCCCGAAGGACAGCGCGCCCGCAGTGTCCCCGCCAATCTCTTTCAGCACGGCCAGCACATCGGCCTGATCCAACCCCAGCGATCGGGTTAGAACCTGCAGTTGCTCTTCCTCTGGCAGCAGGTTGGCAAGCCAAGGTGAGATGACGTCAGACGAATAGGGCTCGTCGCGCAGTGGCATGGTGACCGAAAGCGGAAACGCTCCTGCGGTCTGCAGCCAGCGCTCGCCATAGCGCAAAGACAGCGCCCCATCGGCGGCCACATCGACATGCCCCACTTCAAGCGCATCAAACCAGATCGGGACCGATGCCGTCATTGGTAGTCACCAAGGTCGTATCCTTGGGAGGCGCTTGTTGCCTTAAGGTCAGGGTCGGGCGAAGGATCCTCCAGCAGCGCCGGAAGCGCCACACGCAGCGCGGCCGCAATTTTGGCAAGCGTCGTCAGCCTCGCATCACGCTTGCCCGTCTCAATCAGAGACAATGCCGGAGCGCTGATCCCCGTGAGGCGCGCCAATTGATCAAGGTTGAGGCTCTGCTGCCCACGGATCGCCCTGATGCGCTGGCCAACCTCTGCAAGGAGCTTCTGCTCGTGTTCGGTTGAAATGGTGGTACTCCTTATCTTTATCGATAAGAGTAGACCAAGATGACAGATCGCTCAAGCGATCTTATCGTTATCAGTAAGTCAGCAAAGGTTCTGGCTGAACACACATTGGATTTACCCTATTGGGTAAGTATTCATCACCGTGCCTCGACAGACCAATCACTTCATCCGGAGCCATAAATGCCGGTGAATACAGCCCAATGTCGGCGAATACCGGCGAACGCTGCGTGTTTCGCTTGATGGTGGGCATCGATTTCACGGGATCATGGGCAGTCATTTCGCGTGAAGCTGGGCACTGATTTCGCGGGATCGCGGGCAGGTCTGGTCGGCAAATTGAGGATAGTTGCGCCTTCAGGAATGAAGGGGTGGCTTGATGCCGACAGGACGATTGAACATGCGCCGGATACGAGATGTTTTGCGATTGAAGCTTGGGCAAGGCCTGAGCGAGCGGTCCATTGCCGCTTCCCTCGGTCTGAGCAAGGGGAGCGTCGGAAGCTACACCCAACGGGCGCGTCATGCCGGGCTCACGTGGCCCTTGCCGGAGGGGATCGATGACGACAGCCTTGAACTTCTTTTGTTTCCAGCCCCGCCCACGGTGCCGGACGCGGAGCGGCTTGTGCCCGACTGGGCGGAGATTGACCGCGAGTTGCGCCGCCCTGGGGTGAC
This sequence comes from Paracoccaceae bacterium Fryx2, assembly GCA_032334235.1. Classification (NCBI taxonomy): domain Bacteria; kingdom Pseudomonadati; phylum Pseudomonadota; class Alphaproteobacteria; order Rhodobacterales; family Paracoccaceae; species Paracoccaceae bacterium Fryx2. Next base: position 1,225,914 of record JAVSGI010000003.1, read on the forward strand.
GCGGATGCTGCTCTGGGAAGAATACCGTGCCGCGCACCCCGGGGGTTTTGCCTATACTTGGTTTTGCACGCATTACGAGGCTTGGAAGGGTCGGGTGCGCCCGACGATGCGCCAGACACATGTGGGCGGCGAGAAGGTGTTCGTTGACTTTGCCGGCGACACCATCGACGTGATCGACCCCACGACCGGCGAAGCGCGGGCCATGAAGCTGTTCGTGGCGGCAATGGGGGCATCGAATCACACCTATGCCGAGGCGGTGGCATCGGAGGGGTTGGAAGATTGGATCCTCGCGCATATCCGGATGTTCGCCTTTCTGGGCGGCGTGCCAAAGGCGGTGGTTCCGGACAATCTGAAGTCCGCCGTGATCAAGGCAGACCGGTTTGATCCGGGGCTGAACCGGACCTATGCCGAGATGGCGGCGCATTATGGCACCGCCGTTCTGCCCGCCCGGCCGCGCAAACCCCGGGACAAGGCGAAGGTGGAAGTGGCTGTCCAAGTGGCACAACGCTGGATTCTGGCGCGGCTGCGGAACCACCGGTTCTTCTCATTGGCCGAGTTGAACGTGGCGATCCGGCGGCTGCTGGACGAGTTGAACATGCGCGTGATGCGCGGCTATGGCGCCAGCCGCGCCGATCTGTTTGCCACTTTGGATCGGCCCAATCTTCAGCCCCTACCGCCCGAACCTTATGTCTTCGCCCGCTGGAAGCGCGCCCGCGTGGCACCCGACTATCACGTTGAGGTCGACAGCTCATGGTATTCCGTGCCCTTCGCGCTGATCAAACAAGAGGTCGATGTTCGCACAAGCGGCCAGACGGTCGAGATATTCCATCGTGGTCAGAGGGTTGCGAGCCACGTGCGCACCCCGGGGCGGCGCAGCCATGTCACCGTGGCCGACCATATGCCATCGGCCCATCGTCGCTTTGCCGAATGGACCCCGGCCAGAATGCTGGCGCAGGCAACCAAGACCGGCCCCGCCGTCGCCGCCTTTTGCGAGATGGTGATGGCTGACCGCCCCCATCCTGAACAGGGGTTCCGCACCTGCCTGGGTGTGCTGGCCTTGGTCAAAACCTATGGGCCGGAGCGCGTTGATGCGGCCTGCCAGCGGGGTGTGACCATCCGGGCCCGCACCGTCACCTCCATTCGTTCGATCCTCAAGACCGGCCTCGATCGCGCCTTCCTGGAAGGCTCCGAAGAGGTCGCCCCCCTCCAGCACGCCAACATTCGTGGCGGCAGCTATTACCATTGAGAAAGGACTAAAATGCTGACCCATCCCACCCACGACCGACTGTTGGCGCTCGGCCTGACCGGCATTGCATCGGCGCTCGAAGAACAACGCAGGTCAACCGCCTTCGACGCCCTCTCGTTCGAAGAGCGTCTCGGCCTGCTGGTCGACCGCGAGGCTGCAGAGCGCGACACCAAGAAACTGGCCTCCCGGCTCAAGTTTGCGGCTCTGCGCCAAGATGCCAGCGTCGAGGATCTGGACCTGCGCAGCCCACGTGGTCTTGACCGCAGTGTCATGGCGCATCTTGCCGATGGCGGCTGGATCGCCCGGCACGAGAACCTGCTGATAACCGGGCCGACCGGTTTGGGCAAAAGCTGGATCGCCTGCGCCCTTGGCCACAAGGCGTGCCGGGATGGGCGGCCCGTCCTCTATCAACGTGCGCCGCGCATGTTCGAGGCCCTTGCTCTGGCCCGTGGCGATGGCCGCCATGAACGCATCCTCAAAACCATCGCCCGCATGGATGTGCTGATCATTGACGATTGGGGCCTCGCCGTCCTCACCGCCCCGGAGCGCCGTGACCTGCTGGAAATCCTCGAAGACCGCCACGGCCGCGCTTCCACCATCGTCACAAGCCAACTCCCCGTTGACCAGTGGCACGAAGCCATCGGCGACCCAACGCTCGCAGATGCCATCCTCGACCGCCTCGTTCACAACGCACACCGCCTCACCCTCTCAGGTGAAAGCCTGCGCAGGCGCTCCGCCGTCACAAAAAAGCTTGACCAAATCGTTCAAGCCTGACTCCATGAAAGCGTCGGCCAGCCTGCCCACGATCCCGTGAAATGACTGCCCAGAATGGCGCGAAACGCGTGCCCACGATCGCGCGAAATCAGCGCCCATTCTCCGCGAAATCCGCACGAACGCACGCGAATGCTGTTTTTCTGTGTCGGTGTTGATGTGGCGTTGATGTAAACTGAACAAGCAAAAACCCGACTGTTTAGGTCGGGTTCTATCTATTTGATATCTTGTGATTTTTTGGTTGCGGGGACAGGATTTGAACCTGTGACCTTCAGGTTATGAGTCGTGGCGAACAAACCCTGAACAATCCCTCAGAAACGCGCTATCCTTCGCATTTTCCGTGGCTTGCCGCCCCTTGCCGTGAATCGCCTCTGCACGGACTTTCGCAACAATCCGCAGCGAACCCCTCCCTCTTGCTTCCACTGTGCTTCCGCACGGCCAACGCTTGATGTTCCGGTAGCCTGAATTCATCAATTCAACTTGATCGCTACCAGCCAAATGCAGCGCTTCATAGTTCGCCTGGATCTGGGCATTCACGGTCTCACCTTTTTTCCGACACGGCAGCTTGCCTCGCGCACGCCGCGGAGAAAGTCGACGCATCCCGAAGGCGGGCGCACGGAACTGTTCAGATGGCGCGCGACTGCTGGACAGCGTTTCGAACAGCTTCGCAGAACGATTGCAGCAGTCTTGCATCAGTTGTCAGCATTGTGCGCAGCCGAGGGGAAAGCTCAAGTTGTACACCCATACGGGACCGCGTGCGGTTACAAATATTTGCTTCATCCAGGCCCGGAAGCCGTCGGTTGATCTCCGCGCCGAAGCCCGCCTCTTGCAGCGAGATTCCGACAGATTCGCGTAGGCGGGTGTCGCGACCACCCAACCAAACCGCATCCGTCCCGTCGTGTCGCCGCCCATGGATTGCAACTGACGTCGACGACTTGCCGACAAGGCCTACGGCAGTAGGTTCATCGAAACAATGGGAAGTAATATGATAATCGCCGTGAGGCCCGTTCCGTAGGGCTTCAAAGGTATAGAACGATAAATCCGTTCCTGCAATCGCCTCGGCGATATCAGATGTCTTCGGTTCGATCCATCCGCCGTGCGGTGCTAGTATCAACGCGTCTGAGCCACGATCCAAGGCTCGGATGCGATAGTCGATGTCGAGGCACTCGTTGGCGGAAAGCTCGCTAAAGGATTTGTATCGGTCGACCATGATGCATCATCGGAGCACACCGAAGAGCTTGTCAACCAATCACACGATCCAAGATGTAGCATGGCCCAAAGCCGACTGTCGGCTGTGAACATCCCTGTAGCGCAGCTACCCCTGACCTGCCGTTCCCGCTCATTGCAGTGAGGTCAGCCGTTGTGACCGTTTTGGGGACGGAGCTGACTTTCGCTTCCGTGGCGACGAATGTTTGCTTTTGGGTGGGAAGCGGCTAGTTCGAAGCGTAGCTGCGAACAGCCGCACAGCGTCAACAGCGGAGCAGTCATTGTGAGCGACTGCGCGGCAGCGATAACAGCCGACAATGAGCAGCCAGACTAGTCACGTTCCATGGCTAGACCGGAACCGGTAAATCCTGTTAGTCAACCAAGGTGCCAAGTTCCGCTTAGTTGCTCGGTCATTGATCTTTCAGGGGGAATGCGTGACCACATCGTACATTAGCGACGCTGAGAAACTCATGCGTCCGTTCGGCGATCACGTGGCCGAAACACCATCATATCTTGCGCCGGAGCGGTTGCCGGAGTTGCAAAGCATCTTGGGCGATCCACCTTGGGAACTCGTATTCTTGGACACCGCAACCAACCTCAAGGCCATTCCTGCCACCGGAGCCGAAGATCCTAAGCTAGCGGCATCGTATTGGGCACTGCTGAGTCTGTGGGCTACAGCGAAATATGCAGTGCTCATAGGTGATGCAGTGGCCGTCACGCTATTAAGCGGCGAGACGACTCTCTCCAGCGCGCCCGGAAGTGCGTACGACACCGCTTTGAAATACTTGCAGCTCGCGCGTGATCTGACCAAGAACCGACACCACCCATTCCCGGCGAACCTTGCTGTGCCAAACGCTTCTCCCACCGCAGCAGAAGACCTGCGGGTAAACAACCTTTTCTACGGTGCTGTTGGATGGGTTTTGCTGCACGAGATCGGACACATCCACCTATCTCACGAAGTCGACACCACGGCGGACCTGAAGAAACAGCAAGAGTACGAAGCCGATCTCTGGGCCACTAAATGGATCTTGGCGGGGAACGGTATCTCGCCACAACACTATCAGTTCCGACTCTTTGTTGTGTCTACCGCGCTGCTTTGGGTTGGCCAGATGAACGTCGTGAAAGGACCGTCTAATACCCATCCTGAAGCGGTGGACCGCATAGATCGCTGTCGGCGGTTGATGGAGGCGCGGGACGACCAAGAGGGCTTAGAGTTGGCCGCCTATGTCCTAAAAGTCGCTTTTCTTCCACGCTTACAAATCGGAGAGTTCGGCACTGCTGCTCAAGCTTTTGACGAGGTACTCTACAACTACACGCGCCTTGCATGAATCCGGCCCACGTGAATAACGCAGCAAGATCGAGCGATGATCGTCATCTGTGTGGGACGACGCGGCCGATCGGTGCGGGGGCGGCCAATATCTGTTTTTGGTGGAAGGCGCAAAAGGCAGTTTCGAGCAGCTACGCGGGAAAAAGCTGCCTTGTTGCCGTGGCTTGAGTTGTTCGACAATTTTGTTAGGTCCTTTCTTCCGCCTACTACACGGTGGAGGATTTGGACTTCGTCACGGTCCGCGCAAACGACGGCTATCTGCATTTGCCGCGCCTGCTAGGCCGCACCACCAACAGTCGGCTTTCGGCTCCTTACGTCTGCAACAACGCACTTTGCCGAGCGTCACGCATGTGACCCTAATTCAGGGAGCCAGGCCACATCATTTTCCCTCGCCCCGTGTCCAGAAGCCGGACTTGCGGCCATGCTCGCGCTTCAAGCGTGCGACATAGCTGGCGTGCGGCTCAATGGTCGCGAAGTCCTCGATCTGGCTGGCCAGCGCATCACACTCCGCCAAGTGACGTGCCGCATGTTGGTAGCGGCTCGATTTTCCGGCGTTCAGCGTGAAGTCGATCATCGACCGCAAGGCCAGCGAGGCGGCCAGCGGATAGCGCGCCGACAGGGCCTCGGCAGCCAGGGTCAGGATTTCGTAGCGATCACCGTCCAACTCGTCGAACCGTTGGTGCACCAGCTGCGCTGCCCGGTCGAGCGCGGGCCAGTGGGTCAGGAAATGCAGCGCCGAAAGGGGGTCAGGGTAGGCAATAGCATGGGCCAGCGCCTGCTCCTCGGCCTCGACATCGTCGAAATCCGCAAGGCGCTTCAGATATGCGCGAAGGTGGTCCGCAGCGAGGCTGCGGTGATAGCACTCCAACCGGAACACCTGCGCCTCGTCCGACCGGCCTAGCGCTTCCAGCACATCCAGCCTGGCCGCCTGCCATTCCTCCGGCACCCAAGCGCGATCGCGAAACTCGGCTCGCTCCAGAAACCCCAACGCGTCCCCTGCCCGGCCAG